>VXMI01000006.1 GCA_009841165.1 Gemmatimonadota bacterium | reverse complement strand
CCCCCCGGCCTGACCCCATGAATCCATCGCGCCCCGTGCGTACGCGCGCCATCCGCCCCCGCGCTGTCCGCTCGCGCGCCATCCGCAGGCATCGCCAGCCATGAGCCACGTATCCTCGCACCACCACGACGTGGTCATCATCGGAGGCGGCGGGGCCGGACTGCGCGCCGCCATCGCGATCGCCGAGGAGAACCCCGACTTCTCTGTCGCCTGCGTGTCGAAGGTCTACCCGATGCGCAGCCACACGGTGACCGCCGAGGGCGGCGCCGCGGCGGTGATCAAGGACAACGACAGCCTGGAGGACCACATCTACGACACGGTGAGCGGGGCGGACTGGCTCGCCGACCAGGACGCGGTCGAGTACTTCGTGAACCGCGCGCCGGAGGAGATGATCCAGCTGGAGCACTGGGGCTGCCCGTGGAGCCGCAGACCCGACGGGACCGTGCAGGTGCGCCCCTTCGGCGGCATGAAGATCGAGCGCACCTGGTTCGCGGCCGACAAGACCGGCTTCCACATGCTGCACTCGCTCTTCCAGACGACGCTCAAGTACGGCAACATCGTGCGCTACGACGAGCACTTCGCCACGAAGCTGCTCCTGGACGACGAGGGGCGGTGCCGGGGGTGCGCGGCGATCGAGCTGCGGACCGGGACCGTGCGCGCGGTGCTGGGCAAGTCGGTGATCATCTGCACGGGCGGGGCGGGGAAGGCGTTCCCGTTCACGACCAACGGCGCGATCAAGACCGGCGACGGGATGGCGATGGCCTACCGCGCGGGCGTGGCGCTGAAGGACATGGAGTTCATCCAGTACCACCCGACCGGGTTGCCGGGCACGGGCATCCTGATCACCGAGGCGTCGCGCGGCGAGGGCGGGATCCTGGTCAACAGGGACGGCCGCCGCTACCTGCAGGACTACGACCTCGGCCAGCCGCTCGAGGTGGACGACCCCCGCCACCCGCAGACGCGCACGATGGAGCTGGGGCCGCGCGACAAGCTCAGCCAGTGCTTCATCAAGGAGATGTGGGCGGGCCGCACGATCAAGACGAAGGACGGCGACGCGGTCCACCTCGACCTGCGCCACCTGGGCGAGAAGAAGATCGACAAGCGGATCCCGTTCGTGCGCGAACTCGCCCGCAGCTATGCCGGGATCGATCCGGTGTACCAGCCGATCCCCGTGCGTCCGGTCGTCCACTACGTGATGGGCGGGATCGACGTCGACAGCGACTCGGCCACCAACATCCCCGGGCTCTACGCGGCCGGAGAGTGCGCCTGCGTGTCGATCAACGGGGCGAACCGGCTGGGGTCGAATTCGCTGACCGAGCTGCTCGTGTTCGGAGGCCAGGCGGGGACTCACGCCGCGCGCTTTGCGATGGACCATCCCGACTACGACGTGTCCGGACTGGTGGCGCAGGCGGACGACGAGCGCGACCGCATAAGGCGGACGTACTTCTCCTCCCCCGCCAAGTCCGGCGGCGAACGGATCGCGGTTCTGCGCAAGGAACTCCACGACTCCATGGAGGAAGGCGCCGGGATCTACCGCGACGCGGACTCGCTGGAGGCGACCTGCAACAAGATCGCCGAGCTGTGGGAGCGCTACGCCAACATCGCGCTCGACGACCACACCAACAGCTTCAACACCGAGCTGACGGCCGCGCTCGAGCTGTCCTCGCTGCTGGACGTCGCGCAGTCGATGGCCCATTCGGCCATGGAGCGGACCGAATCGCGCGGGTCGCACCAGCGCCTCGACCACCCCGAGCGCAACGACGACGACTTCCTCGCGCACTCGCTCGCCTTCCACCGGGAGGACGGCAGCGCGCCCAGGATCGAGTATAGTCCCGTGACGATCACCAAGTGGCCTCCGGGCGCGCGCACCTACGGCGCCGACTCGGGGCTCAAGCGGGAATAGGCGGGAACAAGCCATGGCCGAGACGAAGACCATCACGCTGGAGCTGTTCCGGTACCACCCCGAAACCGACTCCGAGCCACGATTCCAGTCGTACGAGGTCCCCTACGACGAGGACTGGGTGGTCCTCGACGCGATCAACTGGATCAAGGACTACGTCGACGGCTCGGTCACCCACCGCTGGAGCTGCCGCATGGGCGTGTGCGGAAGCTGCGGCATGATGGTCAACGGCGAGCCCAAGCTGACCTGCGCCGCCTTCCTCAAGAACTACTACCCGTTCCCGATCAAGGTGGAGCCGCTGGTCAACTTCCCCGTGGAGCGCGACCTGGTTGTCGACATGGAAGGCTTCATGGACAAGCTGCAGGACGTGAAGCCGTACATCATCCGCGACGATGTCAACGACACGTCCGAGGGCGAGTACCTGCAGACCCCCGCCGAACTCGCGCAGTACAAGCAGTACTCGATGTGCATCAACTGCATGCTCTGCTACTCCGCGTGCCCGGTGGTGGGCCACGAGGACGACTTCCTCGGCCCCGCGGCGCTCGCGCTCGGCCACCGCTACAACAAGGACTCGCGCGACCAGGGCCAGTCCGAGCGCCTCGAGGTCATGCTGCGAAGCGAGGCCATGTGGGGCTGCACCTTCGTCGGCGAATGCACGGTCGTCTGCCCCAAGCACGTCGATCCGGCGGGCGCGATCCAGCAGGCCAAGGCGATGGGCGCCCAGGAGTACTTCAAGCGCTTCGTGATGCCGAAGGGAGCGGGCGCAACGAAGGGAGCGGGCGCATGAGCGGCGGACAGTACCATCGACCCCACCGGCGGGCGTGGTTCATGGAGCGCCCCGCCTACATCCGCTTCATGATCCGTGAGGTGACGAGCTTCTTCATGGCGGCCTACCTGATCGTGCTGATCGTCACTCTCGCGAAGGTTGGCGTCGGCGAGGCGGCGGCGGCCGAGTGGCTGCAGGCGCTGAGCACCACAGGCTGGAAGGTGGCGCACGCGGTGGCCCTCGCAGCCACGGTCTGGCACACGATCACCTTCTTCGCGGCCGTCCCGCAGGCCATGCCGATCTACATCGGCGAGGACCGCCTGCCCGCCCCCATCGCCAAGATCGTGATGGGCTACGGCCCCTGGCTGACCGCAACCGCCGTCATCCTCTGGGGGGTGCTCCGATGAGCAGAGGAAAGAGCGGCCGCCCCACCCGGCCCTCCGGCGAGGCCTTCTGGTGGGCCCTCTTCTCGGCGGGCGGAGTGATGGCGGCGATCTTCGTCCCGGCCTTCATCCTGGCCACTGGCTTCCTCCTCCCGAGCGGCGACCCGGCCGCGGCGGCCGAGGGCGCCCAACGCCTCGCCGCCCTTGCGGGCTGGTGGCCGGTGAAGCTGGTGCTGCTGGGCGTGATCACCCTCTCCCTCTTCCACTGCGCACACCGGATCCGCCACACCCTGATGGACCTGGGGATGCGGAACCTGGCCGGCTTCCTCAAGCTGCCCTGCTACGGCGGCGCGCTGGCAGGGACAGTGTGGCTGGCGCTGGTGCTCTGGGGGATTTAGCCTGGCATCAGTGGCTTTCCGCGCGCGCTGAATGTAAGGTGCATATTACATAATGTAATGTGCACTTGACGGCATCAGTGCTCCTTCCCCCCGCTCCAGAAGTACGACACCGCCCAGCTCCAGTCGATCCGCTCCCCCTGCCACA
>VXMI01000010.1 GCA_009841165.1 Gemmatimonadota bacterium | reverse complement strand
CACCCTCCCTCCGACACCCGCCACCTCTGCGCGCCCGCGCGCTTCGTGAATCCGCCCCCGCGCGACCGGGGGTGGGGCCCGGGGGGGGGGCCCCTGGCGCTGCTGCTGGCTCGATCGGGGGCCGGGGTTCTCGTGTCGGACGTGGATGCGGACCGCGCGCGAGCGGTGGCGGGTGAGTGCGGAGGGACCGTCGTCGATCCCCGGCATGTCTACGACGCGGAGTGCGACGTCTATGCCCCGTGTGCCGTCGGCGCCACGGTGAGCCGCAGGACCATTCCGGAGTTGCGCTGCAGAATCGTGGCGGGATCGGCCAACAACCAGCTTGAGCGCCCCGCGGATGCCGACCTTCTGGTTGAGCGAGGCATCCTGTACGCGCCGGACTACGTCATAAACGGGGGAGGAGCCATGGCGTTCGGATTGATGGAACGCGGGACTCGCGACTCGGCAGAGGTGACGAAAGAAGTGCGCCGGCGCATCGCCAGGTCGCTGGACGAGATCTTCCGGGAGGCGGATGCGCTCTCGATCTCTCCGGCCGTGGCTGCTCACAGGGTCGCGGCGAGGGAGCTGGGCCGGACATGACCCGGCCCGGCGCATCCGGTTGACCGGCCGCCACGGCCTTGACCAGATTCGATCTCGAAGTACGAGAGGAAACGACAGAGGAGACGTTCCCGATGCGGACCTTGCCGAGATTGTCATCCGCCATGGCGATGCTCCTTCTGTCTCTGGCCGCGGTGCCCCAGGGCCATGGACAGACCGCCGGTCGTGCCGATGAAGCGGCGTTTCTGCGAGCGGTCGGCGAGAACTTCGGCTTCCCTTCCAGCGAGCTGGAGGTGCTTCGGCGGTGGGGTCTTTCCGCGGGCGAAATCCCGGTGGTCCTTTTCATTGCCAAGCGGGCTGGCGTCTCCCCGGATGTCGTGGTGACCCAGCGTGGCGGTGGCGAGAGCTGGATGGCCGTCGCCGGCAGGTATTCGCTTCACGCGGGCGATTTCCACGTTCAGCTCGATGGTCCCTACGGTGCGCTCGCGGGAGCGTACAACCGCTTCAACGAGCGGCCGGCATCCGATTGGCGCCAAATCCCGCTTTCCGACGTCGAGGTGACGGGACTCGTGAACGCGAGGTTTCTGGCGAGGTATCTCGATGTGTCGCCGGGCCGCGCGGCCCAGGAACTCGGCCAGGGCGACGTTGTGGGCGCCTTCCTGCGGTTGAGGGGTCGAGACGCGCCGTGAGGCTTCGGGCGCTGCACACCTCGGTCCGCCGGCCCGTCACGCCTTGAATGGGCCCCGCTTCATCCCGCTGGGTTCGTTTGTCCAGCGTTCCCGACCGGAGATGTTGCAGCGGGCGCGGGAATTCCGCCGGGATTTGGCTCGCCGTCGGACCGTTCGCGATTTCAGCAGCCGGCAGGTTCCTCTCGAAGTAATCGAAGAGTGCATTCGGGCGGCCGGCACCGCACCCAACGGTGCAAACCACCAGCCATGGCACTTCGTGGTCGTGTCCGACCCGGAGATCAAGTCGCGTATCCGGGTCGCCGCCGAGGAAGAGGAACGCGCATTCTACGGCGGCGGCGCTCCCCGGGAGTGGCTGGACGCACTCGCGGCTCTGGGAACCGACGAGCACAAGCCGTTTCTCGAGACGGCCCCCTGCCTCGTGGTGATCTTCGCGGAGCGCTACCAGCTTCTTCCCGACAACCGCAAGGTGAAGAACTACTACGTCCAGGAGAGTGTCGGCATCGCGACGGGGATGCTGATTACCGGACTCCACCGCGCGGGCCTGGCCACGCTCACGCACACGCCTTCGCCGATGAACTTCCTGAACGAGATCCTCGATCGACCTCCGAACGAGCGCCCCTACCTGATCCTGGTAGTGGGCTACCCGGCCAGCGACGCACAGGTACCTGCAATCACCAAGAAGTCTCTCGGGGAAATCGCCACCTTCTTGTAATCCCTGTCCGTTCGGGCGAACGTAAGGGGTTGTGTACCAATCCCGCGGACCATCCGCGCAACGCAGGTGCCGTTTTGGGGCCGGAGCTCTTCTCCGGTCGAGGAGATTGAATGGGCGTAGATCTCGCTCCGCAGACTTCTCCCGAAGCGATCCGGGTATTCACCCGTGCGCTCCTTCGTGACATGCTGGCCATGGAGCGGTTGCTGGCCGAAGGCCACATCGAGTCGGGAATCCGTCGCTTCGGTGCCGAGCAGGAGATGTTCCTGGTCAACGAAGCCTGGAGGCCGGCACCGGTCGCGGTCGAGGTTCTCGAGGACCTGAACGACGAACCGTTCACGACGGAGCTGGCACGATTCAACCTCGAGGCCAACCTGTCGCCGCGCGTACTGGAAGGGTCATGCTTCTCGGACATGCATGCGGAACTCGACGGGTACGTCGATCGTGTCCGGGCAGCGGCCCGTCGGCATGGCTCGGAGGTCATGCTGACCGGAATCCTCCCTACGCTGGCCAAGTCGGACCTGTCACTCGACAACATCACGCCGCGGGCGCGCTACTACGCCCTCAACGAAGCGATGAACCAGGCGGGCGGCGGTGCCTTCCGGCTCCGGATCCGGGGCACCGATGAACTGATGATCCAGCACGATTCGGTCATGCTCGAGGCGTGCAACACCAGTTTCCAGGTCCACCTCCAGGTATCGGCGGAGGAGTTCGCCCACTTCTACAACGTTGCGCAAGCCGTTACCGGGCCTGTGCTTGCCGCGTGCGTGAACTCCCCTCTCCTTTTCGGCCGGCGACTGTGGGCGGAAACCCGCATAGCCCTCTTCCAGCAGTCGCTGGACACCCGGGGGGCTGATCTCCACCTGCGGGAAATGAGTTCGCGCGTGCGATTCGGCGGGCACTGGCTGGAGCGCTCCGCCGTGGAGCTCTTTCAGGAAGACGTCGCGGCTTTTCATGTCCTGCTGGCCACTCCGGTCGACGAGGACCCGCTCGCCGTGCTCGACGAAGGAGGCGTGCCGAAACTGAAGGCGTTGCAGCTGTTCAACGGGACGGTCTACCGCTGGAACCGGCCATGCTACGGCATCTCGAAGGGGAAACCGCATCTGCGCATCGAGTGCAGGGTTCTCCCGGCCGGCCCCACCACCCTCGACGAGATGGCAAACGCGGTGTTCTGGATCGGTGCCGTTCTGGGTGTCGCCCGGAAATACCCGGATCTTACCGAGCGCATGGATTTCGACGACGCCAAGAGCAACTTCCTCGCCGCATCCCGACTCGGCCTTCGCTCAGGATTGGCCTGGCTGGACGGGGAAAGCGGCCCGTCCGACCGGCTGGTGCTGGAGACGCTGCTCCCGCTGGCCGAGGAAGGGCTTTCCGGGTATCCGATCGACGGGGACGAAGTGGCCCGCTACCTATCGGTGATCGAGGAGCGTGTCGGGGCCGGGGTCACCGGCGCGTCCTGGGCGCTGCGCTCGCTCAGCAAGCTCAAGAAGTCCGGAACCCGGGGAGAGCGCCTGGCGGCCATCACGGCGGCCACCGTTCGGCAGCAGGTTGAAGGGACCCCCGTCGCGCAATGGGAAGCGGCGCAGATCCACGACGCGGGCGGATGGAAGCACCACTACATGCGCGTGGAGCAGTACATGACCACCGCGCTGACCACGGTGAACCAGGATGAGCTGGTGGAGCTGGTCGCGTACCTGATGGACTTTCGCGGGATCCGGCACGTGCTCATCGAGGACAGTGAGCATCGCCTCGTCGGTGTGGTGTCCTACCGTTCCATCCTGCGGTTGATGGCCGAAGGCCGGACACCTGCCGAAGCGGAGGCGATGCCCGTCAGCGATGTCATGGTGCGGGATCCCGTCACCATCGCCCCCGAGACGACCACCATGGACGCGATTCGAATCATGCGCGAGAAGAGGGTATCGGCGCTGCCCGTGGTCAAGGACGAACAGCTGATCGGTCTTGTGAGCGAGACGGATTTCATGCCCATGGCCTATCATCTGCTCGAAGAGCGCCTGCAGGGAACCTGAGAGTGGGGTCCAGCGCACAATCACTCCCACGAGAGCCGGCCTCCCATCCCGATAGCGGTCTGATCGGGTGGGTCGAGGGGGCATCGGAGGGCCCCCTCCTGTTGTGCATAGGGGGCCTTCACGGGAATGAGCCGGCCGGAGTCCGGGCATTGGAGGCTCTGATCGACCAGGTCCGGGCACGCCGCCGCGCAATGAAGGGGGACTTCGTGGCCGTCGTCGGGAATACCGGTGCCCTGGCTGCCGGTCGGCGCTTCCTGTCCTATGACATGAACCGTGCATGGACGGCAGGCCGGATCGATCTGTCGAGGAACGGGCATGCACCGCCGGGCGGGCACAGGCGTGCCGCCGTGGACTCGTCGCCGTCCCGGCGCGGTGTCCACCCCCTCCGCGGGAGGCGGGTTTCCGCGCCTTCGCCGGAGGACCTTGAAATGGTCAGACTGCTGCACCTGCTCGACGTGATTGCCGAGCGCCGCCGTGGTCCGGTGCACGTACTCGACCTTCACACGACCTCGGGGCGCGGCGGGACCTTCACCACGACTGCGGATCTACCGCGCAACCGCCGGTTTGCGATGGAGATCCCCGTCCCACTCGTGCTCGGTCTCGACGAGCACCTCGAAGGCACTCTCCTCGGCTATCTCGACCAGCTTGCCTATACCACCACAGTTTGCGAGTGCGGTCAGCACCAGGAGCCCCGGGCGGTAACGAGGGCCCGGGCCGCGGTATGGCTGGCTGCGCGGGCGGCAGGACTTCTGCCGGAGACGGCGATCCCGGAGGCGCGGCGGAGCTTTCGGATCATGCGTGCTGCGCGAGACCACCTCCCGAAGGTCTTCGAAACCGTACACCGCCATCCGGTTGCATCGGCAGACGGATACCGGACCCGGCCAGGTTTTGGCAACTTCCAGCTGATCAGGGCGGGACAGATCGTGGGCGACGACCGGCGCGGCGAAGTGGCCGCACCCCTATCGGGAAGGCTCCTGATGCCTCTCTATCAGGAACTCGGCGAAGACGGCTTCTTTGTGGTCCGCGAGGCCGCAGAGCGTCGCCGTCGTGCCCACGGTGCTGATGGCCTGCTGACGGCGAACTGAACCGCCCAGCCGATGTGCGGCCGCTTCACGCTTCACGAAGACGCAGACGCGATCGCGGACGCATTCGCTGCGGATGTTACGCCCATCCGCCTGACCCACCTCCCGCGCTACAACATCGCTCCGACCGAAGAGCCTCCCGTGGTGGTCGCGGCCCGGGGCGGTCGGCGAGCCGGGCCCATGCGTTGGGGTCTGTTGCCACACTGGGCCAGTGATCCCCGGGCCGGGACCCGAATGATCAACGCCCGCGCGGAAACGGTGACCACTCGCAGCGCCTTCAGCGAATCGTTCCGGGCGAGGCGTTGCCTGGTCCCCGCCAGCGGGTTCTACGAGTGGGAGTCACTACCGTCCGGAAAACAGCCCTGGTGGATCCATCGTCCCGGCGGGTCGCTTTTCGCCATGGCGGGGATCTGGTCGGTCTGGCCTGCCCCTGACGGCGCGCGGATCGCTACGTTCGCGATTCTCACGCGGTCGGCTCCTTCGTCGATCCGCTGGCTGCACGACCGGGTTCCGGTCATCCTCGAGGAAACCGTCTGGGACGACTGGCTTGCGCGCGGCACCACCACCCCCGTGCTGAACGCGGTGCTGGAAGGTGCCGAACAGCCCGACCTGCAACTCCACCCGGTGTCGCGCGCGGTCAATCGCGCGGGATGGGACGAGCCGGCGTGCATAGAGAGGGTGGAACCCGGGGAGCCGGGCCTGGGGATTCAGCTCGAACTCTGACCGGAGGCACCGGTGGGTAGGGGAGCGCGCACGGCGTCCGGGCCGAACGCCCGGTTCCGCAACGATTCGAACGCGTCGCCGAGGCGGTCGAGCGCGTGCTGGAGCTCGTCCTCGGGAGGGCCAAACCCCAGGCGCATCGTGGATTCGATCCCGAAGTGAGCGCCGGGCACGATGAGCAGGCTGCGTTCAACCCGAAGTCGTTCGGCGAGTTCCAGCGAACCGATGTCCGCATCGTAGCGGACCATCGAGATGGCACCGGCGTCCGGGGGGGTGAAGCTGAACAGACCGTCGTGGCACGCCACCCACCTGGCAAGGTGATCCAGGTTGCGCCGGATGATCGCGCGCGTGCGCTCCAGGATCTTCGGCCGCACGGCGGGGGACAGGGCGATTCTGGCGAGAGCGTCGGAGACCGACGGTGGCGCGATCGTGGTGTAGTCGGTGCGGGCCCACAGGCGCTCCACCACATCTTCGGGCCCCAGCACCCAGCCGAGCCTCACACCGGGGAGCCCGTAGGCCTTCGACAGCGAATTCGTGACCAGGACGCGGTCATAACGCCCCCAGAAGGTTGGGACGGGTTCAGCACCCACCTCGGCTCCCCTGTACACTTCATCGGAGAGAATCCACGCTCCATGCGCGTCAGCCAATGACACGATGTCGTCCATTTCGTTCGACGTGAGGGCTACCCCCGTGGGATTGTTGGGGTGCGTCACCAGAATGAACCCCGCACCCGCCCGAAGAGCCGATTCGAGCTGGTCCAGATCCGGTCGCCAACCGGCCTCCTCCCGGAGGTGGAACGGAATCGCTCCCCCGCTGAAGTTCCTGATCAGGCCCGGAACCTGCATGTAGTTGGGGAGCATCACGGCCGCCGACCTGCCGGGCCGGGCCAGTTCCCAGAACGCCACGAAGTTGGCTTCGGCCCCTCCGATGGTGACTACGACGGACCTGTCCGTTGCGCCGGGATGCAGGGACGCGATCAGCGCTCGCAACTCGTCCGTACCGTTGGACTGGCTGTAGCCCAGCCCGACGTCCGAAAGATCCACCGCTCCTCCCGCGTATGACAGCAGTTCGCCGACCGTCAGCGGATGGACGCCGCTCTCGGAGAGGTTGTAGTCCACCCTGTGCTCGTAGGTGGACTGCCATCGTTCCATCTGAAACGGGATGAATCCCACGATGCCGGCTCCTGGCTGGTTTTCGGTTGGTTGTGGACGCTGTCGCCAGCGGATAGGCTCAAGAGTCACCGGAACACCCGGCAGCGGGTGCCGAACGGAATATGGGGGCGTGGGGGCGTGCGAGGAATGATCGAAGTCGAAGAGCACACGCTGGGCAACGGGCTCAGGCTGGTGATGGCACCGGACCTGACGACGCCGGTCACGAGCGTCAACCTGTGGTACGGGGTCGGTTCGCGTAATGAAGCGCCCGGCCGTACCGGTTTTGCCCATCTGTTCGAGCACATGATGTTCCAGGGCTC
Organism: Gemmatimonadota bacterium; assembly: GCA_009841165.1. Lineage (GTDB taxonomy): Bacteria > Gemmatimonadota > Gemmatimonadetes > Longimicrobiales > Gaopeijiaceae > Bin94. Next base: position 29,135 of record VXMI01000010.1, on the reverse strand, counting down.
CGCCCACGTGCCCAGGAACGGACACTTTCAGCTCATCGAGGAGGTGGGTGGATCGGCAAACGCGACCACCTGGTTCGACCGCACCAACTACTTCGAGACGGTGCCTTCGCACCACCTCGATCTGGCGTTGTGGCTGGAATCGGACCGAATGGGATGGATGCTCCCCGCGATGAACGGCGAAAAGCTGGAGAACCAGCGCCAGGTCGTCATGAACGAGCGAAAGGAGCGCTACGACAACCAGCCCTACGGCGACTGGGACGAGCGCATCCAGGCTCTCCTGTTTCCGGAGACCCACCCATACCACCACAGCGTGATCGGAACCCTCGAGGACATAGCGGCCGCCACGCTGGACGATGTCCGCGACTTCTTTTCGACCTACTACCTTCCCAACAACGCGGTACTCTCGATCTGCGGCGACTTCGACCCGGACCGCGCGCGCGACCGCGTCGAGCACTACTTCGGCGCCATCCAGCCCGGGCCGGATCCCCCGCCGATTCCCGGGATCGATCAGATTCCCTTCTCGACCGGAGCTACACTGCGAGAAGATGTACCCGGGGCCGTGCCCCTGCCCAGGGTCTACGCCGCGGCGCGGGTTCCTCCCTTCACAACCGACCTCTTCTATCCCGGGGATGTCGTGGCCCACTGCCTCGGCACCGGCAGGACCTCGCGCCTTTACGACCGCCTCGTGCGGCGTCGACTGGCAAAGTCGGCCTCGTGTCATCTCCTGCCGCTCACGTCGGGCGCGAGCCTCTTCATGGTCATCGCAACCGGCTTCCCGGACACCGACGTGAACGACCTCGAGACCGCTGTCACACAGGAACTCGACAACGCGGTCACACTGACCGAAGAAGCGGTGGAACGGGCTGTCACGGGAGCGGAAACACGAATGCTGAGGGCGTTGCAGCAGGTCGCGACGCGAGCTGACCTGCTCTCGATGTATGCCACCCACTTCGGCGACGCCGCGCGTCTCAACGACGATCTAGGGCGTCTGCGCCAGGTCACTCTCGATGAAGTGCGCAGCTGGAGCCGGAACCATCTGAATCCCGGGAATCGGGCACTCGTCCGCTACATCCCGGAACGATCCTCGTGACCGACCGCGGCAAACCTCCTCCCCCGGGACCGATTCGCCCCTACGAGTTCCCTCCCGTGGCCGACGAGCGACTTGGGAACGGAATGCGTGTGCGGGTCGTGCAGAAACAGCCCCTCGGCCTCGTCACCGCCATGGTTGTGTTGCGCGCGGGGGAAACCGCGGCCCCGGCCGGTCGCGAAGGTCTGGCGGTGCTCGCCGGAGATGCCCTCGAAGGAGGGACCACGCGCCTGTCGAGCGTCGAACTCGCATGCCGGCTCGAGGACATCGGAGCGAGTTTTGGTGCCGCGACCGGATGGGATTCCACCACTGTCGCCGTTTCATGTCTTGCGGACAACCTGGTCGATGCCCTGCCGCTGCTCGCCGAAATGGTGCGGTCGCCGGCGTTCGACCAGGCGGAGTTCGACCGCTACAAGGCTCAGCGTCTGGCGACGGCGGCACACCGCCGCATGGACCCCGCTTCGCTTGCCGCCGATTGCCACGCGCGCAGCATTTATGGTGACGGAGATACCTACGCGCGCCCCCTGGGTGGCACGGAGGCTTCTCTAGGAGCCCTTGAGGCCGACCACGCCCGTCAGTACGCCGCGGCTCGCTACGGGCCCGCACGGGCTGCAGTGGTCGTGGTCGGAGATGTGGAGAGTGAAGAAGTGCGGCAACTTGCCGACCGGGAATTCGGGGACTGGGGCGAACAGTCGGCCAACCCGCCCGAGGCGGTCGTTGCCGGGCGTGAGCCCGGACGCTCGATCCATGTGGTGCATCGGCCCGGTTCCGTGCAGTCCGAGATTCGGGTCGGGCATGTCGGCGTTTCGCGTTTCATCGAGGACTACCTCCCTCTGACAGTGGTGAACCTCGTGCTCGGAGGCTCCTTCTCGTCGCGCCTCAACCTCAACCTTCGTGAGCATCACGGCTTCACCTACGGGGTCCGCTCCACGTTTGCGGCCCGCCGGAACCGCGGTCCCTTCGTGGTTTCGACCGCAGTCGAGAACTCGGTGACTGCAGCGGCGGTGCGGGAGATCTTCAGGGAGGTCGAAGCGCTCTCGGAGTCGGGTCCAACGGCGGACGAGGTCCAGACCGCGACGAGCTACCTGGCGGGCGTGTTTCCGTTGCGGATGGAGTCCACGGGGCAGGTTGCCTCCCGGATCGCGGGATTGATCGTCTTCGGCCTTCCGGTGGACTACTATCGTGACTACCGGGACAGAATCAGGGAGGTCACGCGGGAGCAGGCCATGGCAGCCGCCCGGCGTCACATCCGGCCGCGTGAACTGTGTACCGTCGTGGTTGGCGACGCCGACGCCGTCGCCCCCGGGCTCGAGGATCTGAAGATCGGTCCGGTGACGATTCACGACCTCCAAGACTGAGGGCTTCCGCATGGCCGAAGATCGCAGCGCCCGCCTCTCGACCAGGGTCGTGCACGATGGCAGGGTCGTTCACTTGAGCGTCGACAGCGTCAGGTTCCCCGACGGGTCCCTGGGCGAGCTGGAGCTGGTGCGCCACCGGGGCGCGGCGGCCGTTCTGCCGGTGTTCGCGACGGACCGCGGAGCTGAACCGGACGTCCTGTTGCTGCGACAGTATCGCTACGCGGCGGGAGGCGTCATCTGCGAGGTTCCCGCCGGGATCATCGAACCGCGCGAAGAGCCGGACGATTGCGCCCGTCGTGAACTGGAGGAGGAGACCGGCTACCGCGCAGCGCGTCTGGTCGAACTCACCACCATCCATACCACGCCCGGGTTCACGACCGAGCAGATCCATCTCTACGCGGCATTCGGTCTGACGCCCGGCACGGGGAGAACCGATCCGGACGAGTTTCTGGAGGTGGAGCGAATGCCCCTTTCGCGCGCGCTCGACCTGATCCGGACCGGTGAGATGACCGATGCGAAGTCGATCGTGACCATTCTCTTCGCCTCGCGGTTCCTGTTTCGGTCCACTGGCGGAGACGCTCTCGAGCACCCCTGAGTATCCCGGCGGGGTCGTTTTCCGGACGGCAATCGCCAGCCGCGCTGGTCGCGGTCCCCGGGGCGTGGTGTCTTACAAGCGGGAGGCCGGTGTCACCTCCCGAGGACAGGTGCTCGGCAAAAGCCAGCGTTTTAGCGGCCTGGGCGCTGGCACGCTTCATGCGCGGGGGGATCGGTGAAGTAAGACGTCGATGTGATTCGCGTCCGGACAACATATCCGGATCATCACCGAGAGGATGGTGGAATCATGGGACACACAAGCCCGATTCTCGCCGACCGGAGAACCACCAGCCAGGGCAGGACGAGGCTCGCCGAACTGGAAGACAATCAGGTCGTGCAGCGTTTCCTCGACGGGGAACAGCGTGCCTTCAACGAGTTGGTGTACCGATACGACAAGCGCCTCCAGAACTTCGTGTATCGTACGATAGGCGATCGTGAGCGGGCCGAGGACCTGATCCAGGAGACCTTCGTTCGCGTGTATCGCCACATTCACAGGTTCGACCAGACCCGGAAGTTCTCCACCTGGATCTATACCATCGCCGGGAACCTGGCGAAGAACGAACTGCGCAACCGGTCACGCAACCCCCTGGTGCTCTTTCAGTCCCTGATGAAAAACTGGGAAGCGGACTTCCGCCCGCTGGAGTGGGAAGACCCGAAGACACGCCCGGACGACCTCTACCGCAAGCGGTTCCTTCGCCAGAAGGTCGACGAGGCCGTATCCCTCCTGTCGGAACATCACAGGGTGGTCTTCGTCCTGCGGGAGCTGCACGGGAAGACCTACGAGGAGATCGCCGAGATTACCGATTGCACGCTGGGGACGGTAAAGAGCCGCTTGAACCGGGCCAGGAACAGGTTCGCGCGCATCATTGCTCCGATGATCAAGTAGCGCGGTCGGAACAAGGCCAGCACGGGGGAACAAAAGGGAACATCAGGCATTCGCGGCGGTATACAACGTGTACGCCGGAGGGCACCTGCAACCCGCTACTCGCGCGCTGGCGCGTCCCGCCCCATGCTGGAACTCAACTGCCGACGGTTTTTCGAGACGTATTCCGACTACCGTGATGGTGGTCTCGGCATCGCCGCGCAAACCGCCGTGCACGCTCACATGGCCTCATGCGAGGCTTGTCGGCGCTACGACAGGGTGATTCGCACAGGCGTCTCCGTGCTGCGTGCAGAGGAAGCGCCCGCCCGGCGAAGGAACGTACGCCTCATCCCGCTCCGAAACCGCGCCTGGGCGACGGAACGGCGAGAGTCCATGGCCCTCGGATCGGCGGGGTCCGGGATCGCCACATTGGGCATGGCGCTCGTGGCGGTGGTTCTCGGGTCGTTTGCCTGGCTTCCCCTCGTCGGTGCCGGGACCTCCGCCGCCGCGACTCCGGAATTCGAAATGGCACCGGTCGTGGCTGCGGCCCCCGAGAGTCCGGTTCCGGCGCGACCGGCTGTCGGACTCCGGCCGACCCGATCCACGGACGACGTGATCTGGCCTCCGCTGCTGGTTCACGGTTCCTCCTGGTTCACGGGGCCGAACACCCAGGGACTCGCGGCGGAGGTCGATCCCGATTAGGCTTTGCGGCGTCTCCGCTATCAACGTTGACCCGCCGCAAAACGAACGTGATCCCAGTTGCTCTGCGTGCCGCCCGAGAAGGCGGGGCCTTCTTCCTTCACGGAGATGACCACTTCCGGAAGCGGGCCTCTGCCGAATTCCTGGTGCAGCGGTACGCCGATCCGTCTACGCGGGACTTCAATCTCGACCGGCTCCAGGGATCCGAGGTGTCCGTCGAGCAGTTGGCGTCGGTAATCGAGACGCCGCCCATGATGGCGCAGTGGCGGGTGGTACATCTCAGGGAAACGGAGGCGCTGGCCGGAACTCCGAGGGCTCGCAACGTGATACTCAAGGCCGCGAAGAACCCCCCCGCCGGGTTGGTCCTGATCCTGCAGGCCACAGTGCCGGCACGGTCGAGGGCCAGGTTCTACAAGGATCTTGCCCGGCTTGCGACATCGGTGGAATTCCGGCCTGTGCCGGTCGATGAAGTCCCCGGGTGGCTGGTCGGCTGGGCGCGCGACGAGGTCGGCGTGACGATCGAGCTCGAAGCTGCGCAGGCACTGGTGGGAGCCGCGGGGACGGATCTGGGCGTGCTTGCCCAGGAGGTGCGGAAACTGGCCGAGATGGTTGGCCGCGATGTGCCGGTGGATGTCGAAGCCGTGCGCAGAGGGGGACTGAGGCTGCCCGCGCAGGATCGCTGGGCCTGGATCGATCTCGTGGGGAACCGCAGGATCGAGGAGGCGGTGGCAACTCTCCCGATACTGCTCGCACAGAATGAAACGGCGGTTGGACTGGTGATTGGGCTTTCGACGCAGCTGCTGCGGATCGGCATTGCTGCCGAGGGTGGAGTCCGGGCCCTGGAGTCCGCCCTGCCTCCGTACCAGCGCTTTCTGGCGCGGCGCATCGCCGGGCAGGCTCGCCGCTGGACGCGAGCGGAGCTCGTGCAGGCGATCCGCGGACTCCGCCGGTTGGATCAACTCCTCAAGGCCAGCGCAATAGCGGACGAAGTGCTCGTGGAGGAATGGCTTCTATCCTGCCGCCTGACACGGGTTCCGCGGAGGGCGATGTCGTGAATCCGGCGGAAGCGCGCGCCACCGGGGTGCCGGGCAGCGAATTCCGGCTTCGTATCCGGGGAATGCACTGCGCGTCGTGCGTTTCCACGGTTGAAGGCGCCCTCGCGGGGGTGGAGGGTGTCGCCGAAGCGCAAGTCAACCTCGTTGACGAATCCGCCCGTGTGACGGTGCAGGGGGGAGCGGCTGCGGAAGCCTCGCTCCTGGATGCCGTGGAGAGGGTCGGCTACGCGGCTGAAGTGGTTGCGGAGACGGGCGGAGAAGCGATGGAAGCGGAACGCGCCCGGGACGAGGAGCGCGAAGCGGAACATCGGGATCTCATGCGTCGGTTCGGGGTCGGCGTGGCCTGCGGCGTCCCGGTCGTGCTCATCGGGCACTGGGAGATGATTCCGGGACTTCCGCGGCTGGCTCCCGAGGTTCTGCGTGCGGGATGGTGGCTTTCGGGCATCCTCACACTGCCGATCCTCCTGTACGTGGGCCGGCGGTTCTTCGTCGGGGGCTGGACTGCCGCCCGCAGGCGGTCGGCCAACATGGACACCCTCGTGGCTCTCGGCACCGGCGCCGCCTGGCTCTACTCGACGACCGTCCTTTTGGCACCCGGTCTTTTCCCCGCCGGCAGCGGACGTCCGTTCCATGAGGCGGTCGCGGTGGTGATCACGCTGGTCGTACTTGGCCAGGCGGTGGAATCGCGTGCCAAGGGCCGCACCGCCAGGGCGCTGAGGGCGCTGATCGACCTTTCGCCGGAGGAAGCCGAGCTGCTCGGACCGGAAGGAACCAGGACCGTGCCTCTGGCCGAGGTGAGACCGGGTGATCGGGTGCTGGTACGGCCCGGCACCCGCGTGCCCCTCGACGGACGGGTCCGGGTCGGAATCAGTGAAGTCGACGAATCGATGCTCACGGGCGAGAGCGTTCCCGTGGTCAAGTCTCCGGGTGATCGGGTCGCAGGTGGGACCATCAACGGCACGGGTGCGTTGACCGTCGAGGTGACGCGTGTCGGCGAGGACACCGTGCTGGCCCGCATCGTCGACATGGTGCGGCGCGCCCAGAGCAGCAAACCGCGGATTCAGAGGACGGTGGATCTGGTGGCCGGCCGCTTCGTGCCGGCGGTGATTGCCGTCGCTCTGGCCACCTTCGGGGCATGGTACCTGTTCGGCCCCGATCCCCGGCTGAACTTCGCCATGGTCACCTCGGTTTCGGTCCTCGTGATCGCGTGCCCCTGTGCGCTGGGGCTGGCGACGCCCATTTCGGTCATGATCGCGATCGGCAAGGCCGCCTCGCACGGGGTGCTCATTCGTGACGGCGAGGCGCTGCAGAGAGCACGCCGGGTGGATGTGGTGGTTCTGGACAAGACCGGGACACTGACTCTCGGCAGACCGGAGGTGGTCTTCGCGGCCCCGGCGGCACGCTTCGGCCAGGCGGAGTTCCTGAGGATCGCGGCGACGATCGAGGCCGCGTCGGAGCACCCCGCCGCGAGGGCGGTGGTCGGGTACGCCGAAAAGATGGGAGTCCGCCCTGGTGGAGCGGCCAACTTCGCAGCGCATCCGGGCCAGGGGGTGTCGGCCTTCGTGGATGGCCGGCGCGTGCTCGCCGGATCACCCGGGTTCCTGCTGGCCACGGGCGTGGAGACCGATTCCGTGGGCGAAGACCTGGGACGGATCTCCAAACAGGGCGCGACCCCGGTGGTCCTCGCGGTGAATGGCGTCGTCGCGGGGGTTTTCGGCGTGTCCGATGCCGTTCGCGAGAGCGCCCCCGCTGCGGTGGCGCGCCTGCGCCGGAGGGGCGTCGAGGTCGTGATGCTGACCGGGGATGACGAGGCCGCTGCCAGCCGTGTCGCCGGCCAGGTGGGGATCGAAACGGTCTTCGCCCGGGTGTCCCCCGCCGAAAAGGCCCGGCGGGTCGCCGCCCTGCGGGAAGGGGGCAAGGTGGTGGCGATGGTGGGTGACGGGATCAACGATGCGCCGGCGCTGGCGGCGGCGGACGTGGGGATTGCGATGGGGGGAGGCACCGACGTCGCCGTACAGACGGGTGATGCGACGCTCCTCGGAGATTCGCTCCGTGGTGTCGAGACCCTGCTCCTCGTCTCGCGGGCCGCACACCGCAACATCGTGCAGAATCTGGTCGGGGCATTCTTCTACAACGTGGTGGGCATCCCGGTGGCCGCGGGGGCTCTCTACCCGGCTCTGGGCGTCCTCCTGTCGCCCATGATCGCCGGAGCGGCCATGGCCTTCAGTTCGGTCACCGTGGTGGCGAACGCCAACCGGTTGCGACGGTTCCAACCCGCATGAGCAAGGCCGCGAAGGGGTTCGACACACCGCTCATGCGGCAGTGGCGGCAGGTGAAATCGCGCCACCGCGATGACCTCGTCTTCTTTCGCGTCGGCGACTTCTACGAACTCTTCTGCGAAGATGCCGAAGAGGGCTCGCGTCTGCTCGGACTGACCCTCACCTCGCGCAACAACGGGGCCGCGCAGCGGGTTCCTCTGGCGGGCGTCCCGGCGAAGGCGCTGCAGGAGTACGTGGACCGGCTCGTGAAGCTCGGCCGGAAGGCCGTGATCTGTGACCAGGTCGAGGATCCCGCCGAAGCCAGAGGAATCGTCCGCAGGGAGGTCGTCGAAACCGTCACGCCCGGGACGGTCGTCTCGGACGCGCTCCTGGATGCAAGCCGCAACAACTTCATTGTCGCGCTGGTTGCCGGCCAGCAGGAGGTCGGACTCGCCGCGCTGGATGTTTCAACCGGTCAACTCGTGGTGCTGGGCGTTCCGCCGGCGCGCCTGAATGACGAACTCGATCGGCTGGAGCCCAGCGAACTGCTGCTGGCCGAATCGGCGGATTCCGACCTGGGAGGTCGCGACCGTGCGGTTCGGACCCAGCGCCCCGACTGGCTCTTCGACCTGGTGACGGCACGCGAGGAGTTGACGCGGGGCTACGGCGTCCATTCCCTGGACGGGTTCGGTTTCGAAGCCGGCGACGAGTTGCTCGTCAGGGCCGCGGGGGGACTCGTCGCGCATGTCGAAGAGATCAGGCCCGGTGCCGCGGAGAACCTCTGCGCTCCCAGGATCCAGCGCTCCGACTCGGTCATGACGCTGGATTCCATGACTCGCCGCAACCTGGAGCTGGTCGAGTCGCTTCGTCCCGATCAGACGGAGTCGTCGCTCCTGTCCGTGCTCGACCTGACGGCCACACCCATGGGGGCACGCCTGCTGAGGAGCTGGGTGCTGCGACCGCTGCTCGACGAGCGGGACATCTGGAAGAGGCAGGGCGGAGTCTCGGAGCTGTTCGACGGGCCGCACGCTCGTTCCCGCTTCCGGTCGGCGCTGGGAGGCATCCGTGATCTGGACCGACTCGCTACCAAGATCGGGTCGGGGCGGGCGACGCCCCGGGAGGTGTTGGGGCTGGCCGAGTCAATCCGCCAACTCCCCGGGGTGATCGAGGCGGGGGGCGAGGCCGAAGGCGACATGCTCCGCGAACTCCTGGACGGACTCGACCCGCTCGAAGACGTCGAGGCCGCGATTACGGAGGCGATCTCCGCGGACGCCCCGGCCACGTTGGGCGAAGGCGGCGTGATCCGCCGTGGATTCGACAGCGAACTCGACCGACTCAGAGAGATCCGTGATGGAGCCGAGGGATTCATCGCAGGTCTCCAGGCCAGGGAACGCGAACGCACCGGAATAGCCTCGCTGAAGGTCGGCCAGAACAAGGTGTTCGGATACTACCTGGAGGTGACGCACGCGAACCGCGCCAGGGTGCCGGACCACTTCATAAGAAAACAGACGCTGGCCAACGCCGAACGGTACTTCACGCCCGAACTGAAGGACTGGGAGGAGAAGGTCTTCGACGCCGAAGACAGGATCGCGCACCTCGAGCGCACGCTCTTCCTGCGCGTGCGGGAGGAACTCGCGAGGGCGGTGCCCAGGATCCAGGCGACCAGTCGGCGGGTCGCGACCCTGGATGTCCTCGCTGCGCTGGCCGAGGTTGCGGAGCGCAACGGGTACGTGCGGCCCGAGGTCACGACCGGCTTCACGCTCGCCATCGCCGCCGGCCGTCATCCGGTCGTCGAGACCGTGATGCCGGGGAGCGACTTCATTCCCAACGACCTGCGGCTCGACGAAGAGGCGCGGATCGCGATCGTGACGGGTCCGAACATGGCCGGGAAGAGTACCGTGCTGCGCCAGACGGGCCTGATCCAGATCATGGCGCAGATCGGATCCTTCGTCCCTGCCACACGTGCGAGGCTGGGGCTGTGCGACCGCGTCTTCACCCGAGTGGGCGCGTCGGACAACCTGCTCGCGGGGCAGTCGACCTTCATGGTGGAGATGAACGAGACCGCTGCGATCATCCACGGCGCAACCGGCCGCAGTCTGATCCTGCTCGACGAGATCGGGCGCGGCACCTCGACCTACGATGGCGTGTCCATCGCGTGGGCCGTCACGGAGCACCTGGACCGCCACGTGGGCGCGAAGGCGATCTTCGCCACGCACTATCACGAACTCACCCAGCTGTCGGATGTGCTTTCCGGGGTAAAGAATCTGAACGTCGCGGTGCGCGAGGCGGGCGAGGAGATCGTGTTTCTGCGACGCCTGGAAGCGGGGGGCGCGGACCGGTCGTACGGAATCCACGTGGCGCGGCTCGCCGGAATCCCCCCTGAAGTGATCGCCAGGGCCAGGCAGCTGCTCGACGAACTGGAGGGAACCGGGGCAGGGGGGCGTGCGGGCCTCGGCCGGGCCGGAAGCGGAGAAGGAGGGGACGCTCGCGCCGGCATGGACCAGCTGTCCCTCTTCGACAGGGTGCACCCCGTTGTCGCCCACCTTCGCCGTCTCGAGCCCGACCGCATGACGCCCCTCGAGGCATTGAGTGTAGTTTATTCTCTGCGGGCATTGGCCGACGAAGCCTGAATGATCCGCGAATGGCCCGTTGCAGGGCACGGAGCCTTCGGATGAACAGGAGGAGAGGGCGGTGGCATCGGCACAGGTGAATCCGTCGTGAAGACCGGGGGCAAGGCGGGCACGGCGCGCCAGCGGGAGCGCGGCGCGATTCTCGCGGCGGGGCTGCTGGCCCTTGGCTGCGACATCGGTGCCGAGACGGAAAGGCCCCGCCCTCTTTTCGAGGAGAGCCCGGTCGAATACCCGGCGGACATGTGGGACCGGGACGTCGAGGGGAGCGCCGTGGTGCGGGTGCTGGTCAGCGAGGAAGGCGGTGTCGACAGTGTGGTGGTCGCGGAGAGCAGCGGCCATCCGTCGCTGGACTCCGCGGCGGTGAAGGGGGCGAGGGTCATGCGGTTCACTCCGGCAATCAGGCGCGGCGAGCCCCTGCGCGTGTGGGCGCGCGTCCCGGTCCATTTTCTGAAGGACCCCGGTGAATCGGGTGGCTGATCGCGCGGAGGACCGGAGCCGGCGGGTCGGCGCTTCGGCGCACGGACACGGGTGGCACCGGGAGCCCTACGGGAGCGTGCTGGACCTGGTGGGATGGACGCCCCTCGTACGCCTCACCCGTGTGACACGGGGGATTCGGACACCCGTCTACGGGAAGGCCGAGTTCATGAACCCGGGCGGGTCCGTGAAGGATCGAATCGGCGTGGCCATCATCAAGGCGGCGGAATCGCGCGGGTTGCTCGGACCCGGGGGGACGGTGGTCGAGGGCACGAGCGGCAACACCGGGCTGGCTCTTGCCATGGCGGCGGCGATTCGCGGATACCGCTGCATCTTCACGATGCCGGACAAGATGAGCATCGAGAAGGTGAAGCTGCTGCGAGCCTTCGGGGCCGAGGTGGTCATCACACCCACCGCGGTCGCTCCCGACCACCCCGATCACTACATCAATCGCGCCCGCGCCATCGCCGGGGACCTGCCCGGCGCGTTTCTCGCCAATCAGTTCGAGAACCGGGACAACCCCGACGCCCACTACCGCACGACCGGCCCGGAAATCTGGGAGCAGACCGGTGGCAGAGTCACCCACTTCGTGGCGGGTGCCGGCACCGGAGGGACGATTTCGGGGACCGGGAGGTATCTGAAGGAGCGAAATCCCTCGGTGCGCGTCATCGGGGTGGATCCCGCGGGATCGGTGATCTCGGGCTTCTACGAGACGGGAGAGGTCGACGAGGGCCGGCCGTACAAGGTCGAGGGGCTCGGCAACGACAGGATACCGGGCACGCTGGATCTGGAGTACGTGGACCACTACGTCACCGTGGACGACGGCGACGCATTCCGCATGGCGCGTCGTCTGGTGGCGGAGGAAGGGCTGTTCGTGGGGGGATCCACCGGCCTCATCGTCCACGCCGCGCTTGCGGAAGCCCGCCGGCTCGACGATCCGGACGCCTGCCTGGTGGCCATCCTGTGCGATTGGGGCGAGCGCTATCTGACCAAGCAGTACGACGACGAGTGGATGCGGAACAACGGCTTCCTCCAGCGTCAGCGGCCGACGGTGGCCCAGATGGCCGCCGCCAAGTTCGAGCGGCTCCCCCGGCTCCTCACCGCCGCTCCGGCGATGCCGGTGCGCATGGCCGTTTCGACGCTTTCCTCCCACAACATCTCCCAGCTCCCGGTGGTGGTCGACGGGGAGTGCGTGGGCAGCATTTCGGAACGGCGGCTGATGGCGGCGATCCTGTCGGATCGGTCCCTTCTGGACGCGGAGGTCGAGTGCGTCATGGGAGAACCCTACCCGGTTCTGGACGAGGGTGCGGACGGCGACACGGCGGTGCGGCTCCTGACGGGGGGAGCGGAGGCCGTGCTGATCCGGTCCGACACCCGCCTGGACGGCATCCTGACCCGCTACGACCTGGTCCGGTCCCTGGCGGCTTCGTCATGAGCCGGCGAACACCCTTGCGCGTGGCCGTTCTGCTCGGGGGGAGTTCCGAGGAGCGCGGCGTGGCACTTGCGAGCGGTTGCGAGGTGGCCGCGGCGCTGCGCTCGATCGGCCACCGGGTGGTCAGCATCGATTCGGCGGTGGGACCGCTCTCCCCCGACCGGGAGCAGCTCATCCGCGCTTCGGGCATCGGGCGCGCCGAGATCCCGGTCCCCGCGCCCCGGAACCCGCATGTGCTCCCCGACGCGGCGGTGATCGCGCGCGAGCCGGCGCTCGCCGATTCGGACGTGGTCTTTCTGGCGCTCCACGGCGGCGCCGGAGAGGACGGCACGATCCAGACGCTGCTCGAGGTGTCCGGAATTGCCTACGCGGGGAGCGGGCCGGTCGGTTGCGCCCTCGCCATGAACAAGGACATCACGAAACGCCTGCTGAGGGACGCGCTGATCGCAACCGCCGACTGGCTTGCAGAACCCGCACCGGGAGAGGCAGTGGCGGAGCGGTTGGGGCTCCCCGTCATCGTCAAGCCCGTGTCGGGCGGGTCCTCGGTCCGCCTGGTGCTGGCGGGCTCGATTGCCGAGGTGGATGAGGCGACCGCAATCGCGGGAGGGGGAGGCGACAGCGTCATGTACGAACAGTACCTGAGCGGTCGCGAGTTCACGGTGGGGATTCTGGATGGCGAGGCACTGCCGGTGGTCGAGATCGAGCCCGTACGCGAACTCTTCGACTTCGACTGCAAGTACGAACAGGGGATGGCGATCGAGACCGCGCCGGCACGAATCCCGCGCGAACTCGCACGCCGGTTGCAGTCCAGCGCGCTGCGGGTGCACCGTGTCCTCGGGCTGCGGCACTTTTCCCGCGTGGACTTCATCGTGGACGAGCGCGGTCGTGCCTGGTGCCTCGAAGCCAACGCACTGCCGGGATTGACGTCCAACAGCCTGCTGCCGAAGGCGGCCAGGGCGGCGGGAATTGAATTTCCCGAGCTCTGCGAACGTATTTGTAGATTGGGCCTCGAGGCCGGAGCGAGGCGGCCGGAATGGACAGGAGCGGTGGCGTGAGATTCGGAAGGCCCGGTTCAACGGGATTCGGTTCGGCCGGGTTCGGCGGAGGCCCCGGCGGCTTCACCGTTACGCCCTGGGTCAAGAGGCTGCTGATCGCCAATGCGGTCGTGTTCCTGGTCTCGGTCGGCGTGGGCTTCGAAGTCATCGCCGACCTCTTCGCCTTTTCGCCGAGCCGCCTGGCGACCAGGCCCTGGGGCATGCTCACCTACATGTTCGTGCACCAGGGACTCTGGCACCTGCTCATCAATCTCCTCTTCATCTTCTTCTTCGGACCGCCTCTGGAAGCCCGCTGGGGTTCGGACCTCTTCATCAAGTTCTACCTCGTCTGCGGACTCGGGGGCGTACTGCTCAGCTTCGTCTTTTCGGGCGCCTCGATCGTTGGAGCCTCGGCTGCCTGCTACGGGATCATGCTTTCCTTTGCGATGATCTGGCCGAATACGCCGGTCTATATCTGGGGTCTGGTGCCCGTGAGGGTGAAGTGGCTGGTCATCTTCCTCGTCTTGCTGAGCTTTGCGAGCGCGATCGGACCGGCGCGGGACGGCGTGGCGCACCTCGCGCACCTGGGCGGTGCCGTCGCCGGTTTCCTCCTCGTACAGAGCGGGTGGCTCCCCGGATCGGGTAGGAGCGACGCCAGGGGACCGGGTCCGGGCGCCGGCGGCCGCGGACGGAGGCGAACGCCGTGGCGCAGCGCGCTGGGGCGTCGCGGTCGGTCGGGCCGCGGCCCGAAGGCCTACACGAGTGGTCCCGGCCGCAGAGGTCGCAAGAGCCGTCCCGATGCCCCCGCGGCTAGGGGCGAGTCTCCGGCCACGCGGGTTATCGAGGCCTTCGAGGGACGAAGAGCGGCGAAGCGCGCCGCCAGGGAGAGCGCCGAACTCGACCGGGTCGATGCGGTGCTGGACAAGATTTCGGCCCAGGGAATCAATTCGCTGACCGCCGAAGAGCGGGATCTGCTGGACAAGGTCTCAAGGCAGACGCGAGCCAACTAGCCGTCGGGTGGCACGCGGCCCCGAGGCATCGGCTGCCGCACCTGGCCAGGGATTCACCAACGGGCCGGCAAAGGAGTCTTGACCCTGCCGTGACCCGGTTTCTACAATGCGTGGCCCTTACGAAGCGGCCAACAACACAAAACAGGGGGTGGCATGGCCGAGGCCAACTCTTTCAGAACTGAAGACATTCGCAACGTGGTGGTTCTCGGGCACGGCGGATCGGGCAAGACGACCCTGATCGATGCCCTGTGTTTCGCCTCTGGCACGTCGCGGCGGAAGGGCAGTGTGGGCGACGGTTCCGCGCTCACGATGACGACGCCGGAGGAAAAGGCGCACGCGATGTCGCTGGAGTTGACGGTCGCTCACGCCGTTCGGAACGGGACGAAGCTCAACTTCCTCGACACGCCGGGCTACATGGACTTCATCGGCGAGGCCACCGCGGGCGTACGGGTGGCCGACGCCGCGCTCGTCACGGTGGGAGCCGCGTCGGGGGTCGAGGTGGGGACCGAACTCGTGTGGGAGCTTTGCGAAAAGCGCCGGCTTCCGCGAATGGCGTTCATATCGATGATGGACAAGGCGCACGCCAGCTTCGCCGAAGCGTTCGCCGAGTTCAAGGAGAAGCTGGCGCCGGGCGCGGTTCCGGTGCAGATCCCGATCGGAGCGGCCGAAGGCTTCCGTGGAATCGTCGACCTCTTCACGGGCAAGGCCCATTTCCACAAGCCAGGCACGATCACGGGCGAGTACGAAGAGGGCCCGGTGCCCGACGAGGTCGCGGACGAAGTCGAGAATTGGGGCACGGAGCTCATGGAGACGCTCGCGACCACCGACGAGGACTTGCTGGACCGCTACCTGGAGGGCGAGGAGATACCGCTGGAGGAATTGCTCGGTGCTCTGGCGGGTGCGATGGCGGAGGGAGAAGTCGTCCCCGTGTTCTGCGGGGCGGGTGAACAGTCGTTCGGGGTCCGCGAACTGGCGCAGGGCATTGTGGACCTGGTTCCGGCCCCCGGCAGGGCGGGAGAGATCGAAGCGTTCGGGGCCGACGGGGAGCCCGTGGCGCTCCGGGCCGCCTCCGACGAACAGGCCAGCGTTCTGGTGTTCAAGACCAGCACCGAGCCGCACGTCGGGGAGCTGTCTCTCTTCCGCGTCTACTCGGGCATGGTGGTCAACGGATCGGCGTTGCGGAACACGCGGGAAGGCGCCACGGAGCGCATCAATCACCTGGCCACGCCCCAGGCCAAGGAGCGCGTGGACGTGGAGGCGCTGTACGCGGGCGACATCGGTGTCGTCGCCAAGCTGAAGTCGACGCGTACCAACGATACGCTGTCGGCGGCCGGCAGCGACGTGACGCTGCAGGGTGTGGATTTCCCGCGCCCGGACATCGCCGTGGCGGTGCGGGGAGCGGCCAGGTCCGACGAGGACAAGCTCGGGGAGGCGCTCAGTCGGCTTCACGACGAGGACCCCACGCTGATCGCCGAATTCAATCCCGAATTGCGGCAAACCATCGTGCGCGGAATGGGCGAACTTCACTTCCTGGTGCACTTCGAGCGGATGAAGAGAAAGTACGGGGTCTCCGTCGAGACCGAGACCCCGAGGATAGCCTACCGGGAGACGATCACGGCGCCCGCGGAAGGGCAGGGCCGCTTCAAGAAGCAAACGGGAGGAAGAGGCCAGTTCGGCGACTGCTGGGTCAGGTTGCGCCCCAGGGACCGGGGTGAGGGCTACGAGTTCATCAGCTCGATCAAGGGGGGCGTGATCCCCACCAAGTATGTCCCGTCGGTCGACCGCGGCATCCAGGAGGCGGCGACGAAGGGGGTCGTGGCCGGATTCCCGGTGGTGGACTTCGAGGCGGAGTGCTACGACGGGTCCTACCACTCGGTCGACTCGTCGGACATCGCCTTCAAGGTGGCGGGGTCGTACGCGTTCCGGAACGTGGCCGAAAAGGCCAAACCGGCCCTTCTGGAGCCGATCATCGAGGTGAAGGTGACGGCTCCCGACGAATACGTCGGCGACATCATGGGCGATCTCAACGGACGTTCGGCCCGGGTGCTCGGAATGGAGCCTCTGGGTGGCAACACCGTCATCAGGGCGATCGTTGCCGAGGCAGAGCTGAACAAGTACGCGTCCGCGCTACGCTCGATCACGCAGGGCAGGGGACACCATCGGCGAAAGATGCTGGGCTACGACCTGGTACCGCCGATGCGGGTCGCGAAGATCATCGAGGAGGCCGCGGAGCGGGAAGACTGACCGCCGGCGGGCGCGCTGCCGCGCCGCGCAGGAGGGGGCGCCGGCTGGCAGCAGTGCCCTGCGCGGCGGCCCCGATCCTCTACCGGGTGTAGATCAGAAGCACCCCGTTGGCTCCCCGGTCGCCGTACAGCAGGCCGGCCTCGAGGGGCGTAATGAACTGAATACGGGCCACATCCTGCGGGTTCAGGTCGAGAAGAAAGAAACCCGGATCGGGTACGGGACCGTCGTTGATCCTCACCTCGACCATGTTGCAGGCGTTGGGATTTCGACCCCGGTTGCGTTGCATCTCGATGCAGACGCCGATCTGGGGATCACCGAAGGCATTGGCCAGCATCGTCTCCGTGATCGACAACCCCGGCACACGAGCAGCGCGGGCCAGCGCGGGAAAGTCCACCACCCGGGGAATGATGGAGTCCACCTGCGCCTCGGTCAGCCCTGAGAAACGGGTTCCCGGAGTGGTAAACACCCGTTCCTGCCTGCGGCCGGTCACGACGAGCGGATCCAGCGCGATGGCTTCGGTCGCCAGCGGAATCTCGAGCCCGAGAGCTTCGTTGCTGAACACCGTCAGCGAGTCGATACGCGCGGCGTAGCCGATCATGCTGGTCTCGATGATCTGCCTGCCCGGTGGCACGCCGACGAACCCGAACGTTCCTCCCGAGTCCGTGAACTCGGAGTGGTTCGAGCCGACGAGCTGAACGTGGGCCCCCGGAATCGGTGCCTCCGTCGCGTAGTCGACGACCGAACCCGTGATGGTCACCGGATCCGCTATGTGGATTGCCACATCGTATACCTGCGGCCCGGATCGGGTGATGTCGAAGGGCATCGACTCGCTGCTGCCGAAGATGACCATGACCGTCAGAGGTTCCGATGAGTCGAGGTGGCACAGACGGAACTCGCCGGAGCTCTCCGTCCGCACCTCCTGGACAACGCGGCGCCTCTGCAGGACTCCGGAGGTCTCGCCGAAGGCGGTCACCCTGGCGCGGGGCAGCGGAACCCCGGTGATCGCGTCGGTCACGACGCCGCCGATGGACGTGTCTCCCTCTCCCGGCTCGATCGAACACCAGCCGGAAAGGATCGTCGCCCGTGACGGAACGGTTAGATACACCTCCGAGACGGCCTGCTCCGTGACCACCACGGGTTGCGGCGTCGAACTGACGCCGAGCGTGCCCAGCCGCGGGTGAAAGAACACCACCGTGTGTTCTCCAACCGGAACGTCGTCGAGTCTGAACTGTCCGGCCTCGTCCGATTCCGCCAGGGCGTTCGTGCCGTGGACGGCTACGTTGGCGTTGGCCAGCGGGGTGCTGGTGGTGCTGTCATAGACGAGTCCGATGACCGTGCCGGTCGCTCCTGCGGTATCCTGGGCACCGAGCAAGCCGAAGCTCGCGAGCGACAACGGCACGACAAGAAGGCCGACCATGACGCGGAACCGCGGAGAGACGCGGAATCCGGCCGCACCGGGGAGGACGGTGGAACACTCGATACGCATGCTGAAACCAGGCGGAAGAAGTCTTGCGCTGCAGGGGAGAGGCCAACAGGTCCAACCCCACTACCTATAATATCGTTCCCCAGGCGTGCCGGACTATATTTGGATTTGGCCGTCGGCCGTCGGCGTCCGGCGAGACGGGACCGGAAACACCAACGACACGCACTCCGCTGCGATGGAGGTAGGGGTTGTGGCGGGACACAGCAAATGGTCGCAGATCAAGCGCAAGAAGGCGGTCAACGACCAGAAGCGCGGCCAGATGTTCACGAAGCTCATCCGTGAGCTCACCGTCGCTGCACGGGAGGGCGGGGGAGACCCGAACTTCAACCCCCGGCTCAGGCTGGGGGTCGATGCGGCGAAGGCGGCCAACATGCCGCAGGAGAACATCGACCGCGCGATAAAGCGGGGGACCGGCGAACTCGCGGGAGTCACCTACGAGGAGATCGTCTATGAGGGCTATGGACCGGGAGGCGTGGCCCTGTACATCGAGACGCTCACGGACAACCAGAAGCGCACCGTGGCGGAGGTCCGCCACCTGCTCGACAAGAACGGGGGCAACCTCGGCACGGCCGGCTCGGTGGCGTGGCAGTTCGACCGCAAGGGGATCATCTATGTGGCCGGGGCGGACGTAGACGAGGATACCGTCTTCGAGGCCGCGGTCGAGGGTGGAGCGGACGACGTGCAGAGCGAAAGCGGCGAATACGTGGTGACGACCGGGGCCGGATCCCTGCACGATGTCCGCGAGGCGCTGGCGGCGGCGGGGCTGGCGGTGGCCTCGGCGCAGCTCACGATGGTGGCGAGGACGGAGGTCGGTGTGGCGGGAAGGGAAGGCGAGCGCCTGCTGAAGCTGCTCGATGCCCTCGACGATCACGACGATGTCCAGCAGGTACACTCCAACGCCGATCTGGACGAGTCGGTCCTCCAGCGCGCACTGTGAGCGTACGAGCCGCTGCCGAATCACGCGCAGCCGGGAAAGCGGACGGCGGCAGGCGAAATGGCGTGCTGCTCGGAATCGATCCCGGAACGGCCGTCACGGGCTTCGGCGTCGTTTCCGTGGACCCCCGCCGCAACGTGGAACTGCTCCAGTGCGGCGTCATACGGACGTCGCCGAGGGCGGCGCTCGCGATCCGGTTGAAGGACATTCACGAGGGTGTGGCCGCGCTGATCGACGAGTATTCGCCCGAGACCCTGTCCATCGAAAGCACCTTCTACGGGAAGAACGTGCGAAGCGCGCTCGCGCTGGGACAGGCCCGGGGCGCGATCATCCTGGCGGCGGCACAGCGTGGGGTGGAGGTGGCTGAATACGCCCCGCGCGAGATCAAGAAGGCCGTGGTTGGAACGGGAGGGGCGACCAAGGAACAGGTGGCCTACATGGTGCGGCGGCACCTGCGCCTCCGCACGGACCCGGCACCCAGCGACGCGGCGGACGGGGTGGCCGCGGCGCTCTGCCACGCCTTCACCGGAAGGCTCCCGACCCCGGCCAACCCCCCGGTGATCACGCCGTGATCAGCCGCATAAGGGGCGAGCTTCTCGGCAGCGACATCGACCGGGTCGAGGTCCTGACCTCCGGTGGCGTCGTGTACGAGGTCCATGTTCCCCTTACGGTCCTCCAGCGTCTGCCGCCGAAGGAATCCACCCTGGAGCTGCGCACCGAGACCGTCGTGCGCGACGAAGTGCCGAGCCTCTATGGCTTCCTCGAAGAGCATGAGCGAGCGCTGTTCCGGTTGCTCATGACCGTGCAGATGGTGGGACCGCGCCTGGCGATGTCCATGATGAGCACCTACGACGCGCAGCGTCTGGCCAGAGCCCTGGCCGAGAAGGATGTCCCCGTGCTGGTGCAGGTCAGCGGGCTGGGGAAGAAGACGGCCGCCCGGCTCATCCTCGAGCTCGCCGACAAGGTCCGCAACCTCGCGGCCGCGGTTGAGGGAGACCGCCCCGATACCGCGCAGGTGGCAGAGGCGGTGTCCGCCCTGGTCAGCCTTGGCTACAGCTTCACGGACGCGGAGGCGGCGGTGCGGGATGCGATGAAGGACGCCACCTTCGAGAGCACGGAAGAAGTGATTCGAGAGGTCCTCTCGCGCCGGGGCCGCGACCGATGACGCCGGGGATCAGCCCATGACCAGACGCACCGAGATCACGACGCCCGAGATCCTGCCCCACGAGGCACGGTCGGAGTTCTCGCTGCGCCCGCGCCGGCTGGAGAACTTCATCGGTCAGAGGAAGGTCAAGCAGGGGCTGCAGATCGCCATTGAAGCCGCGACCGCGAGGGTCGACCCCCTGGACCATATCCTCTTTCACGGTCCGCCCGGACTCGGCAAGACCACACTGGCCATGCTGCTCGCGCGGGAGATGTCGGCGAACATCATCACTACATCCGGACCGGTGCTCGAGAAGGCCGCCGACCTCGTCGCCTCCCTGACGAACCTGGAGAGGGGGGACATCCTCTTCATCGACGAAATCCACAGGCTGCGCCCGGTGATCGAGGAGTTCCTCTATCCCGCCATGGAGGACTACCGCGTCGAGGTCCGGCTCGCCGAAGGACCGCGCGCCCAGACCATGACGATGTCGGTGGAGCCGTTCACGCTCGTTGGGGCGACCACGCGCTTCGGCCTTCTCACCGCGCCGATGCGCGCACGCTTCGGCATCACGGAGCGGCTCGACTTCTACCCCGCGGGGGACCTCGCGAAGATCATCACGCGCAGCGCCGACCTGATGGGTGTCCCAACCACGCCGGAGGGCGCCCGCGAACTCGCCGCGCGCGCCCGAGGTACGCCCAGGGTGGCCAACCGGCTCCTCCGGCGGGTGCGCGATTTTGCCCAGGTGCGCGCCGACGGCGTCCTGGACGTTCCGGTGGTGCAGCAGGCGCTCGAAATCCTGGATGTCGACGAGTACGGTCTCGACTCGATGGACACACGCATCCTCAGCACGATCATCGTGAAGTTCGAAGGCGGCCCCGTCGGCCTCAACTCGCTTGCGGTCGCGCTCGGCGAAGACGCGGGCACGATAGAGGAGGTGTACGAGCCCTTCCTCATCCAGGAGGGATTCCTGATGCGCGGCCCCCGGGGGCGCGTCGCCACCCGCAAGGCGTACCGGATCCTCGGCATACCGGTCCCGGACAGCGGCCCAGGCGATCCCGGGAGCGACCCCATTCCGCCCCACCCGAGTCTCTTCAACTGAATCGACCCCGGATTGACCTCGGACTTCGACTACGAGCTTCCTCCCGGACGCGTCGCCCGGTATCCGGCGGCACACCGCGCGGACTCGCGCCTTCTGGTCCTCAGTCGATCGACCGGCCGGATCGAGCACCGCCGCTTCCGCGACCTCCCCGGCCTCATGGGCGCGGGCGACCTCCTGGTCGTCAACGATACGCGGGTGTTCCCCGCACGCCTGCTGGGACGCAAGCCGACCGGAGCCGCCGGCGAAGTGCTCCTCCTCAGGCCGGCAGCAGACGATGACGACCGCGTGTGGGAGGCGCTGGTGCGTCCCGGAAGGAAGCTGAAGCCGGGGAGGCTGCTGCGGGTGGCGCCGGAGTTGGCGGTACGAGTCCTTTCCGCCTGCCCCGACGGGCGCCGCATCGTGCGCCTGGAGAGCGGGATGGCCGCATCGGAAGCGCTCCGGCGGTTCGGGCACACCCCTCTCCCGCCGTACATCGAACGCGACGACGAACCCCTCGACCGCGAGCGCTACCAGACGGTCTACGCGCGCCACGAGGGCTCGGTCGCGGCACCGACCGCCGGCTTGCATTTCACACAAGCGCTGCTCGACGAGGTCGCGGGGCTGGGAGTCGCCCGAACCGCGCTGACCCTGCACGTGGGCACCGCGACGTTCCGCCCGGTGGAGGTGGACGACCCCGCGCATCACGGCATGGACGCCGAGCACTACGTGGTTCCAGACGCGGCGGCTCGCGAATACGGACGGTGCCGAGAGAGGGAAGGACGGGTCTGGGCGGTGGGAACCACGGTGGTACGCACCCTCGAGAGCGTCGCCGAGGGCGGCGGCCGGATCCGTGCCGGAGCGGGGACCACGGACCTGTTCATCCGTCCCCCCTTCGAGTTCCGCGCGGTGGACTGCCTCGTGACCAACTTCCACCTGCCGCGCTCCACCCTGTTGATGCTGGTCGCCGCCTTCGCCGACATCGACACCGTGCGAGCCGCCTACGCCGAGGCCATCGCCACCGGATACCGCTTCTACTCCTACGGCGACGCGATGGCGCTTCTCCCGTGACCCGTCCGTCTCCCGCGCCCGCGCACTTCGCCCTCGAAGCAACCGATGGCCGCGCCCGCGCCGGACACCTCTCACTGCCGAACGGCGTCGTCGAAACGCCCGTCTTCATGCCCGTCGGCACGGTCGGCACCGTGAAGGGCGTCGCACCGGAGGAACTGCGCGACGCCGGCGCATCGATGATCCTTGCCAACACCTACCACCTGTACCTGCGCCCGGGCGCCGAGGTGGTGCGCGAACTCGGCGGCCTTCATGAATTCATGCGCTGGCCGGGTCCGATACTCACCGATTCAGGCGGCTTCCAGGTCTTCTCGCTCGCCCGCATCCGCGACATCCGCGACGACGGGGTCACCTTTCACAGTCACATCGACGGCAGCAGCCATCACTTCACCCCGGAGCGCGTGGTCGACATCCAGCGGCAGCTCGGGGCGGACGTGATCATGGCCTTCGACGAATGCGCCGCCGGGGGCGTCACCGAGGAGGAGGCCGCGCTGGCAAATCGCCGAACCCTGAGCTGGCTCGAGCGCTGCCGTGCGAGATTCGAGGAGACGGAGGGCGTCGTCCCCACGCGGCAGGTCCTCTTCCCGGTGCTTCAGGGGAATGTGTTCGACGACCTGAGAGCCCGGCATCTCGAGCGCGTCATGGCCCTCGGCGAGTGGCCCGGGTTCGGGATCGGCGGCCTGTCCGTCGGCGAGGCGAAGCAGGACATGTGGCGAACCCTGTCCCTGCTCGATTCGCTCATCCCCCGTGATCGCCCCCGGTACCTCATGGGCGTGGGCTATCCCGACGACCTCCTGGAATCGATCGCGCGGGGATGCGACATGTTCGACTGCGTCGCGCCCACCAGGAATGCGCGCCACGGCACGGCCTGGACCTCGCACGAAGGGCAGATCAATCTCAAGGGCGCCCGCTTCCGGCTCGACCGCGAGCCCATCGATCCCGGGTGCGACTGCTACACCTGCCGGGGCTACGACCGCGCGTACATCCGCCACCTTCTCGTCGCGGGCGAGCTCCTCGGCCACCGCCTCGTGTCCATCCACAACCTCCGCTTCCTCCTCCGCCTCGCGGCCGACGCACGGTTACGCATCCGCGAAGGAACCTTTAGTATGTGGAGCCGCACCTGGCTCCGGCGATACCACGCCGCCCGGTCGCACGCACCCGCGCCCTGACCCGATCCCGGAAGGACGAAGAGCCTTGACACTGCCGAGCCATCCGATTCACGCCGCCGTCACGACGGTTCCGTCGGCCCCACCGTCTCCTCCCGCGGTTCCACGCGAGGGAGCGGGCGGAATGACCGTGATCATGTTCCAGATCATGCTCATGATCGCCATCTTCTACTTCATCCTGATCCGTCCCCAGCGAAAGGAGAAGCAGCGCCACCAGGCGATGCTCAGCAAGCTGGCCAAGGGCGACCGGATCATGACCAACGGCGGCATCCTCGGGCAGATCGTCCACGCGACCGAGACCGAACTGACGATCAGGACGGCCGAGAACACCCGCATCGTGATCGACCGGGGTCACATCGCGCGGAAGATCGAGGCCGCGTAGTCCCCAATGTAAGGATGACATTACATAATGTCATGTAAACTAGACATTTCCTAGCACTCCGATACGTGGCACTTCTGGACATCGAGGTTTTGGGCGCCAGAATCCTGCGCGAGGAGGCGGCACCTGTCGAGGCGGTCGATGACGACCTGCGGCGTCTCGCGCGTGACATGTTCGACACCATGTACCACGCCGAGGGGATCGGTCTGGCCGGGCCGCAGGTGGGGGTATCCAGACGCATCCTGGTCGTCGACGTCAAGAACGACGACGAAAGCCGCCACGTCCACGCGCTGGTCAACCCGGTAGTCGTCGAAGCCAGCAGGGAGCAGGACAAGGCCAGCGAGGGGTGTCTGAGCATTCCGGGGCTTGAGGAAAACGTCACCCGTCCGGTGCGCGTGACCGTAGAGGCGCTGTCGCTGGACGGCGAACCCGTGCGCATCGAGGCCGATGGGCTGCTCGCACGCGCTCTCCAGCACGAAGTGGATCACCTGGACGGCGTCCTCTTCATCGACCGGTTGTCGCCGCTGAAGCGGGGGATCCTCCTCAGGAAGTGGCGAAAAAACCGGGGCACCGCGAGCGGGGAGTGAGGGTCCTCTTCTGGGGCACGCCGGAGTTTGCGGTCCCCGCGCTCCGGGCCCTTGGCGCCGCCGGCCACCGCGTGGTCGGGGTGATCACGCGGCCCGACCGGCCCCGAGGACGCGGCCGCAAAGCGCGTCCATCGGTGGTGAAGTCGATCGCGGAGGCCGAGGAATACCCGGTATTCACCCCGGAGCGGCCGCTGGGCGATCCCTTCGAGAGCGCGATCCGGGCGGCTCGTCCGGACATCTCGGTCGTCGTCGCCTATGGGTGCATACTCGCGCGGCGAATCCTGGACATCCCCCGGCTGGGTTCGCTGAACCTGCACGCTTCGCTGCTCCCGGAGCTGCGGGGCGCCGCCCCGATCGCGCGTGCCATCGAACGGGGACACGGCGTCACGGGAGTCTCGATCATGCGAATGGTCGAGGCGATGGACGCGGGGCCGGTGCTGGCGCAGGAATCGACACCCATCGGTCCCGACGACACGGCGTCAGGGCTTTCCCGCCGCCTGGCGGACAACGGGGCGCGCCTGATGACGGATGTGCTCGCCCGGCTGGAGGCCGGTCCGGTGCCGGAAGCGGAGCAGGACCACGATGCCGCCACCTTCGCCCCGAAGGTCGACCGGGAGTCGGCGCGGGTGGACTGGCGGCGTGATGCGCGGGCAGTGTGCAACCACATCCGCGCGATGGACGCGGTCCCCGGGGCCTGGACCCTCCTGGGCGGCGTGCCGGTCAAGCTGTTCAGCCCGGGGGTGGCGGAGTGGCCACAGGTCGGGGCCCCGGGGGAGCTCGTGTCCGCCGGCCCTGAACAGGGGCTCCTGGTGGCCACGGCGCGCGGGGTGCTCCGCATCGGCGAGGTCCAGCCGGCGGGGAAGCGGCGCATGGACGCGGCGGCCTGGCTGCGCGGGCGCGAACCCCGGGCGGGTGATCGGTTCGAGTAGGGCGCATGGACGCGTCGGTGGAATGATGATGAGAGCGGCAATGCCGCGACTGCCGAGGCTGCACGTCATCGTCGGGGACGGGATCGTGGGGGCGGAAGACTACCCGGAGCGCCTCGGTCCGGTCGTCGCCGCGGGGGACGGCGCCCTGGGGCTCCACCTGAGGACTCGCACCGCCACCGCCCGCCGTCTCTTCGAGGCGACGCGCCGGCTCCTGGAGCTCTCGCGGGAGACCGGGACGCTGGTCGTGGTCAACGACCGGGTCGACGTGGCCGTGGCCGCGGGCGCCGGCGGGGTGCACCTGAAAGAGGATTCCCTGCCCGTGCCGGACGCGCGCCGGATCGCGGGGGACCGGTTGCGCGTGGGACGGTCGATCCACTCGTCGGAGCAGGCGGTGGGTCTCCGCGGCAGCGGGCTGGACTACCTGGTGCTCGGCGCGGTGTACCCGACGCGCTCCCACCCGGACAGGCCCGCCCTCGGGGTCGAGGCCGTGGCCGCGGCGGTGGCGGGGAGCGATCTGCCCGTGCTCGCGATCGGGGGGATCACGCCGTCCGTGGTGCCCGACGTGCTGGCGCGTGGGGCGCATGGCGTGGTTGTCCTGAGCGGCGTGTGGGGCGCGAAGAGCCCGCGGAACGCCGTGACGCGCTACCTTGAAGCGCTCGGCTGAGGAGGGCGCGCGAATGAAATCGATGCTTCACGGGTGCGCAGCGGCGTGACCGTCCATTCCGTGTCGATCGTGCTCAACGGCAAGAGTCGCACGGTTCGCAACGGGCTCACCGTGGCCGACCTCCTGCGTGACCTGGAACTGCACCCGGCGATGGTGGTGGTGGAGCGCAACAGGAAGATCCTGGCACGCGAGGCGCTCCAGGCCACTCCGGTCGAAGAGGGTGACAGAATCGAACTCGTCCACTTCGTGGGAGGAGGATAGATGGTGAGGGACACGCGGGGCGACCTCCCCTTCGTGATGGGGGATCACGCCTTCACGTCGAGACTGATCGTCGGAACCGGGAAGTACCGGACCAACGACGAAATGGTCACCGCCATCCGCGCCAGCGGAGCCGAGATGGTGACCGTGGCGGTGCGCCGGGTGGATCTGGACCGCCGTCGGGAGGAGGGCATCCTTCACCACCTGTCCCCGGACGAGTTCTTCCTGCTGCCCAATACCGCCGGGTGCTTCACGGCCGAGGACGCGCTGCGCTACGCCCGCCTGGGACGTGCCGCGGGGCTCAACGACTGGGTCAAGCTGGAAGTCATCGGCGACGAGCGCACGCTGCTCCCGGACACGGCGGCGACGCTCGCGGCGGCGGGCGAGCTGGTGGCCGACGGCTTCAAGGTCATGGCGTACACGAATGACGACCTGATCACCGCCATGCGGCTCGAGGATGCGGGCTGCGTGGCCGTGATGCCGCTCGCGAGCCCCATCGGGAGCGGTCTGGGCGTTGTGAACCCCTACTACATCCGCGAGATCAAGCGGCGGCTCACCGTTCCGGTGATCGTGGACGCGGGGGTGGGAACGGCCTCCGACGCCTGCGTGACCATGGAGCAGGGCGTGGACGGCGTGCTGATGAACACGGCGATCGCCGCGGCGTCCGACCCCGTGGGCATGGCCCGGGCCATGAAGCTTGCGGTCCTTGCCGGCCGGGAGGCGTACCTGGCCGGTCGCATGGCCGCGCGCGAGATCGCCGTCCCGTCGTCACCCACAACGGGGATGCTGGATCGGGAGCACGGTTGAAACCGCGCCGCGGCGTAGGGCGGAGGTCGGGACTGTCCCCCGGCCGAGTCCTGGCTGCATCGATCCTGATAGAGGTGGAGTCGGGGCGCCGTCTCGATGTCGCGTGGGAAGCCTCGGGCGCCGCGCGGTCTCCCGAGCGCGGCTGGATCCGCACCCTGGTCTACGGCACCGTGCGCCTGCGCGGGAGGATCGACCACATCCTTTCCCGGCGCGCCGGACGGAACCCGGCGGAATTCGATCGAGAGGTGCTCGTCGCGCTGCGCATGGGGGCCTACCAGGTCCTCGAGATGGGGGGTGTGCCCGCCTACGCCGCCGTATCCGAGTCCGTGGAGCAGGTCAAGCGGACACGCAAGCGGGCAGCCGCCGGACTGGTGAACGCCGTCCTCCGCAAGGTCGCGAGCGATCCCCGCCCGCAGTCCCTGTTTCCGGACGCCGAGAGTGACTTGGAAGCCTACCTCGCGACGTGGGGTTCGCACCCCCGGTGGCTGGTGCGGAGGTGGATCGCCGCCTTCGGTCCCGTCGGTGCCCGCGCTCTGGTCGATGCCAACAACCGGGAACCGGCGGTCTACCTGCGCCCGGTGGGGCAGAGGCCGGTGGTGGCGGCAAGCACGCTCGCAGAGGCAGGGCTGTGTCGCTCCGGATCGCGAGATCTTCCGTGGATCGCACTCGGCCAGGGGACCGATCCTGCGGCGGCCCTTTCGCTGGTCCCCGGAGTCATCCAGGATCCGGCTGCTTCGCTGGTGGTCGACCATGTGTCTCCTCCGACCGGCGCTCTGGTCGTCGACCTGTGCGCTGCCCCCGGAGGCAAGGCGCTTGCGCTGAGTGAGGCAGCGGGATCCGTCGTTGCCGCGGACCTGTCGGAGCGGCGCCTGAGAAGAGTCGTGCAGGGTGTCCGTCGTCTCGGCGGGAGTGCGGCGGTCGGACTCCGCGGATCGGGCAGGCGCGTCTGGGCGGTGGCCGCGGACGCCCGGCGTCCTCCAATGCGCAGCGCGGACACGGTGCTGGTCGACGTGCCGTGCAGCGGGACGGGAACGTTCCGTCGACACCCGGACGGGCGGTGGCGCATCAGGCGCGCGGACATCCGCAAACTCGCGGCCGTGCAACGCTCGATCCTCGATGGCGCGGCAACCGTGGTTCCCCGCGGCGGACTCCTTGTATACGCTACATGTGCCCTTGAGCACGAAGAGAACGAGGGGCAGGTGAAGGACTTTCTGAAGCGCCATCCGGATTTCCGAATCGAGGCGGGCCCCGCTCCGGAGCGGTTTCTGGACGAAGACGGATGCCTGGTGGTGTTGCCCCACGAGAGCGGATTCGATGGTGCGTTTGCGGCCAGAATGAGGAGGGCTCCGGACTGATGGATCTGGGTGGTTCGATCCGCCGGCGACGGAAGGGCGCTGCCAGGACCAGGGCGAAAGGGAAGCAGCGCCCGGCCGGGCGCAAGCCCCGGAAGCAGCGCTCGCCGAGGAAGAGGACGGGGGCGAGGACCGGGGCCGCGCGGGTGCGTCTGGGCGGAATCGCGATGCACCCCGGGATCGCCGCGCTCGCGGTGGCCGGAGCGGGGCTGGGCCTGGGGTACCTGGTGGCGGTCACCCTCATGTTTCCGGTCCCCGATACTCCGGTTGAAGTGCAGGTCGTCCCGGACCTGCGGGGCCAGCCTGTGATGCTCGCACTCTCCGAGCTCGCGGACTCGGGACTCGTGGTCGGCCGGGTCGACTCGCTGCGGCATCCCCTGGTGCCGGCCGGGACGGTCATGGGCCAGAGCCCTCTGCCGGGACCCACCGCCCTGGTCAACGCGCCGGTGCGCGTCACGGTATCGTCGGGACGCGAGGTGCGTGCCGTGCCGGATCTGACGCGCCTCGACGGAAGCCGGGCGGCCGAACTGCTGGGGGCGGGAGGGTTTCTCG
>VXMI01000079.1 GCA_009841165.1 Gemmatimonadota bacterium | reverse complement strand
ATTGGCGGCGGGGGTGCTCGCGGGAGGGTTGGCCGCGCTCGACTTCGCCGCGTTCGCGGTGTGGCTGAATACCGACCAGATCATTACGGGCACGGCGGTCACCATCGGCAGCCTGGGGTTCACGGGGGCGGTCTTCCAGAGCCGTTTCGGCGCGACCGGGCTGGCGCTGGAGCTGCCGACGGTGCCGGCATGGGAGGTGCCGCTGCTGGCGCGGATTCCGGCGGTGGGGCCCGCGTTCTTCGATCAGGCGGTGACCGCGTACCTGGCGTATCTGCTGGTGCCGGTGCTGGGCTGGTTCCTCTTTCGCACGCGCCGGGGGTTGGCGCTGCGGGCGGTCGGCGAGTCGGCGGAAGCGGCACACGCGGCCGGGGTGCCGGTGGTGCGGACGCGCGTGCTGGCGGTGGTCTTCGCGGGGTTGGCGGCTGGGCTGGCGGGCGCGCATCTGAGCCTGGTACACACGGGGACCTTCGCCGAGAACATGTCGGCCGGGAAGGGGTTCATCGCGATCGCGGTGGTGGTGCTGGGACGCTGGAACCCGAAGTGGGTGATCGCGGCGGCGCTCTTCTTCGGCGGGGCGGAGGCGTTGCAGTTCGCCCTGCAGGCGGTGGATGCCGACCTGCCGTATCCGCTGTTCCTGGCGCTGCCCTACGTACTCAGCCTGGCGGCGCTGGCGGGCTGGTTCGGGAGGTCGCAGGCACCCCGGGGACTGGCCCTGCCCTGGCCACGATGATGCTTCGCTACACTTTCCTCCGACGCTGTTACGGGAACCTCCGCATGGAGTACCAGGTGGCCAGGATTGCTGCACCTTTCGCCGTTCTTCTGTCAGGGCTGGGCCTGGCCGACGCGACTCACGCCCAGCAGGCGCTCGTCGCGGACCGCCCCGACTTCACGGAGGGAACCACTACGGTCGGGCTCGGTGTCCTTCAGTTCGAACTCGGGTACACCTTCGGCACCGACGATGCGGACGGAGTGGCCACCCTGGCACACTCCTACGGCGAGCCCCTGCTGCGCGCCGGGGTGTTTGCCGATCGGCTCGAACTGCGGGTCGGGGCGGGTGCCGGGTCTGTTTCCACCGAGTCGCGGGGGAGGACCGTGACCGAGTCGGGGCTGGAGGACCTCTACCTGGGTGTCAAGCTGGCTCTGACCGGCCAGCGCGGCGTTTTGCCGGCGACCGCAATCCTCCCGCAGGCAACGGTCCCGACCGGCGGCGACGCGTTTTCGGCCGGCCGCGTCCTTCCGGGGGTGAACTTCGTGTACAGCTGGGACTTCACGGAGTCGCTGTCGCTGGCGGGCGGCACCCAGGTGAACGCCGCGGTGGCGGACGGCAATGAGGACTACCGCGAGTGGGCCCAATCGGTGTCCTGGGCGGTGGCCCTTGGCGAGCGCGCCGGTGCGTACGGCGAGTGGTACGCCTTCGTGCCGTCGGGGCTGGCGGGCGGGCGGACCGAGCACTACGTGAACGGCGGAATCACGTGGCTGGCAACCGAGGATCTCCAGTGGGACATCCGCGTGGGACTCGGGTTGAATGACGCGTCCGAGGACGTGTACGCGGGCACCGGAGTGGCCTTCCGGATCCGCTAGCCTGCAGGCGGAGGATTCAAGTCCCTTCTGCGACATCCTCCAATCTTGCCGCTCCTACAACCGGCTTCCGGCCGGTCCCTCTGTTGCAGGTCTCTCTATGCCATGCGTACTGCTCATGGTTCAGTTTCGACAATAAACTGAACCATGAGCACGACGGGGCCCCGGAGGGGTGGTGCATCGGTTGGGCGGCCTCGCTCCTCCGCCCTCCTTGAGAAAGTTCCCGCTACTAGCGCGCCATCGCGGAGCGGGCGTGGCGTATGCGCACCTTCACGGCGGCGGAGTCGGTCTTCACTGCCTGGTCGAACAGGCGCTCGACCTCGGGTCGCAGCGAGGGGTCGAGCGCAGCCAACACCCCGAGGCCGTTGTAGGCCCAGGCGCGGATGAAGGCGCGCTTCGACCCGATCAGCGTCAGCAACGCGTCGCGCAGGCCGCCCAGCCCGTCATCATCGATGTGCATGTGCGGCAGGGTTTGCAGGATGTGCAACAGGGCGTCGGGGGCGATCGGCCGGCCCAGCAGGCTCAGAAGCGTCTCCCCACTCGCCCCGCCGGGCGCCGTCCCCCGCTCGGCGAGGTGCTTGAGCACCCACGTCGCGCCCACCTGCAGTTCCGTTTCGTCCGAGGCGGCGAGGTCGACGAGCTGACCGACCGCGCTCTCCGGCGCATCATGCACCGCTTCCGCCACCGTCCGGAAGGGCGTGATACGCTTCCCGTCGTAGCTGCGCAGGGTGGCGGCGATGTCCATCGGGGATAGTTACCTTCCCAGAATGAAGTACGGCAAGATTGCGACCGCGGCGGTCCTCGCCGCGCTGGCCGCGTGGCCGGTTGGGCCCGCCGGCCCACCGCTCACCGCCCAGCAGGACCAGGGAGTCGTGGGCGCCGGCCTGCGCCTGCGCCAGCTCGACGGAGTGAAGCGTGTGCTGATGATCGCCGCCCACCCCGACGACGAGGACACCAGCCTGCTCGCGACCCTCGCGCGAGGCATGGGCGCCGAGACGGCCTACCTCTCGCTCACCCGCGGCGAGGGCGGCCAGAACCTGATCGGCCCGCGGCTGCACGAGGGACTGGGAGTGATCCGCACCGGCGAACTCCTTGCCGCC
The DNA here is from genome assembly GCA_009841165.1 of Gemmatimonadota bacterium. Taxonomy (GTDB): domain Bacteria; phylum Gemmatimonadota; class Gemmatimonadetes; order Longimicrobiales; family Gaopeijiaceae; genus Bin94. Next base: position 33,847 of record VXMI01000079.1, on the reverse strand, counting down.
CGCGCCCTCGACGGCGGTGGGCAGTACTTCACCCGCGCCTTCGACTTCGGCTTCTCCAAGACCATCGACGAAACGCTCGACCTGTGGCCCTTCGAAGAGGTACTGCGCGACGTGGTCTTCGTGGTGCGCAAGTTCCGGCCGCATGTGATCGTCTCGGTCTTTTCGGGCACGCCCCGCGACGGACACGGTCAGCACCAGCTCGCCGGCAGGGCCGCGCACGAGGCATTCACGGCGGCCGGCGACCCGAACCGCTACCCGGAACTGGCCGCGCAGGGCGTGACTCCGTGGCAGCCGACCAAGCTGTACACCTCGATGCGCTTCTTTCCGCAGGGCGCGACGGTGAGCGTGCCGACGGGCGCCTTCGACCCCCTGCTGGGCCGGTCGCACTTCCAGCTGGCCATGGAAAGCCGCAGCCAGCACCGCTCCCAGGACATGGGTTCGGGCGAGTACCCGGGCCCGCGGTCGAGCTCGCTCATGCTGGTGGCGTCGGTGGTGGAGGGGCTGGAGGACGACGGCATCTTCGCGGGCGTCGACACCACGCTCATCGGGCAACTCGGCACACCCCTGCCTGCGGGATGGCCCACCGACACCGAACAGCGGATCGAGCGGTACCGCAGCGCCCTTGCCGACGCGGGGCGCGGGCTCTCGGCGCTGCTCCCCGACGGTGCCGTGGCAGGCCTTGCCGATGCGGCCGGAATCCTGCGCGGCCTGCTGGACGACGCCCCCGAAGGCGACGGAAGGCAGCTTCTGGAGCACCGTCTCGGCCAGCTCTCCGAAGCGGTGCTGGCGGCGGCCGGCGTCGTGACCGATGTCCGCGTGGGACGCGACCTGCTCACGCCCGGCGAATCGGTCGTGGTCGATGTGAACGTGTGGAACGGCGGCGGGTTTGACCTGTCGGGCGTGGCCCCGCGCTTGCTGCTGCCGCCCGGATGGCAGGCCTCGCCCACCGAGGAGTCGTCGGTGGCGCCGTCCGGCTCGCCCTTCTTCCGGACGCCGGTGCCCCCCACGTCCGCCGATGGACGCATTCAGGGCGGCGAGATCGCGCGCTGGAGCTGGCGGGTCGCCGTGCCGGACGATGCGCCATCGTCGGCGCCGTACTACCTGGACGTGCCCCGCGACGGCGCCATGCACGTGTGGCCGGACGACGGGGGACTGTGGGCGCTGCCCTTTGATCCGCCGACCATCGTGGCTCATGTCTGGATGGCGCTTGCCCCGGGCAACGGGTCGGTGGGCGCGGTCGAGCTGGCGGTGGAGCGCCGGGGCGAGTACGTCGGGGTCGACCAGGCCGCCGGCGAGTACCGGGAGTCGGTCCTGGTCCTGCCGGCGATCAACGTCGAGGTGGACCCGCCGGGAATGGTGTGGCCGAGCGGGGCCGACGGAGTGCGGGAGATCGACGTGGTGCTGACCAACACGTCGACGACGGCACGATCGGGCGAGCTGCGGCTCGAAGCGCCGGACGGGTGGGCGGTCGAGCCCGCCAGCACGTCCTTCACTCTGGAGCCGAACCGCGCGAGCGCTTCGTTCACCTTCGCGGTGACGTCCCGGGGCGCGGTCGCGGATGGCGCGCACGTCTTCCGAGCGGTCGCGCGCGGCGCCGACGGCGAGTTCGACACGCAGTTCGACATCGTCGACCACCCGCACATTCCCAGGACGCTGATGGCGCGCGACGCCACGGCGCGCGTCTCCGTCTTCCCCGTCGCGGCGGACACCGAGCTGCGGCTCGGCTACGTCATGGGGTCCGGCGACGACGGGCCCGCGGCGCTGAGGCAGATGGGCATGGAGGTGGTCGAGCTGGACGAGGAGCGCGTGCGGAGCGGCGGCTTTGCCGGATTCGACGTGATCGTGCTGGGAGTCCGCGCCTACGAGACGCGGCCCGACCTCGCTGCGGCAAACGCGGCGCTCCTCGACTTCGCGCGCGGAGGCGGCACGGTGGTCACGCAGTACAACAGGTACGAGTTCTCGGCGGGCGGGTTTGCGCCCTACCCGCTGACGATCAACCGGCCCCACGACCGCGTCACCGACGAAAACGCATCGGTGACGATGCTGGCGCCCGCGTCGCCCGTCTTCACCGCACCGAATCCCGTGGGGCCCGGCGACTTCGAGGGGTGGGTGCAGGAGCGGGGGCTCTACTTCGCGGGAGAGTGGGACGACCGCTTCACGCCCGTGATGGAGATGGCCGACCCGGGCGAGGAGCCGAAGCGCGGGGGCCTTCTCGTGGCCGAGGTGGGCGACGGCCTCTACATCTACACCGGGCTGGCCTTCTTCCGGCAGTTCCCCGCGGGCGTGCCCGGCGCCTACCGCCTGTTCGCGAACCTGGTGTCGATGCGTGCCGAGGACTGGAGGCGGGCTCGGCCGGTCAGCTGAGCGGTGCCAGGCACGGCTGTCAGCGGCCTGCCCGCGTCTCGATGAAGAGCACGCCGTCGCTTCCCCGGTGGCCGTAGCGGAGCGACGCCGCGGGTCCGTAGAGGAATTGCACCGAGAAGATGTCGTGAGTGCTCATCCTGTAGACCCAGTCGGACGCGCTGGCGCTCATGAGCACGCCGTCCACCACCACGGCCGCGCAGCTCCGCCCCCGCAGGCTCAGGTTGGAGACCATCAGGCAGCCGGGGTCGCCCGGGTCGCGGCCGTGCCTGAAGCGTGAGCGCGGCATGTACCGGCTGACGAGCACCTGGTCGAGGCTGAAGTAGCGCTCGCGCAGTTCGTCCATCTCGACCGGGCCGATCGTGCCGCGCGTCGAGATGCCCATCGCCCTGTTGGCGATGTCCTCGCGGCCGATCACCTCCACCTCGATCCCCTCGATCGAGACCGGACCCGGGGTCAGGTAGAGCGCGAGCACCTCCTGCCCGTTGATCGGCACCTCGGCCTCGAGATTCTCGTAGCCCAGGCGCATCACCCGGATCGGGTAGTATCCCGCGGGGATGTCTTCGAAGCGGAAGTAGCCGAGCTCGTCGGTGACCGTGCTCCGGTTGAGCGCGGGGATGGCCACGATCGCCACCGCGACGGGCAGGCCGTTCACGTTGTCGAGCACTTCGCCTTCCGCCGTGATGTCGCCGCTGTCGTCCTCGTCCTGGGCGGAGAGGGCACCAGGGGACGAGAGGGCCGCCGCGCACAGGAGGAGGGCATGAATCCCCCGACGCGCGCCACGCCCCGCCGCCCACGCCGGTGTCCTGCCGTGCCTTACAACGCCGTCCTTCATCATCAAACCTCTGTTCTCCCTGCCTTTCAGTCCCCGAACGATATGCCCATGGCCCTGCCGGACCGGATCAGTTCGTGTTCCGGCGGCACCGTCTTCCGCCTGCTGACCGCCTCTGCGAGGGGAACGGGCTTCATGTGCGGCGGGTCGAGCGCCACCATGCACCCGAAGTGTCCCTCGGCGGCCAGCTTTACGGCCGCGGCCCCGAATCTCAGCGACAGGATTCGGTCGAAGGCGATGGGTTGCCCCCCGCGCTGAAGGTGTCCGAGCACCAGGCTGCGGGTCTCGTGCCCGGTGATCTCCTCGAGTCTGCGCGCGATTCGCTTGGCCGCGCCCCCGAGACGCCGTCCGCCGCCCAGCGAGGGCCGGTCGAGGTAGGAAGCCCCGCCGCCCTTCGGCACCGCTCCCTCGGCGACCACGACGATCGCGAATTCGGAACCGCGCGCCCACCTGTCCTCGATCTTCTCGGCCACTCTGCCCAGATCGTACGGAATCTCGGGGATCAGGATTACATCGGCGGTGGATGCGAAGCCGGCAAAGAGGGCGATCCATCCGGCGTGGCGTCCCATCAGCTCCACCACCATCACCCGCTGGTGCGCCTCGGCGGTCGAATGCAGCTTGCCAATGGCGTCGGTGGCGGTCTGCACCGCGGTGTGAAAGCCGAAGGTGACCGCCGTGGCCGCCAGGTCGTTGTCGATGGTCTTGGGCACCCCGATCACCTTGAGGCCCTTCCCGGCCAGCTCGCTGGCGATCCTGAGCGATCCGTCGCCGCCGACCGCGATCATGCAGTCGATCCCCAGGTCCTTCACGCGCTGAACGACCTCCCCCGAGCGGTCGACCACCTCCAGGCCGCCGTCCGGCCGGTCTACCTGAAACGCGAAGGGGTTGCCGCGATTGGTGGTCCCCAGGATCGTGCCGCCGATGTGGGTGATCCCCTTCACCGACCGTTCGTCGAGCGGGACGATGCCGTGGGAGCGGAAAAGCCCCTCGTAGCCGCGGCGTATGCCGACCACGTCCCAGCCACGCCCGTGCGCCGACAGAACGGCCGCGCGGATGACGGCGTTCAGGCCGGGCGCGTCGCCGCCCCCGGTGTTGATGGCGATTCGCATGTGTCCAGTGTCCCTGGTGCGCGGTGGGCGCGCAAGTTGGAACCGGGATTTGCTAGATTTGCAGGATCGCCGACGCGTTCGGCATCTTGGACCCGATCGGCCGCACCGCCCTGTCTCCGGAGGTTCGCAAGCAAGTGCCCGTAACCGAAAAAGCCGTTCGCAACGCGCTCAGGACCGTGAAGGACCCGGAGCTGAACCTGGATCTCGTGGTGCTTGGGCTGGTGTACGACATCGAGGTCGATGGATCGACCGCGAAAGCCACGATCTCGCTGACGACGCCGATGTGCCCCGCTGCGGGACAGATCCTCGAGGACGCGAAGGCCGCGGTAGCGAGTGTCGATGGCGTCGAGGAGGCGGAGGTCGACCTCACCTTCGAGCCGCCCTGGACGCCGGAGCGGATCAGCCCCCTGATCCGGTCGTCCCTGGGGATCTGACGCATCACCGACCACTGACGGAACGAATCGATGTCACAGCGCGCCGAAGACGAACTGAAGCAGAAGATCCGAAAGGGGTACATCCTCGAGTCTCCCGAGGAGATGACGCCCGGGTACAGGAAGGCGATCATCGTCCAGCTCACCGTGCAGGCGGACACCGAACTGATGAGCGCCCCGGCCTACTGGCTGGCGGCACGGCATGCACCGTCCACCAACACTCAGGTCAGCGCGCACGCGATCATCCAGGACGAACTGGCGCACGCCAACATCGCCTACCGGCTGCTCGAGGACATGGGCGTGTCGAAGGAGCACCTGGTTTACGGCCGCGAGCCGAATGAGTTCAAGCACCCCTACGGCTTCGACCAGCCACTCGACAACTGGGCCGAACTGGTCGTGGCCAACGGCTTCTTCGACCGGGCCGGCATCTGCCTGCTCGGGGACGTTCACCGCAACACCTCCTACGGTCCCCTCAAGCGGGCGCTGATCAAGGTGGACATGGAGGAGACCTTCCACCTGCGCCACGGAGAGGTGTGGATGCGCCGGCTGGCCCGCGCGGGAGGGGCGGCGACGGAGCTGTTGCAGCGCTGCGTCGACTGGATGTTCCCGATGACCATCGAGTGGTTCGGGCTGCCGGACGACCTGAAGCGCCACAGCGGACAGCTCGACTACAAGCTCAAGGGACTCACCAACGACGAACTCCGCCAGCTGTGGATGTCGTCGACCGTTCCGCTGTGCGAGAGCCTGGGGCTGTCGGTGCCGGCGCACTACGACGCGGCCGCCGAGGAATACGTGCTCGACTATCCCTTCCCGTGTGAGTATGACCCGGAGGAGAAGCGCTGGCTCTTCGAAGACGGCGAGATCTCGTGGAGTGCCGTCTTCGAGCGCTGGAAGGGGCGCGGGCCGATGAACGAGCGGTACGTCGAGTCCGTGCGGCGGTCGCGTGGCGCGGTCTCCTCGTGGCTGAACTAGGCACCGCCACGCTGGCGCCGCAATCGCCGGGCATCCGTCGCCGGCGCCCGCTGAAGACGCTGCTGGCCGAGCGGCCGCTGGTGCAGCTCCACGCGTCGGGCGGACGCGACCGGTGGTCGGCCCCGCTCGCGGAGGTTCCGGCCGACGGGAACGCTGCGCTGCTGGCGGTCCTGGACGAAGTCCTCGACCCCGAACTCCCCATTTCGGTCGTCGAACTGGGCCTGGTCTACGGGGTCGACTTCCGGGATGGGAGGGCTACGGTCGACCTGACCTTCACGGCCACCGCCTGTCCCTGCATGGACTTCATCCGGCAGGACGTCACCGACCGGATCGAGAGGGAGCCCTGGGTGCGCTCGGTCGAGATCAACGAAGTGTGGGATCCGCCCTGGACGACCGCGCGGATCAGCGAGGACGGCCGCCGGAAGCTGGGGCGGCTCGGGGTGGGTGCATGAGCAGCGAGCGGGGTGGCCTGGCCGAGTCCGTGTACGAGGTCTTCGCGCGCAAGACACGGGGCGAGCCGCTCCGGCACATCGGCTACATCGACGCGCCGGGCGACGAGCTGGCGCGGGTCTACGCGTGGAAGACCTACGACGAGGAGAACTGGTTCGAGATGTGCGTGGTCCCCAGGGGAGCCGTGATCCCGGTGAACCGGGCGGACGGCCCCTGGGCCGCGAACCGGCCCGGTGGAAAGGAGGGGGGTCGATGAGCGCGCCGGCCCCTCTCGCCCGTCACATCCTCAGCCTGGCGGACACGAAGCGGCTTCTGGGGATCCGCTACAGCGACTGGATTCTGGGGAGCCCGTCGATCGAGACCGGAATCGCCGCGTCCTCGATGGCCCAGGACGAGTGGGGACACGCGCGCCTGCTGTACTCGATGCTCAAGCGTCTGGGATTCGATCCCTTCGAGGTGGAGCACGAGCGTCCGGCCGACCGCTACTACTCGGCCCCCGCACTGGACGACCCCTTCGAGGACTGGGCCGACTTCGTCGCGGCCACGGTCGTCGTCGACGGCGCACTGGCGGTCGCGCTCGAGAGCTTCGGCGGCGGGAATTTCGCGCTGGCCCGGTCCCGCGTGCCGAAGATGCTGGCCGAAGAGGAGTACCACAGGCAATTCGGCGCGGCCTGGTTTGCGCGCCTCGCCGGGTCGGGCGGAGAAGGTGCCGCCCGTGTGCGGGCCGCGGCGCTCGCCATGCTGCCGTCCACGCTGGCCTGGCTCCTCCCGGACGACGATCTCTACGGGGCGCTTGTCGAAGAGGGTGCGGTTTGGGCCGGCGCCCGTGTGCGCGAGGCGTGCGCGGCCCGGATGGGCGCCACGCTGGCGGCGGCCGGCGTGGGTCTGGCGGACATCGAGCCTGCTCGCGCGGGGTGGGACCCGGAGCGGCGCCGTGGTCCCGGCGCGCCGGCCGAAGAAGCGGTTGAGCGCGCGCGCGGCGACCGCAACCGCGCGCTCTTCGTGGAGTAGCGGCGGCCGTGGCAACCAACTCGCCCTCGCCATCGCTCCCGAGTGCGCCTCCGTGCCCCTTTTGTGACGGTAACCGCACCGAGATCATGTCACTGTTCGGAAGCCACGCTTCGCTGACGACCTGCTGGTGCGCGGACTGCCGCAGCCCCTTCGAGTTCCTGCGCTGGCGCGACCCGCCGGCAGCGGCTCCGACGGGGTCGGCGACCGGGGATCCCGGGAACATGGACCCGCGCCCGGGGGTTGAGTAAAGTTGCCAGGCGTTCAGTCACCACGCAGGAAGGAGCAGTCGAGCCTGCCCATGCCCCGTTCGAACAACCGACCACTGTACCGATCGTTTGCGGCACCCGAGAGCGCCGCCCTTCTCATCCTCAGCTTCCTCTTCGTGCTGCCCGTCCTGGCCTGTGCTTCGGGACAGGTCGAGCTGCCCAACCCCCGGCGCCTGGTGATCTATTCCGGCGCGCGCCTCACCCCTGAAAAGGAGCGAATGGAGGAGGTGGACGCACGGGTTCGGGAGCAGATGGACAGCATCACCCTCGATCCGTCATTCATGATCATCACCCAGCCGCAGGAGGGCCCGGTCTATCCCTGGGAACAGATGCGGCTCAATGCCCAGGGGGACACGGTCAACCTGAGTTATCAGCCCGGCGGGGGTCTCCGGCGGGGCGCGTACCTGATCTACGCCCACCTCCACCTCATGGCGGCCCAGAACCGGCTCGATCGCTGGCTGCCGGAGGCCGTCGGCGCCGACGAGTTCGAACTCGAGAAGGCGATCCTGCGACAGGTTGCGGAAGTCTGGCTATACCAGCGGTCGATCTTCGACGCGCGTCCCTACAGCATCCTGGACGAAATCACCTACGCCAGCGAGAACGGCTTCCTCGACGAGTTCATACTGACCGCTCGCCCCGGGTCGTTCGTGGAGGCGCGGAGGGACTGGCTGGCGGAGAACCCCGACGGCAACGCCGCGTACGTGGAGTGGTTCCAGCGGACCTTCGAGCGTGATCCGCCCGGGTGGAGCCGGGGGTCACAGTAGCGCCGACCGGGCCTGAAAGCGGGCTTGCCGCCTACGCGGGCAGCCGGAGGGACCATCCCGCGGCGACATCGCGGGCCGCCTCGTCCCGGACGTGGACGTCGACTCGCCCGGTGCGCGCCACGCGTGCGTCGCTCACGCGCCCGCCGAAGAGCGCGAATCCGTCGACCTGGATGCGCGTTTCCGGCCCGTCTTCGGTCCCTGCAACCAGGGTGCCGCCCTTCAGTTCCCTTATCGCGGGCGCCTCGCCCCTCCTCAGGCGCAGGCGGAGGATGCGGCCGCCGTGCGGGTGGTCGTAGGCGTCGATGACGGCAAAAACCGCCTTGGCTTGCGTCGAATCAATCACGGTCATCTACTCTGTGGGATGGCAAGTGCCGCCGCCGGCCTGAAGCGCCGCCAAATCCGGACGCAGTACACTAGAACCCCCCTGGCCCAAGCGTCAACGGATGACCAAGACACCCCCCGAGCGCGACCTCGCCCCCGGTTCCTTTCTGGAAGACCCCGAGGAGATGCGGCGTTCCGGTTACGCCGTCGTGGACGCCATCCTGGATCGCTGGACGAATCTGAGGGACGGCGCGGCCTGGCGGGGAGCGACCCGGCATGTGACGGAGCCGCTGCTCCACGGCCCGCCCCCGGAAGAGGGCCGCGATCTCGACCTGCTGCTGCAGGAGATCACAGGCGACATCATGCCGCTGGCGGGCCGCATCGACCACCCCCGCTTCCTCGCATTCATTCCGTCGAGTCCGACGTGGGCCTCGGTTCTGGCCAGCTTTCTCGTCAACGGGTACAACGTCTTTCAGGGCACCTGGCTGGAGTCCGGCGGTCCATCGCAGATCGAGGTCACGGTGACCGACTGGTTCCGGGAGTGGATGGGCTACCCCGAAAGCGGTGGGGGACTGTTCACGAGCGGCGGGTCCGCGGCAAACCTGATCGCGATCGTCGCCGCCCGTGAAGCGGCCGGCAATCCGGCGCGCGGGACCGTCTACATGTCGGAGCAGGCCCACGCTTCGGTGGGGCGGGCGGCCAGGATTGCGGGGATCGATCCGGAACTGTTCCGCGCCGTCCCCGTCGACGGTTCCTTCCGCCTGTCCCCCCGGCACCTTGCGGCCGCCGTGGAGCGGGATCGCGCCGACGGGCTTGAACCGTTCTGTCTGGTGGCGAACGCGGGAACAACCAACACGGGCAGCATTGATCCCCTGGCTGAACTGTCGGACATCGCGCGGTCCGAAGGCCTGTGGTATCACGTCGACGCAGCGTACGGAGGGTTCGCGGTGCTGGATCCCTCGACACGGCCCCTGCTCGACGGGATCGAACTGTCCGACAGCGTCACCCTCGATCCCCACAAGTGGCTCTTCCAGCCGTACGAGACCGGGTGCCTCATCGCCCGCGACGTCAGCCGCCTTGCTTCGGCCTTCCGGATCATGCCGGACTATCTGCAGGACGCGGAATGGGGCCCCAGTCACGTCAATTTCTGCGACCGGGGACTCCAGCTCACCAGGACTTTCCGAGCCCTGCGCGTATGGCTCTCGATTCAGAGATACGGACTTGCGGCCCACAGGAAGGAGGTCGCCCGGGCGATCGCGCTGGCGCGTGCTGCCGAGGCCAGGGTGCACGCCGAGGAGGAACTGCAGATTCTCTCGCCGCAGAGTCTCGGGGTGGTCTGCTTCCGCTACCGGGGTGACGGGTCCGTGCCGCAGGGGAGCCTCGACGATCTCAACAGGCGCATCCAGAAGGACATCGTGAACTCCGGCTTCGCGATGATGTCCTCGACGCGAATACGGGAGTGCTTTTCCCTGCGCTTCTGCGTCCTCAACTACAGGACGACGCAGGAAGACCTCGAGCGCACTCTCGACAGGATCGTCGAGGCGGGCCGGCGTCTGTGCGCCGACTACAGCGAACCCGCTGGCCCGCGCCGGCCCGAGCCGGGCCGCCTGGTTCCCGGGAGAGCCCGGGCGTGAAGCCCTGGATGTGGGCGGGCACCACGGCGGTCCTGGCTGTCGTCTTCACGGCCTCCGGACTGGGGGATCCGCTTCGTTCGGTGGCTGCGGCCGCATGGCTGGCCCTGGTCCCCGCGCTGGTGGCGGCGCAGGAGTTGCCGCCCGCGGAAGCCCTGCGCGGCCAGCGCGCGGCCGTGTATCTGAGTTCGGCTCTGGTGCTTGTCCTGGCGGGAGGAGTGACTCTGCTGCTGTCGTCGGAGTTGCGGGACGGCGCCGGAATATGGCTGGAATGGAACGCTCCAACGCCGTTCCTGCTTGCCGCCACCGGTTTGCTGACGGTTTGCGGATTGGCGGTCGCATATCTTTTCCGTGGCCTCTCCGCCTTCTTCGGCTGGCAGGAGACGGAGACCGTCCGTGCGATCATGCCTGCCACACCAGGGGAAAAGGGGCTGTTTGCGGTGCTTGCACTCGCCGCCGGTTTCGGCGAAGAGATCGTCTTCCGCGGGTTCCTGACCGCGTTTATGATCCCCTGGTTCGGTTCCAGTCTGCTCGCCGCTCTGCCGGTGAGTGCGGCATTCGGTATGCTTCACGGGTACCAGGGGCCGCACGGCATGGCGCGGGCCGGTGTCACCGGCCTGGTTCTGGCCCTGGGCGTCGTCTGGACCGGGAGTCTGTGGCCCGCGATCCTGGCGCACACCGCGCTGAATCTCCTGTTCGGACTGGTTCTGCGCCGATCTCTACTTGGAGGAGTGTTGTGGAAATAGACCTGGCCCTCACGGCGGACGCGGCCACGATCGACGGATCGGGCAAGCTCAACCTGCTGGGGATCTTCGACCAGATCAGCGTGCAGCAGTTTCCTGCGCGACACGGTCGCCTGGCCCTGGTGCTGCGCTTCCTGGGGGGTGCCGGCGACGCCGGTACACACAACCTGAGCATCACGCTCGCCAGCCCGGGGGGGGAGCAGCTCCTCTCGCTCAACGGCGAACTGAACGTCAGGCCGGGACGGGGCAGCCTGCAGACCGGCATCCGTGTACCCCACGTGATCAATCTCGACGGGATCGTCTTCAAGGAGCAGGGCATCCATACCTTCGACATCGTTGTGAACGGGCGCCACAAGGCCACCCTGCCGCTTACGATCGCAAAGCGGAGCAGGATGGCATGACGCGCACGGTGGCCCGATTGCGGATCCATCCGGTGAAGGGGGCTCGCGGCCTGGACGTGCAGTCCGTGGATTTCGACGCGTTCGGACCGCGGTTCGACCGCCGCTGGATGGTGGTCGGACCCGACGGCACCTTCGTGTCGCAGCGCTCCACCCCCCGGCTTGCAACAGTGCGCCCGAAGGTGGGCGAACGCTCCCTGACCCTGGCCGCGCCGGGAATCGAGGCCCTGAAGCTGCCCATCGCTCCCGAAGGGGATCCGGTACGGATCACAGTATGGAGTTCCGGGCTGGAAGTCCGCACCGTTTCGCCGGAAGCGGACGCCTGGTTGTCCACGGTCCTCGGAGGCGCCCACCGTCTCGTCTTCATGAGCGACCACGATGTTCGCAACACCGACCCGGCCTACGCCGACGGTCACCGGGTCTCTTTCGCCGACGGGTATCCGGCTCTTCTGGTCACCCAGGGCTCCGTGCGAGAGCTGGCGCGCCGGGCCGGGCGCGATGTCCCCGTCGAGCGCTTCCGCCCCAACATCGTGGTCAGCGGCGACCGTCCCCACGAAGAGGACTTCTGGCGCAGCTTCACGATCGGAGACCTGCGCTTCAGCGGCGTGAAGCTCTGTGCCCGCTGCAAGGTCACGACCATCGACCAGGACTCCGGCACCCGGGACCCCGACCGCGAACCGCTGCGAACGCTCGCGCGCTACCGTCGCATCGAGGGCCTCGTCTACTTCGGGCTCAACGTGATCCACCACGGTACCGGGCGGGTTTCGCTGGGGGACGCCGTGGACGTCCTGGACCACGGCATCGTGCGCGGGGCGCTCTGAACCGAATTCGGGCCTGTTCGGTTACATTTCGGAGCGAGAGGTCCGGCCGCTCCGTTGTGACGCATCCAAGCCAGGTAGGTGCGAATGTCGGTAGCCCAGATGCGTAATCGCGTGCTCCCCCGCCGCATCGAGGAGGAGATGCGACACTCCTTCCTCGACTACTCGATGAGCGTGATCGTGCAGCGGGCGCTCCCCGACGTGCGCGACGGCCTCAAGCCAGTGCACCGTCGGATCGTCTTCGCGATGCACGGCCTTGGCCTCCAGCCCGACCGCAACTACAAGAAGTGCGCAACCGTCGTCGGCGAAGTTCTCGGCAAATACCATCCCCACGGCGACTCCGCCGTCTACGATGCGCTCGTGCGGATGGTCCAGGACTTCTCGCTCAGGTACCCCCTTGTCGATGGCCAGGGCAATTTCGGGTCCATCGACGGCGACTCTGCCGCGGCGTACCGCTACACCGAGGCTCGCCTCGCCCCGGTCGCCGCCGAGCTCCTCGACGAGATCGAGAAGGACACTGTCGTCTGGGAGAACAACTTCGACGACCGGCTCAAGGAGCCCACCGTCCTGCCGGCCCGCTTCCCGAACCTGCTGGTCAACGGCAGCTCCGGAATCGCGGTGGGGATGAGCACCAACGTGCCCCCCCACAACCTCGCCGAGGTGGCAGCCGCGCTGCGCACCCTGGTGGCAAACCCGGAATGCACCAACGCCGAACTCATGCGGGACGTTCCCGGACCCGATTTCCCGACGGGTGGCTTCATCCTGGGGTCGGACGGCATCCGCAGCATGTACGAGACCGGCCGGGGCCGGATGATCATGCGTGCCCGCGTGGTGACCGAGACTCTGCGCGGCGGCCGCAGGCAACTTGTCGTCACGGAGCTTCCCTACGCCGTCTCCAAGGCGCGGATCATCGCCCAGATCGCTGCCCTTTCCCGCAAGGGAACGATCCCGGAGGTGGCCGACCTGCGGGACGAGTCCGACCGCGAGGGCATCCGCCTCGTCGTGGAGCTCAAACGGGGCACCGACGCCGACCGGATGATCGCGCTTCTCTTCAAGAAGACGGCGCTCCAGTGCACCTTCGGCGCGATCCTGCTCGCGCTAGACGGCGGCAAGCAGCCCGGCGAATTCACCCTCAAGGATCTGCTCTCCCGCTACCGGGACCACCGGATCGAGGTGATCCGCAGGCGTTCGCGCTTCGAACTGGAGAAGGCGGAGGCCGAGCTGCACGTGACCCTGGGTCTCCTCCTGGCTCTGGCCCAAATGGACGAGGTGATTGCCGAGATCAGGGCTTCTGCCGACCGGGCCGAAGCGTCGCAGAGGCTCCAGCACCGCTTCGGGCTGAGCGAGGTGCAGGCCGACGCGATCCTGAAGATGCGCCTGGCTCGCCTGACCGCGCTGGAGGGCGATCAGCTCCGTGCGCGGGAGGACGGTCTGCGCGCGACCATCCGGGACCTCCGCGCGCTCCTCCGCGACGATTCGCTCCAGCTCGCGACGATGCTCGAGGAACTCGACCGTGTCGTGGAGCGCTTCGGCGACGATCGCCGCACGGTCATCCTGCCGCGCACGAGCAAGACCGACTTCACCTACGTGGAGTCGAGCGCAGCCGACGAAGACGTCGTGGTCACCCTGTCGCGACAGGGATACGTCAAGCGCGTCCCCATGCACCTCCACAAGCGGCGCGTGGCGGCGGGCACCGAACTCGCGGACATGAAGCGCTACGCCGGCGACTACCTCGAGCGCCTCATGGTTGCGCGCAATCGGGGCTGGCTGCTCTGCTTCACGAGTCGGGGCCAGGTGCACTTCCTGAAGGTCGAGGACATCCCCGAGAGCACACGGGCCGCCCGGGGCCGGTCCGTCTGGGCCCTTCTCGGAGTGGACCAGCACGACACCATCGTCGCCACCCGGTCCGTGGACGATCTCGAGGATGACCGCTACGTGGTCTCCGCGACGCGGCTGGGGTTGATCAAGAGGACCCGGCTGAACGAGTTTTCCAACCCCAAGGCCGGGGGCCTGATCGCGGCTCGCGTCCGTCCTGGCGACTCGGTGCTGGACGTGGCGCTGACCACGGGCGACAACGAGTTCCTGCTGTTCAGCCGAGCCGGCCGCGCCGTGCGGTTCGCCGAGGAACAGGTGCCGGTGACGGGGCGCGTGGCCCAGGGGGTCAAGGGAATCGGGCTCAGAGACGGAGACGAGGTGATCGCACTCATGGTCGTGAAGAGAGAAGCTTCGGTGCTGGCCGTCACCTCTGGCGGGACCGCCAAGCGGACGCCGGTCGCCGAGTTTCCGCTGCACGGCCGGGGCGGACTCGGTGTGACGGTCATGCCCGCATCCGACAGCGGCGGCCACCTCGTCGCCGCCCTCGAGGCGCTCGATGACGACAACGTCATGCTGGTCTCTGCCGGCGGGGCCATGACCGGGCTCGCGGTCGCCGACGTCGATCTGCTTCGCCGCAATGCCGCCGGCAAACCGGTGGTCGATCCGGGCAGGGGTGACAGCGTCACGGAGGTCACGCGGGTGCACGGGGATCCCGGCACGGCTGACGACACGCTTCAACTCGACCTGCTGGGCTCCGGTCCGCGCCGGTGAGATTCCTCGTTCTGGGCGGCGGCGCCCAGGGCACGGCCGCCGCGTTCGATCTTCTGCAATCCGGCACGGCCGACGAAGTCGTGGTCGCGGACCTTGCGACCGACAACCTGCATCCCTGCCTGCACCCCTACCTTGACAAGGGCCTGACGCTGCTCGAGGTCGACGCCGCCTCGCGGGACGACATCGCCGCGGCCATGAAGGGGATGGATGGCGTACTCTGCGCGCTCCCGTATCACTTCAACCTCCCTATGGCGGATCTGGCCGTTGCGGCGGGTATCCATTTCACGGACCTGGGTGGCAACACGGCGATCGTGGGGCGGCAGCGGGAGCTGGACGGCCAGGCGCGGGAACGCGGGATTTCCGTCGTGCCGGATACGGGGTTGGCACCCGGGATGGTCAACATTCTCGCACAGGCCGGGATCGACGCGCTCGACCGGGTGGACGCCGTCCGTCTGTGGGTGGGTGGCCTGCCCCGGAACCCGAAGCCTCCCCTGAAATACCAGATCGTGTACTCGCTCGAGGGCATGCTGGACTACTACGTCACCCCTGCGACGGTCCTCCGGAACGGAAGGCTGACCCGGGTCGAAGCCCTGTCCGGACTCGAGCACCTGGAGTTTCCGGAGCCGGTGGGCCGCCTCGAGGCCTTCTTCACCGGCGGAGGTACGTCGGCGTTGCCGTTTCGCTACGAGGGGCGGGTCGACACCATCGAATACAAGACGCTCAGGTATCCGGGCCACGCCGGGATCATGCACGCCATACGCGAACTCGGCCTGCTCAGCGACCGCGAGGTGGTGCACAACGGCAGCCGGGTGAATCCGCGCAAGTTCTTCATTGAGCAGGTGAAGCCCTTGCTTTCGGGCGATGGCGGCGGGGACATCGTGGTCGTGCGGGTCGACGTTGCCGGCCACAGGAACGGTCATGCGGAGCGGATCCGCTATCACCTCCTTGACCGTCACGACCCGGCCACCGGGCTCAGCGCCATGGCGAGGACCACCGGCTTCTCGCTCGCGATCACCGCGCTCATGCAGACCCGCGGCCACATACGCCCCGGCGTCGGCACTCCCGACGAAGTCGTTCCGCCCGGCCGGTACATCGATCAACTTCGACGTCGTGGCATCGATGTCGAACAAACCACCAGCATTCGCCAATCCGAACCCCAACCGGCCGGCCAGCCGCCGGCACTCCGAGGATCACCATGACCAAGTCTCAAGACACCGACGAACGAGGCCCCGAAACCACTCCGCTCTCCGGTCGGCGCGGATGGGGTGGAACCATCGCCGCGCTGCCGGTCCTGCTTCTCTTCGTCTTCCTCGCCCCCTCCCTGCCCGCGCAGTCGCTGACGAATCCCCGGGAAGCACGGTTCGGCGAGATCAGGCAGCTGACCTTCCAGGGAGAGAACGCGGAAGCCTACTGGGCCTTCGACGGATCCCGCCTGATCTTCCAGTCCACCCCCACAGCCGGTGAAGGGTGCGACCAGATCTACATCCTGGATCCCGACACCGGCGAAACCGAACTGGTCAGTACCGGCGACGGCCGCACGACGTGCTCGTACTTCTACCCCGGCGGCGACCGCATCCTCTATTCATCCACCCACCACTTCAACCGTGCCTGTCCGGCCCCGCCCGACTTCTCCCGGGGCTACGTCTGGGCGGTCTACCCGAGCTTCGACATCTTCGCGGCCGACGCCGACGGCTCGAACCTCCGCCAGCTCACCACCTCGTTCGGCTACGATGCCGAAGCGACCGTCTCGCCCACCGGCCACCGGATCGTCTTCACCTCCACGCGCGACGGGGACCTCGACCTCTACTCCATGCTCCCGGACGGCTCCGACGTGCGGCGCCTCACCGACCGGCTCGGCTACGACGGCGGCGCCTTCTACAGCCCCGACGGCACGAAGATCGTATGGCGCGCGCACTACCCCGAGACCGAGCAGGAACGCGAGGACTACCTGTCGCTGCTCGCCGAAGGCCTTATCCGCCCATCCGCCCTCGAGATCTACGTGGCCGACGCCGACGGATCGAACCCGCGTCAGATCACGGATAACGGGGCGGCGAACTTCGCTCCCTACTGGCACCCCTCCGGCGAGCAGATCATCTTCTCGTCGAACATGGACGACCCGCAGGGGCGTGACTTCGAGCTCTACCTGATCAACGTGGACGGGACCGGGCTGGAGCGCGTGACGTGGTCGGAAGGCTTCGACGGCTTCCCCGTCTTCCACCCCGACGGCTCGCAGCTGGTCTTCGGCTCCAACCGC
Organism: Gemmatimonadota bacterium; assembly: GCA_009841165.1. Lineage (GTDB taxonomy): Bacteria > Gemmatimonadota > Gemmatimonadetes > Longimicrobiales > Gaopeijiaceae > Bin94. Next base: position 16,900 of record VXMI01000079.1, on the reverse strand, counting down.
AACATGGCGCACGAAGGCAACACCAACGTGTTTCTGGTGGATTGGCGCGACTCGACGTAATCGCAACATTACATTCTGTAAAGTGCGCTTTACATCGCTTCCAGAAAGCGGGTGAGCACCCGGTAGGTCAGCCCCCAGATCACCTGGCCCTCGACGCGCACGCACGGAAAGTGCCGCACCAGGCCGTGGTACTTCCACGGGTAGCTGCCCTGGTTGGCCGGATCCTCCAGCGCTTCCAGAGGGAACCAGTGCACGGACGCGACCTCGTGGCTGGCGACTCGCGCCGCCCGTCCGGCCCCGACCCGGAACGCAAAGGGCCAGATGGTGAGCGGCGGAATCCTGACGGCCATGGGGCGCAGCGCTTCGAGTCGCCCCAGCACTGTCCCCGCCCCGTTCAGGTCGACTCCCGTCTCCTCACAGGTCTCCCGAATCGCCGCGCCCAGCAGCCCCGGGTCGGCCTCGTCGAGGCGGCCGCCGGGCAGGGCCATCTGCCCCGACCAGGGATCCCCGTCCGAGTCCGCGCGCCTGATCGCCAGGAAGTCGCACTGCCGGACCGCGGGATCGTCGCCGTCCGCGCGCGGACGCAGGATCAGCGCCACGGCGGCGTTCTTCCGGCGCGGATCCGGCACCGCCGACTCCACCGGCCCGAACTTCGCGGCGAGCGTTCGCGGCAGGGTGGAGAGTCGCACCTGGTCGGACCCCGTGACCAAAGGCTGCCGCGCTGCTACACGCCCGCGCGGTCCGGGCCCCAGATGTGCTTGTGCAGCTGTGTCTGGAACCGCACCGGCAGCCCGCTCGCCAGGATCTGCGCGGCAAGCTCCTCCAGCCCTGGCGACCCCCACACCGGGGACACGAGGAGCGCGCCGAGAGACCCGTCCCGCACCCGCTCGTCGAGGCCATGGCGCCGTATCGCACCCGCCGCCCACTCGAAGTCGTCCGGGCCGTCCACGACGAACTTGACCTCGTCACGGCCCGTCAGGTGGTCGAGGTTGGACCACAGGTTGCGGTGCTCTTCCCCCGAGCCCGGGCACTTGAGGTCCATGATCCGGTGCACGCGCGGGTCGAGAACCCCGATGTCCAGTGCGCCCGATGTCTCCACCAGAACCGTGCATCCCTGGTCCAGCAGCGCCGCGGCGAGGGTGGCGGCGCCAGGCTGCACCAGGGGCTCGCCGCCGGTGATCTCGACCAGCCGGCACCCGTGGGCCCGCACGGCGTCGAGGATTTCGCCGATCTCCATGCGCGTGCCGCCGTGGAAGGCGTAGGCGGTGTCGCACCATACGCACCGCAGCGGACACCCCGTGAGGCGCACGAAGGTGCAGGGAAGGCCCGCCCAGGTCGATTCTCCCTGGATGGAGTGGAAGATCTCGGTCACGCGAACCGAGCGCGTGCGATCCCGGTCGACCCTCATGCAGGCTCACCGTTGTGGCCGCCCGACGCCTTGCGCACAACCGCCTCGTTCAGCAGGCGCTGAACCTCGTGCAACCCCAGGGCCCCTGCCTGGTCCAGCACCGCCTCTCGCGTAGCCCCCTGCCAGAGCAACGGCGTCTCGACGTGGCCCACGATCCCCAGCCCGGTCTCGGCCCAGCGCGGAAACACCAGGTATGCGGCAACCGGCGCGCGCAGATCGCCCGAACGCTCCGTCTCGATCGACACCGTGTAGGGGCATCCGTCGCAGGCCTCGAAGGCCGGGGGCCTGTTGTGGACCGAGAAGTAGCCGCCGAGGGTATGATCGTTTTCGCTTTCGCCCGGCTTCACGGCGTCGGCCGGTTGCTGTTCCGCTCCTGCCATGTCGAATCGCCTGTGGTGTCCTGTTGTGTGCGTGCCCGCCGCGCCGCCCTCGCCGCCCTCGCCGCCCGGCCCCGAAAGCTACATCTTCCCGGGGCCCTCCACACTTCCAACCCCTGACACGAAAGCGAACCGACCTTGAAAGCTGCGGTCTTTCACGAGAACGGCGGTCCCGAGGTTCTGGCTGTCGAAGACATGCCCGCGCCGGTGCCGGCGCCGGGAGAGGTCCGGATCAGAGTGCAGGCCTCCTCGCTGAACCACCTGGACCTGTGGATGCGGCGCGGGCTGCCGATCGAGATCCCGATGCCCCACATCGGGGGGTCGGATATCGCGGGGACCGTGGACGAGCTGGGCCCCGGAGTGCACGACTCCTGGCTCGGCAAGCGCGTGGTCGTGGATCCGTCTCTGAACTACGACTGGTACCAACTCGCACGGGCGCCGCACGGCCACTGCCCGCCGCTCGAGATCATCGGCGAACATACGCAGGGGGGGTTTGCCGAGTACGCGGTGGCCCCCGCGGCGAACCTGATGGAGATACCGGAAGGTGTTTCCTCGGAGGTGGCGGCCGCCGCGGCGCTGGTGGGCGTCACCGCGTGGCACGGACTCTTCTCGCGCGGACGGTTGCGGCCCGGCGAACGCGTGCTGGTCACAGGAGCGAGCGGCGGCGTCTCGACGATGGCCGTGCAGTACGCGCGGGCCGCCGGAGCCGAGGTTTTCGCCGTCACGTCGAGCGGGGAGCGGGCGGAGCGCGTTGCGGCGCTGGGCGCCCACCACGTCTTCGACCGCACGGCGACGAACTGGCCCAGGGAGGTCTTCGGGGCCACCGGCAAACGCGGAGTGGATGTGTGTCTGGATTCGGTCGGAGAGGCCGTCTGGCGCGATCTCGTCCGTGCACTGGCGGTCGGCGGCCGGCTGGTTTCCTTCGGGGCCACCACCGGCGCCACCGGGGCCGTCGACATCCGCCTGGTCTTCTGGCGGCAGCTCACGATCATGGGGTCGACGATGGGCACGCCGGCCGAGTTCCGCGAGGCGATGCACCTGGTCTTCAACGGCAACGTCGCCCCGCCGATCCACGACGTCCTGCCACTCGACCAGGTCCGCCGGGCCCACGAACTCCTCGAGGCCGGCGACGTCTTCGGCAAGATCGTGCTCAGGCCGGGACTGGAGGCGTAGCCGCCCGTGGACAACCCCCGTTCCGCACCGGGCGCGTTCAGATGAGGATCCGTGACGCGCAGGAACGGGTCGACCGCTGGATCGCCCGCTTCGAGGAGGGCTATTGGCCCCCGCTGGCGATTCTGGCGCGCCTCATGGAGGAAGTCGGCGAGCTTTCTCGCGAGGTAAATCACCGTTTCGGCTCGAAGCCCAAGCGCGACGACGAAACCCCGGCCGAGCTGGAGCTGGAGATCGCCGACGTGCTCTTTGTGATTATTTCGCTGGCCAACCAGCAGGGAGTCGACCTGGAGCGCGCCTTCGACCGCGTCATGGACAAGTACGAGGCCCGCGACGCCGGGCGCTGGACGCCGAAAGCGGCGCCCGGATCCGGCAGGGCAGCGCCGGGATCCGGCAGTCCTCCGACGCGTCCGACGACATAACACAACTGCCTGCTCCTCTGTCTGGACTGTTATGGACAACGGCGACACGGATGCGATCCTGGTGGCGCGCGTTCGGCGAGGTGACAGCCGGGCCTTCGACCTGCTCGTCCGCCGGCACCTGCGGACGGCCCACGCGGTCGCCCGGGCCCGGCTGGACAACCCCGCCGACGCCGACGATGTGTGCCAGGAAGCGTTCATCAAGGCCCTGGAGCGCATCGACGACTGCCGCAATCCGGCGGGGTTCCGCGGGTGGCTGCTCGCCATCGTCCGAAACACGGCCCACAACCAGCGACAGTACGAACGGCTGAGGGCGGCGACGCCGATCGAGACCGTCGTGTCCGCCGCATCGCGCGACGACCCGTTCGCGGACACGCGGAACTCCGAACTGCGCAGCCGCCTGAGCGAAGCGATGCAACACCTCACCGAGTTGCAGAGGAGGGTACTCGTCCTCTACGACCTGGAGGGATGGAAACACGGCGAAATCGCTTGTGAGCTGGGCATATCGGCCGGCTCTTCACGGGTTCATCTCCATGTGGCCCGGAAGGCCATGCGCAAGCGCCTGTCGCGCGACCTGGCGTACGGGAGTCTTTGAGAAGGACGAAAAAAATGACAAACTCGCCTGACAGTCACGACCGAAGAGCCGCCCGGTCCGGGCCCGAATCCCGGAGCAGCGTGTTCGAACTCTCGCCGGAGAGGAATCCCTCCCGCTGGGAGTCGCTGGTCGAACGGATCAACGAGCGGGCACGGCCGATTCTCGAGGCGCGCCGCCGGGAGACGGTCTCGGGGACATTGATGGGGTGGAGGAGGCCGGTGTTGACCGCCTCGGCCACCCTCGCCGCCGCCGCGGTCGCAGTGTTGTTCCTGCTCCCGGCGGATGACGGCGATCCCGTCGAGACCACCTTCGCCGAAGCCATGGTGCCCTGGTCCGTCGCGGCCTGGATGGACGGGAGCTATGCGCCCACCGTGGAAGAGCTCGTACAGGCCGTCGAGGAGTACGCACCATGAGCCGCAGATCATCCGCAATCGCCGTGCTCGCCGCCGTCTTCTTCGCCGGCGCGGCCACCACCCTGGCGCTCCTGCGCGTCGCCGAACGGCGGGGAGAACCCGGGTTCGGACCCCCTCCGGCCGCGTTCTGGCGCGGGGAACAGCCTCGGGGCCGGACGATCGGATCGCGCGACTTCCCGGGCGGATCGTCGCTCACGGAACTGGCGCGGACGCGAGTCACCGAGCACATGACCGAAACGCTGGGCCTGACCGATGACCAGCGCAGCCGCATCGAGGACGCCTTCGACCGCAGACGCGCCGCGGCCGAGGAGGCGATGAACCGGGTCCTTCCGACGCTCCAGACCCAGATGGACTCGCTCAACGCCGAGATCGAAGGAATCCTCACGGAGGAACAGCGCGCATCGTTCCGCGACTACCTGAGGCATGATCGCGAGCGCTTCAGACGCCGGGGTGGCGGGCCGACGCGCGGACGCGGCGGGCGAACGCGCTGAGCCGCGGCGGCGGGCGACCCCCCGGCCTGACGGTCGCGTCCAGCGTTTCCGGGCGGCTCGCAGCCGGTCCCATGCACTTGCCTCAGGATCTTTTGACGGCATCTTGTCTCCTGCCTCGGTGCTGAACCGGCTGGGGATTCACGCCGGAGCCGGTTGACCCTCCAGGGAGGTCGACGAGACCCGCTACATGAAGCGCATTGTGATTACCGGCGCCGCCGGGCAGATCGGTACCGAACTGGCAGCGAACCTCGCAGACCGATACGGAAGCGCCGCCATCCTGGCCACGGATGTTCGTGATCCGGCCGAGTGGCAGAACGGCGGGCAGGCCGAGCAGCTCGATTGCATGGACCTCGAGGCCGTGCGGCATACCGTCGTCCGCTTCGGCGCGGATGCGGTCTTCCATCTGGCGGCGGTCCTGTCCGCGGCGGCTGAAGCCGATCCCCTGAGGGCCTACCGGATCAACATGAACGGCCTGGTGAACGTGCTGCACGTGGCGGCCGAGACCGGATGCCGAGTCTTTACGCCCAGTTCGATCGCCGCGTTCGGGCCCGAAACCCCGCGGGACCCCGCTCCGCAGTCCACCGTGCAGCGTCCCACCACCATGTACGGGGTCACCAAGGTGGCGGGTGAGTTGCTCTGCGACTACTACCACAGCCGCTTTGGCGTCGACGCCCGGGGACTGCGCTTTCCGGGGCTGATCTCGTACACCGCCCCTCCCGGAGGAGGCACCACCGACTACGCGGTCGACATCTTTCGCGCCGCGCTGCGCGAGGGGCGCTACACCTGCTTCCTCAATGCCGACACGCGGATGGACATGATGTACATGCCCGACGCCATCCGCGCGGTGATCGAGCTGATGGAGGCGCCGCCCGATGCACTCACGCACCGGAACGCCTACAACGTCACGGCCATGCAGTTCACGCCGGCCGAACTGGCCGCCGAGATCCAGCGGCATATGCCGGCTTTTCTGATCGACTACAGCCCCGATCCCGTGCGCCAGTCCATCGCCGACTCCTGGCCCGCCCGGCTGGACGATTCCGAGGCTCGGGAACAATGGGGCTGGAGGCACCGCTACGAACTTCCGGACATGGTGGCGGACATGTTCAGGGGGTTGGATTCACAGACGGCCCGCATTGAAGCGGGAGCCGCCGGGAGGTAGCGCCGACTATGCCGATGGATCGCCTGATCCCCGTGGTCGAGGGGCTTGTGGCCGGAATGGAGCAGCAGGGCACCGCGAAGGGCGCCGAGAACGTAGTCCGCGAGGTGGTGCCGCCGCAGGGCGGCCAGGGCCCGCGCTTCCTGCTGGAGGGCCAGGGCGACAAGCCGTTCATCCGCATGAACGCGAACTCCTACCTCGGGCTCAGCCTCCACCTCGAGGTCATCGAGGCCGAGGAGGTCACGGCGCGCTCGATGGGCGCGGGGCCAGGAGCGGTGCGCTTCATTGCCGGCACCCATTCGCAGCACGTGGCGCTGGAGCGCGCGCTGGCCGCGTTTCACGGGCGCGAGGAGGGGATGATCTTCTCGTCGGCGTATGCGGCGGTGGTGAGCGCTCTGGTCTCCCTGACCGACAAGACCACGTTCGTGCTCTCCGACGAACTCAATCACAACTGCATCATCATGGCGATCCGGATGTCGCGTCCGGCGGGCAAGGCGATCTATCCTCACCTCGACATGGGTGCGCTCGACCGCCAGCTCGAAGCCGTCAAGGGGAAGGCGCGCCGCGCGATCGTGGTCACCGATGGCATCTTCTCGATGCGCGGGGATCATGCTCCGGTGGACGAGATCATGGAGATCGTTGCGCGCCACGACGACGCCTTCCCAGAGAACGTGGTGGTCCTGGTGGACGACTCCCACGGTGTGGGCGCGTTTGGCGACACCGGCCGCGGCACGGAGGAGTACACGGGCAGCCCACCCTGCGACCTGCTGGTCGGGACGCTTGGCAAGGCGTTCGGGGTCAACGGGGGCTACGTGGTGTCGGATTCCCCGGTGATCCGGTTCCTGCGCGAATCGTCGCCGCTGTACATCTACTCCAACCCGATCACCGCGGGCGAGGCGGCGGCGGCAATGAAGTCTCTGGAGATCCTCACCGGCCCGGAGGGAGAGGGCCGGCTCCGCCACCTGCGGGCCCTTACGAAGCGCTTCGAGTCCGGACTCCTCGAGCGCGGCTTCGAAATCATCCCCGGCGCTCACCCGATCGTGCCGATCATGGTGCGGGACACCGACGAGACGCGCCGCCTGGTTGCGGCCCTCTTCGACGCCGGGGTGCTGGCGACGGGCCTCGCCTACCCGGTGGTGCCGCGCGGCGACGAGTCGATCCGCTTCCAGATCAACGCCGACCACACCGAAGCCGGGATCGACTACGTCCTCGCGGCGTTGTCGGAGGCCCGCGCGGCCGGTTGAGCTGCGGGCGTGTGATGCAGCTCGCCACGCATCGTCCGGACGGGCCGGCTCAGAACCTCGGACTGACCGTCAGACTGAACGACATCGAGAAGCGCTGGTAGTAGGCGCCGCTGAAGTTGGTCTCGGCCCTCCTCCAGCCGCCTCCGATCCCTGCGCGCACTCCGTCGCGGAGAAAACGCGTCACCTGGGCGAAGACGATGGTCGCATTGTCCGCTTCCTCGCCCGGGATCAGGAAATCCTGCTGGTTGATGTACCTCTTCACGGCCCACAGCCCCTGCAGGTCGAGTTGCGTGTCCTCACCCAGTTCCACGCTGCCCTCGACCTCGATCCTGCCGGCGTTGTAGTCGACCCGTCTGGAATTCGATCGGCTCCGCGTACCGTGGGCCCGGAGTGCCAGCTGGAACCCTTGTGTGTCGCGCCGATCCAAGGTGAATTCGCCGCCGATTCGTGCGGCATTGTCCCTGCGAAGCAGTCCTTCGCCCTGTTTCGGGTAGCTGTGATGGAGATACGTGCCGAAGAATCGCAGGGTCGAATGGTCGCGGATCTGGGGGTCACTGGTTTCCGGACCGCCCCGGAAGAACATCTGAACACCCGCCTCGAGACCTGCCGAACGGCGGTCGAGATCGTCCAGGGCCGGCAGGTCGGCCGTGTAGTCCTTGGTCTCGCCGGTCAGCTGGCCATAGAAGGCCAGGTCCGTGGCTACGGCTCTGGAGTAGTTCGCAACGACGGCCCCCGCACTGTACCCGGGCGCCAGATAGAGGGGCAGCGGCGGCCGGTCGGCGATACGCCTTGAGTCGAGAGAGGGGATGACGGCCAGGGTGCCGCCGCCGAAATGCTGCGAGTAGTTGGCCCGCACCCTGCCGGAGAGTTCACGCGGGGCGTAGTTGCGCGCCTGAAAACCGCCCGTCCAGAACTGCCTCATGCCGAAGTCGAACTCGGTTATCAGCGATCTGCCGTTGTCGGCCATGAAAATGAGGGTGCCCGCCGCTCCCATGTCCCCGGACGCACCGAGCGCGCTGTCGGTGGAATCGACCTGTGGAACCGCAATGGACAGGAAATTCCCGTCGCTGCCGTACATTTCGCCGCCCACGCCCATGGTGATGGACACATTCTCCAGCCGGACCTGGCCGGACGCGGTCCCGGTTCCCAGGAGCAGGGCCAGAACGCCGAGCATCACCATACCCTGGCGGTTCATCTCCGCCTCCTCGCCGCTTCTGCGCGCAACTCGCTCGCCCTTGCCAGCAACTGCTCGACCCGGGCGATCCTCTCGTCCCTGTACGCCTCCATTAGCTCGATCCGCTGTTCGGGGGTCTGCGCCGCCGTAGTGTCACCAACGATCTCTGGACCACCCTCGGTCGTGGGCACGACGGGAATTGTCATGTCGCCGAAGCGCCTGATTCTCGCGCTGAGGTCGGCTGCGCTCCGGTCACGTTCCAGCCGCCGCCTGAGAGTCGCGATCCTGTCCTCCAGTTCCACGACCACAGCGCTGTCGCGAAGCGCACGGTTTTCCAGCAGTGTAGCCTTCCGCTCGAGATCGTCGGCCGTGTCGTCGTCGCGGGCGACCACTTCGGGCATGGGTTCCAGTACCAGCAGCAGATTGGTGGGGGCAAGGTCGTTTTCAACCGTCTCCAGACGCTCATGCCAGAAGTTGTACAGCGAAATCGACTCATCCAGCGAGTCCCCCAGCGGCGTAACCCGGATGGTGTTGTTGAGTATCTCCAGGTAGTTGTCCAGCGCGCCGATGAACGAATCGCCCGCCTCCTGCCATTCCCCCAGTTCGATTCGGACCTGCCCTTCCTTGATTGTTCTCTCGTCCGAGAGCGACAGGATCTCGCCGAGGATCCGCTCGGCCCGGGCCGGATTGCTCTCGAGCTGCTGCAGGTATTCGTCGTTCAGCCGGTTCCAGTTGCCGTCAATACGGTCGAATTCCGCTGCTGCGGCCTGGTACCGGAGCGAAGCAGCTCTGTAGACGTCATCCCAGTACTCGACCAGCTCCAGGGGACTTCGGCCAACCTCCTGCGCACCCGCACGGGAGGGCGCGAGCGTCACCGCCACGGCGGCAGCAGTCAGCAGGAGAAGGGCCCTCATCGCTAGATCCCGTACTTCTTCGTCTTGTACTCGAGCGTGCTCTTGTTGATCCCCAGGAGCCGGGCGGCCTCGGCCTTTACGCCTCCGGTGCGGGCAAGCGCCTGCCGAACCAGCCGCTCCTCGATCCCCTCCATGGTACGGCGGAGATCCTTGCCGTCTCCCAGGGCGCGCCCGGCCAGTTGCACGTCAAGGGTGCCGCCGAGGTTGGCCAGGAACGGAAGGTCGTCTTCCGTCAGTGTGTCACCCTCGGCCAGCACGAGAGCGCGTTCGATCACGTTTTCAAGTTCGCGCACGTTGCCCGGCCAATCGTATTCCTCCAGCCGCTGCAGGGCCACGGGGTCCAGCGCCGTCACGTCGGAGCGGGTGCGAGCCTGCAGCTTCCCTATGAAGTGCTCGGCCAGCAACCCGATGTCGTCCTTGCGCTGCCGAAGCGGAGGAACCTCCATCGCGACGACGTGCAGCCGGTAGTACAGGTCTTCGCGGAAGTCGTCGCCGGTGAGCAGTTCTTCGGCGGGGGTGTTGCTGGCCGCGACGATCCGCACATCGACGGGGATGGTCTCCTCGCCCCCCAGGCGCTCGAGCTCCCGCTCCTGCAGGACACGCAGAAGACGCACCTGCGTGGCGGGGGCCATGGTCGAGATCTCGTCCAGAAACAGCGTGCCCCCGTCTGCGAGCTCGAAGCGTCCCCGGCGCTTCCTTTCGGCACCGGTGAACGCCCCACGTTCGTGTCCGAACAGTTCGGAGTCGAGCAGGCCCTCGGGAAGGGCGCCGCAGTTCACGCGGACAAAGGGTCCCTTGTGGCGCGCGGACCGCGCGTGGATGGCCCGTGCCACCAGCTCCTTGCCCGTTCCCGACTCCCCGTAGACCATGACCGTTGAGTCCGACCGGGCCACCCGCGCCAGCAGACGCTTGACCTTCCTGATCGCCTCGGACTCGCCGACCATCTCACCGTACGGCACCTCGGGCTCGTCGTCGCCCTCGCTGCGCAGGTAGGTGTTCTCGACGCGCAGCGCCAGATTCTCGCGCTGCAGACGCAACCGCTCGTCACGTTCCCTCAGGATGCGATCCACCTTGATCGCGAACTCTTCCGACGAGAAGTCCTTCGAGATGAAGTCGCAGGCGCCCATCTTCATGGCCTCGACCGCCTTCTCGATGGTGCCGTAGCCGGTGATGAGCAGGACATCCGTATCGGGAGCGGTCTTCTTGACCTCTTCGAGCACCTTCATTCCGTCGACCCTGGCCATCTTGAGATCGGTGATGACCAGGTCGGCGCCCTCGTCGTGCAACAGCCGGAGGCCCTCCCGCCCGCCGCGTGCGGAGAGGGTCTTGTGGCCGCGACGGCGCATCAGCAGTTCCAGCCCTTCCCTCATCGAGTCGTGATCGTCGATGATGAGCACGCGCCTGGAAGCGTCCATCTATTTCCTCCCTCCCCGGGCGCCCTGCCGCTGGACATCGCCGGTGGGCAGATCCTCGGAGCCTCTCAAGTATACGTGGAACTCCGCACCCTTCCCAATCGACTGCGATCCGGTGGGTTGCGGCATCAGCTCCACCCGACCGTAGTTGGCCTCGACGAGCTTCCTGACGATGGCCAGACCCAGCCCCGCGCCCTGCTCCTTGTCGCCGACGAAGGGTTCGAAGATTCGCTCTCGCAGCTCTTCCGGGACTCCCGGCCCGTCGTCGCGAACCGAGACCCGCACTTCTCCGCGTCGCCTGGCGACGTCCACCCACACCGTGGTGCCGGCCTGGGCGGCGTTGCGCAGCAGATTGAGGACGAGGCGCTTCACCTGCTGTGGGTCGGCCGACGCGATGACCGGCGTGGCCGGCAGGCCGAGATGGAGCTCGCCGCCCTTGTTGTCCAACTCGAGCTCGGCAAGCGCAACGGCCTCGCGCACCGGCTCGCGCACGTCGTGCAGCACCACCTTGCTCTCGCCGGGACGAGCGTAGCCCAGAAACTCGTTGATGACGCCATTCAGGCCAACGACCTCTTTTCGCACCCTTTCCAGAATCCGTCGCCGCTCCTCGCGGTCCTCGGTTTCGATCGCCGCGGCGGAGAACAGCTCCAGTCCGCCCAGCGGGTTGCGGATCTCGTGGGCGACCTGGGACAGCATCAGGCGCATCTGTTCGTCTCTTCGCTGAATCCCCGAGCGCATCCGCTCCATGGCGCGAGCGAGGCGTGAGAGCTCGTCCTCACCGTCCAGGGTCACCGGGCGGTCCATCCAGCCCCGCTGGATCCGCAGGGCCGCCCTGCTCAAGGTCTCCAGGCGCCCGACGATCCCGCCGGCCAAGCGCCACCCGAATAGCGCGGCGAGCGCTGCAGCACCCAGTGAGAGGCCGACGATAGTCCACCTGAGGGTATCGAGCGTCTCCAGGTAGTCGGCGCGCATGCGTACTCCCAGGAACGCGCCATCCGCAATCCTCCGGATTCCGTACTTGTAGACCTGCCCGTCGGCAGCGGGGGCCAGCGTGGTAGTGGCGAATCCGTTCCGATAGGCCTCCGGCACCTCGACAAAGACGTAGGGCTGCACCCAGCTGAGTTCCTGGCCAATTCCGACCGAGTCTGCCGGTGCCGGCGTCGCTACCACTCTCGCCACGCGATCGCCGGGCATCCAGCGGAACACGTCGGCGCCGTCAACGAAGCCGGTCACGAGTCTCTGAAGCGCGCTCTGGATGTCCCTCCACTCGTCGGTGTCCTCGGCACCGGGCTCCAGCAGGAGGAGGGCCTCGTCCACCCCCAATACCAGTTCGTGCGCCACCCCGGCCACGTCCAGCAACCGGTGCTCCAGCGATTCCTCCAGTTGTCTGCTGGCGGCGTTCCACGCCAGCACCCCCTCGAGCGCCGTCGCGAGAATCGCGAACGCGACGAACAGCACGGTGAAGCGGTTCCGCAGACTCACCGACCGGCCCTCGGCAGCCCGTGGGTGAATCCGCGCGAGCGGGCTGCTACGTTCCGCATGTGACCGGGTCCAGTCTGACCTCCGAGAACTCGACCGGCGCGGGCGCCCTCGGTGCGAACACGATGTGGAACGGACGGACAATGCGGTGCGCGGGGACACAGAAGTCGCCCGGTATGCGCTCCACCCACTCCACCTTCGTACCGGCGGCGATCGTGATCACACTGCGTATCTCGGCCGAGTCCCCAACCTCTTCGCGCACGCCCAGGAAACCTGCGAGGACCATGTCGGTTTCCCAGTCCACGCCGGGGGGAAGGGTGCGCGCGCCATGGTTGTGCTCTCTCCAGAATTCGTCCCACGCCGCCTGTGTCTCCTTCGTGTCTCCCTCGTCGGGCGTGCGGAAGACGAAAGTCGTGTGCGTGTCCCAGCCGGTGTCGGTCCCCTTCGCTACGGTTCCAAAGGGCAGGCTGCCGACATACGCTGACCGGAAGGCCGTTCCCACCGTTTGCGTCCGTACCATCTGAACGAACTGGACCACCTTCGCCGCGTCCACGTCGGGACCGGATCCGGCCGTGACGAGGGTGGCCAGCGTTCCTGACGCGCAACGGACCCACACCCTGTTTTGCGCGCTGGGGGCATCGATGATTCGCAGAGTTATCCTGCTGTTGTCGCCCTCGCATTCCGTGAGTTCGAGCGGCGGGACCTCGGCGAGCTGGAAGTTCGGATCCTTGTCGAGCGCCTGGATGACCCGGGAATAGTTGTCGGCATACTGCAGCGGCAATCCGGGGTTTCGCCTTCCCTCCTGTTCCCCCACGACGTCCCTGTAGCCGATTTCCTCATACATCGTCCAGCCGCCACCCGATGCCCATTCGATCTCCTGCCTTAGCCAGCCGAGCCCCAGGTGCAGCGGCGTCTCCACGGTGACGTGGATCTCTCCGGACCGTCCAAACGGCACTCCATTGCCTGGATTGGTGACACCGCAACCTGAAACAATCAGGTAACTGATGGTCAGACTTACGGTTACATGGAATGGCGCGTGACGCCGCCCCCTTTTCCCGTCTCTCCGCGCGGTGTATCTTTCCATCAGCATGTCCTCCATCTCCCGCCTCGGAAAACTGCTCGCCGAGCGAAGCGTGAAGTCGGGCGACTTCACGCTCGCCAGCGGGCGACGTTCAAGTTACTACGTCGATGCTCGCCTTACGACGATGTGCGGCGAAGGCCAGGTTCTCGTCGGCGAGGTTTGCTGGAATGCACTGGTGGAGGCCCGCTGGGAGCCCGAATTCGTGGGTGGGATGACCCTGGGAGCCGATCCCGTTGCGTACGCAATCGCGAATCACGCTACTCGCTCGGGCCGGAGGCTCGATGCCTTCACGGTGCGCAAGCGCCCGAAAGGCCACGGGACCGGGAGGCAGATCGAAGGAGGCCTTCCGGCCGGGGCCAGAGTCGTGGTCGTGGACGACACGGTCACATCGGGTGGCAGCCTGCTCGAGGCCGTGCGCGTCGTGCTCGGCCATGGGGCCATCGTGGTGGGTGTCCTCGCGCTCGTCGACAGGGACGAAGGAGCCCGGCAGCTTCTGGCCGACGCAGGCTACGACCTGCATTCCGTGTTCCACGCCAGAGACCTCTGCTGACCGGAGTGACGATCCGGTCCGCGCCGGGACCAGGGCGAGGCCGCGGTCGATCAGTCGACGAGACGCAACGGCATGATGAGACACAGGTAATCCAGCTCCGTGTCGGTCGGCTGAATGGTTGTAGCCCGTTCGGCCGTCTTGAAACTCATCCGGACCTCGCCCGCCGGCATGTTGCGAAGGACCTCGAGCAGATAGTTCGCGTTGAAGGCGATCTGCAGTTCGCCGCCTTCGTACTGGAGCTGCAGTTCGTCGCGCGCTTCGCCGAGGTCCGGAGTTATCGCTTCGAGGTGTAGCGTGTCGGGCTCGAAGGCGAGCTTGATCTTGTGGGTCTGCGTGCTGGCGACCACGGCCGTGCGGCGCACCGCCGCCTCCATGGCACTCTTGTCCACCGTGGCCAGCTTGTCGTTGTCCTTCGGGATGACCTGTTCGTAGTTCGGGTACTTCCCGTCGATGAGGCGCGTGTACACTTCCCTGGTATCCGAACGGAACCCCAGGTGGTTCGCTCCCCGCGCCACGGTCAGCTCGCCTTCTCCGTCGAAGAGGCGTTCCACCTGGTTCAGAGCCGAAGGAGGCACGATGAACTCGGCGGTTCCCGTGCCACCCGACCCCGATTTCACTCGCATCTTCGCGAGACGATGGCCGTTGGTCGCCACCATGCTCATCCGCGACTCCTCGATCTCCCACAGGACACCATTCAGGATGGGTCTGCTTTCCTCGTTCGAGACCGCGAACGCCGTGGCCTGGATCAGCATGCGCAGCGACGCTTCGGGTACCGTCCATCCCTCTTCGAAATCGATGGCCGGGAAGTTGGGAAACTCCTCGCTCGCGAGCCCGTTGAGCTTGAAACGGCTGTTCCCGCAGCCGATCTCCAACTGGTGCCCCCGTACACGCATCTCGACCGGTTCGTCGGGGAGTTCGCGCGTGATTTCCTGGAGCTTGCGGCCAGGCACGGTGATCCCGCCCCCCTGGGCTACCTCGGCCGGTACCTTCACCCGGAGCGATACGTCGAGGTCGGTGCCGCTGATCCAGACCGATTTGCCGTCGGCCTCGATGAGCACGTTGGACAGAACGGGCAGCGTGGTCTTGGTCGGGATGCTCGCTGAGACGGCAGCCAGGCCGGAGTGGAGGTTCTGGCGTGTGATTTTCAGTATCATGGCGCAGGCGTGTTGGGTAAACCGACGGAAATCCCCGGACCCCTGTGGTCCTCTGTTGAATTAGTAATAGAGAAACAGAAAGTCGTCATCATAGTGCGTGTGGAAAAGTGGAAGAACAGCGGTCCCGCGGCCTCTGAAACCCATTGCTGGAAGGCGAAACGGACAGCCCGAACGATTGTGGAAATATCTGGAAACACGGGCGGTTGTGCCAGCGAGAACGGGTCCACTGTGGAATAGTGCCGGACTTCAAGAGGTTGTCCACATGGTTTTCCACATACGGCAGCAGTGTTGGCCGGAGGCCGGGCAACGCGATCACGCGGGGATGGCGCTCAACCGCTTCCGAAGTGAATCGACGCGGTCCTGGAGATCCGCGTCCTTCCCGAGCTGCTGCTCCACCTTCCGGATCGAGTGGATTACGGTGGAGTGGTCGCGATCTCCGAAGTACTTCCCGATTTGCGTCAGGGACAGGTCGAGCAACTCTCGCATGAGGAACATGGCGACCTGGCGCGGGACCACGATATTGCGGGAACGGCGAGCGGAAACGAGTGCCCCGGTCGTGGCGCCCCAGGCTGCGGCTACCTCTTCGCGAATGAGTTCCGGCCCCAGTGGGGGGTGTTCCCGCAGGGATCCGACGCCCGCGAGAGCCGCTCGAGCCAGACTTGGGGTGACTTCCCTTTCGGTCACCGAAGAGAGCGCGAGCAGCTTTATGATGGCCCCCTCGAGTTCGCGAACCGAAGATGTGCAGAAGCGGGCCACCAGGTCGAGGACATCGAGGGAGAGGTTCACATTCTCTTCATCGGCCTTCTTCCGGAGAATCGCGACCCGCGTCTCGTAGTCCGGCTGGCTGATTTCGGCCACGAGACCCCATTCGAAGCGCGAGACGAGACGTTCTTCGAGTCCCTCGAGATCCTTGGGATGCCTGTCGCTGGTCAGGACGATCTGCCGGTCACTGTTGTAAAGCACGTTGAACGTGTGGAAGAACTCCTCCTGGGTGTGTTCCTTGCCCCTCAGGAACTGTACGTCGTCCACCAGAAGGAGGTCGTAGGAACGGTAGCGAGCGCGGAACGCATCGGTCCGGTTCTGGTAGATCGCGGTTACCATCTCGTTAACGAATTGCTCCGCCGGCAGGTAGCAGACGCTCGCGTGTGTCCGCAGCTCCAGCATCCAGTTGGCGATCGCATGCATGAGATGCGTCTTCCCCAGTCCGGTCGCACCGTAGAGGAACAGCGGGTTGTAGCTGCGCGCAGGGCGTTCCGCGACCGACCGGCTTGCCGCCTGGGCCAGGCGACTGTGTTTGCCGACGATGAAACGGGCGAAGGTGTACCGATGGTTGAGCCCCGATACGCGATCCTCCCCGCTCGCGGACGTGGGCAGCGGATTCGCGGGCGCCGTCGGCGACTCCACGACCGGGGCCACGGAGAGTTCCGGTGTGCTGCGGTTCGGAGCCGAGCCGGCGGCGCTGACGCTGATCGTGACGGCATGTCCGACGATGCTCGCGGCGATTTCGCCGAGCATCCCTCCATACTTGTCTTCGAGCCACTCGGCGTGAAAGCGGCTTGGGGCGACAATATGAAGAACCCCCTCCTCCCAGGAGTCCACGTCAGCGGCGGCCAGCCACGTATTGAAGCTCTGCTCGGGTAGAGTGATTCTGGCCTGCTCGAGGATCTGTTCCCAGAGTTCCGCCACAGCTGGTTCCATTCGCGCCTCGTTCGAAGGGAAAAGGTGGGCGAAGCTAGGCGCTGGCCATGCGGAAGTCAAACGCGGGGGACGGGGCCGGTCGGTGGGTCGGCCGAAGGACCGATCGATGGCGGTGTCGAGAGCAAATGATATGTCCGCTTTTCGGAGCACGCAATGTGTCCGCTT
>VXMI01000068.1 GCA_009841165.1 Gemmatimonadota bacterium | reverse complement strand
GCCGCGTCATGGAGCGGTCCCGGCGTCTGGTCCGCATGGTCGACGGCGCCGTGCGTGACGACTAACCCCGATCCTGGCCTGGCCTAGCAGCCCAGACCCTGGGACACCTGGGCATAGGAGGTGAGAGGGACCGCGCACATCCGATGCCAGTCCTCCTGGTCGATGACGGATCGGTTCAGCAGTCCGATCATCTCGTCGAACTCATGGAGCGCGGAGCACCCGACCACCTCCGGGTCCGCTGCCTTCCGGTGTCGCGGCCAGGCGCGGTCACGAGCATGGCGCCAGAATCCGGTGTCGTACCTGGAGCCGCACGAGTAGTGCCAGCCGACAAACAGGCCGTAGCGGAGCAGATTGTTGATGAGGAACCGATTGACCACGGGCGCGTCGCGCTCGAGATGCTCCGGCGGACGGTCGAGGCGCGTCCGGAGCACCATCCCGATCTGCAATTGGGCGGATACGATCGCCGTTGCCTCGAGGGGCTCCATGAAGGCCGCTGCATTGCCGATGCGGGCCACTGCGCCGTCGTAGATCCGACGGTGGACGAAGTTTGGAAACGGAATAACGGCGCGTTGCTCAAACTCCGATACGCCATCGGCCTCGAGGAGTCTGTCAAAATCCGATTCGACTTCGACCAGGCTCGACACGTCGCCATTGAAAATGTACCCGTAGGATGTGTGTGCGGTGAGTGGAATGACGAATACCCAGCCGTGCGGACGCGCAACGGCGCGGGTGTAGGTATGCTGGAGCACCGGCCCATCCTGCTCTTCGCTGAAGACCGCCGGACAGCGGCGGATGACGGCCGTATCGGTGGGGATGAAGGGCAGGTCGATGTGCTGGTCGGGACGGAGTTTCCTGGGAAACCCGCGTGCATCGAACACCAGGTCGTAGCGTTCCGGCGCCCGGCCCTCGAATTCCACTCGCGCGCCGCCACTCACCCTGCTGATATCGAGCACCTTCGCGTCGATGTGACGTGCGCGCGTGCCTTCGTGGAGCAGGTCCGCCATCAGGTCGGCGGACAGGTGGTAGGCGTAGGACACCTGCTGCGGCGTGAAGTAGTGGGTGAAGTCTCGATCGCGCCGGCCCCATCCCTCGAACGCGACACCGTACTTGCGAGTCCCGCTCAAGCGCTGCTGTACGGTGTCGTGCGGCAGACTCGTCAGCTGTTGCAGCTCCCGAACGAGGCTGGGCCAGCTGCCTTCACCGACGCCGATGACCGGGATGCGCGAGTCGTATATGTGGTGCAGCTCGTGGTCGCTGTCGGGGTGAAGACGCGTCACGCTGGCGGCCGCCAGGGACCCTGCGGTCCCTCGCCCCACAACCGCGATCTTCCGTAGAGATTCGCTGCCCGGGTGTATCACCCCAAATGACCTCCACGCCCGGCGACTGTCGAGATTCTTCAAAGTGCGGCGGACAGCAAGCTAACACGATCTTCGCATCATCGCCGTCGGCGCAAGGGTCTGCACCGTGCCCCTGACGGTGCTATACTACCGAAAACCTGCCCCCTCCGGGCGCTTGGGAGGACACGAGAGGGGGCGGAGATTGGAATAGGGCGAGGCAGAGGTTTGGGCAATGGGAACCGGAGAAGACACTAAAACGCACGAAGCACCGGGCGAGATCGGTCGGTCCTTGCCCGGTCGTGATGAGGAGACTGTGCAGAGTCGTGTTCAACAATCCATTTGATTCGTTTCACAATACCGTCGCCGAAGCAAAGGAAGAACGCGAACAACTTGACCGGCTGCTGACCGTTTCCACGCCGCGAGAGCGGCTGCTTGTCACGGTCATCGCTCTCCTGTTGGTCACCTCGATCACATGGCTGCTGTTCGGCAGCATGGCCCACAGCTTCGCGATCGACGGTGTGCTTGACGAGCCCGGCGAGGACCTTGCCGAAGCCGCCCGGTCCGTGCAGGCGCTGGTCTGGATCGAGAACGGCGTTCTGCCCGAGATCACGGCCGGAATGCCCACGGTGATCGAGCTGGGTACGGCGGATGGAGAAGCGGAGACGATTGGCGGAGAGATTGCGGCGATTGCCGCCGTTCGCCTGCCCGAGCTTCCAGCGGCTTTCGAGTCCGCGGCGCCTGTGTCGGTCCACCGCGTCCACATAGCGCTCGATGAAAGTCGTGACCTGTCTTCCATTGCGGGTCGGAAATGCCGCATCGTCATCGAGATCGGCACCCTGTCTCCGGTCGCCCTCCTGCGACCGGGGCGAACATAGCAGCCCGTGGACAGGATTTCCACGCCCATTGTGCTGCAGGTGCATGCGTCGGAATGCGGTGCCGCCTGCCTCGGCAGCATCCTCGGCTACTTCGGACGCTGGGTTCCGCTGACCGAGCTGCGGGAAAGATGCGAAGTGAGTCGAGACGGGAGCAGTGCGGCGAGCATCGTGCGCGCCGCCAGACACTATGGTCTCGAAAGCAGCGGACTCAGTTTACGCGCCGATCGACTGCGAAGATTGCCGTTGCCGCTGATCGTGTTCTGGCAATTCAGCCACTTCCTCGTCGTCGAGGGGTTCGACAGGCGCAACTTCTATCTCAATGATCCGTCCACGGGGCGGCGCAAGCTTTCCGCCGAGGAGTTCACCAGGGGCTACAGTGGCATTGCGCTCCGATTCAAGCCGGGACCCGACTTCAAACCCGGCGGTGAACGGCCCGGACTGGTCAGACAACTGCACACCCTGCTCGCCGGATCATGGGGCGTGCTCACCTGGGTGATCGCCTGCGGCCTCATGTTGACGTTGCTGGCCCTCATTGTTCCCGCATCTCTGGGCGTATTCGTGGACGATGTGCTGGAAGACCGGGGGCCCTGGGGCGGCATCGTGACGGCCCTGCTGGGCGGCGGCGCCCTCGTCTACATCCTGTCCCTGCTCAAGCACCGGTTCCTGAAGCGACTCGCGGTCCGGATTTCGGTGACCGGCTACAGTCGAGGTTTGTCGCGGCTGCTGCGGTTGCCGGTGGAGTTCTTCGAACACCGGCTCGTAGGCGATCTGACGGACCGAGTCTCGTCCATCGACAGAATCGCGAGGAATCTGACGGAGCAGTTTCTTGTGCTCATTGTCGACATGGGAATGAGCGCCGTGCTGCTCGTTGCCATGTCGGTCCAGGATGTCCGGCTCACACTGGTCGTGCTCGTTCTGGCCGGTATGCATGGCGTGCTGGCGCACTTTCTGAACGGCCTCCGAGCCGTTCGAAGCCAGGCGATGAGGCGCGAACAGGGACTGCTGATCGGCATCGGCATGCAGATGCTGAACCATGCCGACAACCTGCGCATGACGGGATCGGACGACCATTTCTTTTCGCGCTGGAGCGGTCATCAGGCGCGCGAACTGCATGCACGCCAGCGCTACTCGGAACTGGGCTCCGTCAATGCCGCGCTTCCGGGCCTGATCGCCGCCCTTCGAAGCGCGGCGATCCTGGGCGTCGGCGGAAGTCTCGTCCTGGCCGGGGAAATGACCTTGGGAGCGCTGGTCGCGTTCTACATCCTGGCCGAGATGTTTCTGGCGCCGATCGGGCGATTCCTGGAGTTCGCCGAGAAGCGCCAGGCACTCGAAACCGATCTGCAACGACTCGAAGACATCTTCAGGACCGCCGAGGACCCCGCTCTCATCCGCCGAAGTCCGCAGTCGGAGTCGATTCCGACTTTCAAGGGCCAGCTTCAGCTCGCCGGCCGGCTTGAGCTGCGAGACGTCACCTTCGGGTTCAACAGGAGCCGGCCGGCTCTGATCAAGGACTTCAACCTCCTGGTCAGGCCGGGGCAGCGGGTTGCCGTGGTCGGTCCCAGCGGTTCAGGCAAGTCGACCCTCGCGCGTCTGATTGCCGGTATCTACCAGCCCTGGTCGGGCGACATCTTCTTCGATGGCCATCCGCGGGATGAGATTCCCGATGGGGTGCTGCGGCAGTCCATCTCCATGGTGGATCAGGAGGTGGTGCTCTTTTCCGCGTCAGTGCGCGACAACATCACCCTGTGGAACCCCGCCGTTCCGGACGAGGCCATCTTCGCGGCGGCGCGAGACGCCCGGATCCATGACGAAATCCTGCTGCGGCCGGATGGGTACTCCACACGGGTCGAGGAGGGCGGCGTCAATTTCAGCGGCGGCCAGCGGCAGCGGCTGGAGATCGCGCGCGGGCTGGTGGGCGATCCCACGCTGCTCATTCTGGATGAGGCGACCAGCGCCCTCGATGCCGCGACGGAGGAATACGTCGATGACGCCCTGCGACGTCGCGGTGTCACCTGCCTCATCGTGGCACACCGGCTGAGCACCGTGCGGGACAGCGACGAGATCATCGTGCTCGACAAGGGCGTCGAAGTGCAGCGCGGGACGCACGACGAGCTGATGGGGGATCGGGACGGCACCTACTACAAACTGGTCAGATCCGGCTGATGCGGGACACGCGGCCGGAGCGCACGTCCATTGCGGAACTCGCCGCCAGAGCCGGCGAGTCCGTGCCCTGCGCCGGCAACCTGCCCGTGAAGCTCGACGACCCGGACACCGTCTGGTTCATCGATCAGGGTGCCGTCAATCTGTTCCTGGTCGAATTCAGGAACGGGTTGGATCATGCGGCACCGCAGCACCTGCTCCGCCGCGAAGCGGGCTGGCTGCTGCCGGGCGTCGCACCAAACGAACCACGCGGGGTGGAAGACACCACGCTCAGCCTGGTCGCCAAGGGATCGCCGGGCACCATTTTGAAGCGCCTGCCGGCATCCCTGCTGTCCGAGGTCGATCCGGCGGAGTTGGCGGAACAGACGGATACCTGGCTGGCCGCGATTACGGACGCCCTCTCGCGCTTTGCGAGTCACCGTCCACGGCCGACGGCGCTGGCCGAGCCCGGTGTGACACGGAGCCTCGCCCCTTGTACGCTCTCCGTACGACGAGGCGTCGTATGGGTATCCGAACCGCCACGCGGCGCCAGCCTCTTCATGGACCTGGTCGACCAGGCGGCCCTCGCCGGAGGGAGTGGCTCGCACGAAGCGGTGATACCGCTGACGCGGGCAAGCTGGCTCACGCTCTCGGACGAGGTGACGCTCTCGGCCAGTTCGACCGAGACACTGGCACGGCAGGGCACCCTGCTCTCGGCGCTCGCATCCTTTCACGCGATTACCTTCGCCGTGGAGCGCCTGAACCGCGTACTGGCCGTGGTCGACCATGCGAATCTCGAACGCGCGCGGACCACGAGCCGCTACGCTGCCGAGAGAACCGCGCGGCAGCGGCTGTTCAATATCTATGATCTGCCGATCGACCGGGACGTGAGCGTCGAGGACACGTCACTGGCGGACGCGCTGCATGTGATCGGACGCCGTGAAGGGATCGATTTCAAGATCCCCGTGCGCCCGGGATCCTCCGGTGCCCCGGTCAGCCTCGTTGACGTTCTCGCCGCGTCAGGCGTGCGCGCCCGGCGCGTGCGGTTCAGGAACGAGAGCGCCTGGTGGCGCGGCGACAGCAACGCGATGCTGGCATTCCGCGCCGAAGACGGCCAGCCTGTGGCGCTCCTGCCCGGATGGTTCGGGCGCTACCGGGAGTTCGACCCGGTCAGCAAGCGCAGTGTCCGGATGACGGCGGATCGCGCCGCCGCGCTGGCGGACGAGGCCTGGGTGTTCTACCGGCCGCTGCCCGTGGGGAACGTGAGGCCGGCGGACCTGCTGAGATTCGCGTTGCATGGATCGGCCGCGGATCTGGCGCGGCTGGTGATGGCCGGCCTACCGGGCGGCCTGATCAAGCTGGTGCCCGCACTCGCGCTCGGGTTCGTCGCGAACCTGGCGGCGGGCGGCGGAACCGCCGGAGCGCTCTATCCCGCAGCCGTGGCGGTGGCGGGCTTCGGCCTGCTCGGCGCCCTGCTGCACCTGTTTCAGAGCACGGCGATGACGCGGCTCGAGGGGCGTTCGGCTTCGCGCGTCGAAGCGGCCTTCTGGGACCGCCTCATGCGCCTTCCGCCAAGCATTCTGCACCGCCATCCGTCGGGCGATCTGGCCATGTCGGGAATGACGTTCCAGAGTCTTCGCGACGGG
Organism: Gemmatimonadota bacterium; assembly: GCA_009841165.1. Taxonomy (GTDB): domain Bacteria; phylum Gemmatimonadota; class Gemmatimonadetes; order Longimicrobiales; family Gaopeijiaceae; genus Bin94. Next base: position 30,710 of record VXMI01000068.1, on the reverse strand, counting down.
TTGCAAGGCGTCGTTGCCGACGGCCTGCTATCGATCCTTTTTCTGCTTCCGGTTCTTGGTGTCATCTTCCTCTACGATGCCACCCTCGGGACCGTCGCCCTCGCATTCAGCCTGGCTTCGCTCCTGTTCACGGTTGTCCTCGCGCTGCGCCGGATTCCCCCCTGCGGCCGGATGATCCGCGCGGCGCGGCGCGTCTCCGGCCGGTTGTTCCAGATCGTGGGCGGCATAGGCAAACTGCGTGTGGAAAACGCGGAGGCGTCCGCTTTCGCCATGTGGGCGCGGGACTACCGGGAGCAGAAACGCGCCGAGCTCGAAATGGACGCGTTCGAGGGACATTCGCGCGCATTCGGCGCCGCGCTCCCCTTTCTTGCCGCCGGGGTCCTGCTGGCGGTCGTGGCCGTGGGCGACCGAGATCTTCCGGTCGGCGATTTTCTCGTCGTCTACCTCGTCCTCATCGCCTTCCAGTACGCGATCGTCCGGCTCGGCGAGTCCCTTGGCACGGTCGCCGCCATGCTCCCGGCGTTCGACCAGATGCGCCCGCTCCTCGCCGCGGTTCCCGAGACCGAGGTCGAAGGAGCGCCGGTCGAGTATCTGGGCGGCGACATTCTCTTCGACCGCATTTCCTACCGGTACGATCCAGACGGGCCGCTGGTCCTCGACGATGTCACGATCCACGCCCGACCCGGGGAATTCGTCGCGATCGCGGGCGAGTCCGGTGCCGGCAAGAGCACCCTCTTCCGGCTGGCGCTCGGATTCGACCGGCCCACCGCCGGCGCTGTCTATTACGATGGGCGTGACCTGAGGCACCTGAACCTGAAACAACTGCGCCGCAGAATCGGCGCGGTGCCGCAATCCGTCGGGCTTCATCCCCTCGATCTCTGGGACAATCTGGTCGGTCACAACGACGAGGTGGCGAGTGACGAGGTATGGGCGGCGGTGCGAGTCGCCGACATCGAAGAAGAGATCAGGGGCATGCCCATGGGCATGATGACCATGGTCGGCACGAGCGGGAACGTCCTGTCGGGCGGCGAGAGCCAACGTGTCACCATCGCCCGGTCGGTGATCGGCAGCCCGCAGATCATGCTCTTCGACGAGGCCACCAACTGGCTGGACAACGAGAGCCAGGCCAGGGTCATGCGGAACCTCACCGCCCTGACCTCGACCCGGGTTGTCATCGCGCACCGCCTGTCCACGCTGCAACAGGCCGATCGCATCTACGTGCTGCAGGCGGGAAGGATCGTACAGAGCGGCTCTTTCGACGAACTCATGGAGGGCGACGGGGTGTTCAGGGAACTGGTGAGAAGACAGGTCGCCTAGCAGTCCGGAGACATCGATGTACGGACCCTTTGACGCGGACGACATCCTCGTATCGAGAGCCGGTCAGGACAGCGACTTTCGCGAACGCCTTCTCCGGAACCCCAAGGAGGCCGTCGAGAAGGAATTCGGCTTGACGCTGCCCGAGGACCATGAGCTTCACGTGCACGAGCAGACCTATACCCGGACGCATGTGGTGCTTCCGCCGCGGTACAGGTTGAGCGAGGCCGAGCGGGAGGCGGCGAGGACCGGCGGGGCATCGCTCGAGTTTCTTCGAAGGACTCTCCACGATCCCGCGCCGCCCCTTCGTCCTGCGGCACCGAGACAGGAGGTGGTCCGAAGCAGCGGGGCCGGCTCCGAAGCGCTTGCGGAGGTGGCGAGGGAGGGGATCCGCCGCGGGCTTGCCTTCCTGGAATCCACGATCGACGCAGACGGGGCCTGGTATTGCATCCGGTTCAATGTGGCCGACCCGGATATTCCCAGGCACTTCGAGAGGCCTCCTTTCGTGTCGGCTCTCTGCGCGCTCGCCCTGGAGAGCTCCGATGAGCCGCGGGCCAGGGCGATATGCACGGCGACGAAGGCGTATCTCATCGACACCATCGAATACCCCGGACTGTGGCGATACTACCGGCACCTGCCCCCGGATCTCGACAGCACCTCGCTCTGTTCTATGGTTGTCGGGGCGCACCCCTGGATCTGGCTCGGAAGGAATGTTCCCGGGATACTGGCGAATCAGGACGAGGACGGCCGCTTCATGACCTGGGTGCTGCAGGAAGGCGAACCCGATGTCGTGTCGCCGTTTCGCATCGAGGCCGACCCCGTCGTCAATGCGAACGTCATCGCCTGCCTGGGCGATCGTTCGGAAACCAGGGATGCCCAGCGATGGTTGGAAGCCCTGGTGACCGATGGGAACCTCGAGGGCTCGTCGAAATGGTATCCCGACACGGTCGCGATCTACTATGCGATCGCCCGCGCGATGGTTCGCGCGAAGCCCGCCCTCGATCCGCTACGCCCGATACTCGCGGATCGTATCCTCGGTCTGCGTGACCGGAAGCGAGGATTCGGCAATGTCCTTCAGACCGCTCAGGCGGTGTCGGCGCTCTACGATGTCGGTAGCCTTGGGGGCATCGACCCGATACGCGAGGTGGAGAGGCTGATGAACTCGCAGCGCGGGGATGGCAGCTGGCCGGAGCTGCTCGCGTTCGGCGACCAGTCGTTGAAATGGGGTTTGGTGGGGCAGATCGGGCATGGCTCCGAGGCCGTGACCTCCGCGTTCTGCATCGAGGCCCTGGAGCGCCTCGTCGACGTCCTGAGGGCCTGAGCGTGCCCACCGATACGGCGCACGCGCCCCCGCGGCCCGGGATCCTGGCCCGCACCACTCTCGCGGACCGGGGCATCGTCAAGCTTCCTGCGCTCACCCCGCACCTCCGATTTCACGATATCGGCGAGGGGCGGGTGCTCCTCGTCTCCGAGTCGTTCAATACGCTGCTGCACGGCAAGCTGTACGGCGATTTGCTGCCGCTGCTCGACGGTCGGCACTCCGAGGAAGAGATCGTTGCGGCCCTTGAGGGTGCCCATGCGCCCATCGACGTCTTTGCGGCCATTGCCGCGTTCGCCGCCAAGGGCTACCTGGTCTCCGCCGACCACGGGATGGCCCCGCGCCTGGCGGCATACTGGTCGTCGCTTGGGGCGTCGCCGCGCTGGGCCGAAGAGCGGCTGGCGCAGACGCGCGTCACGGTTGAGGGTGACGACGGCCGGCTTGTCCGGCATCTGGAGAAGGCCGGCGCCAGCGTAGGAGCCGGCGATCCGACGCTGACCGTCGTCGTGTGCGCCGACTATCTCGACGCGCATCTCGCGGAGGTGAATCGGCGCCAGCTCAAGGCGAGAGCGCCGTGGACCGTGGTGCGACCGAGCGGGATGGAGCCGCTATTCGGCCCCATCTTCCGCACCGACGAGCAGGGGCCTTGCTGGGAATGCCTCGCATGCCGTCTGCGCAGCCACGGGGAAGTCCACGGCTTCCTGCGCAACATTGCCGGGGAGGAAGCCGCCTTCAGGCCGTTCGCGGCCCAGCCCGCCGTGCTGGAAGCAGTGTACGGGCTGATCGCGGCGGAGATCGTCAAATGGCTGGTGCTGGGCGAAGCGGCCCCGATTCACGAACAGGCGATCGCGATGAATACCGCCACATTCACGAGTTCGCTGCACCGGGTCGTGCGCAGGCCGCAATGCCCAACCTGCGGCGACGAGGCGCTGCACCGGCCGGATCGACCGCCCCTTCCGGTGTCTCTCAAGGCGAGCCCCAAGGCCCATCGCAACAGCGGCGGCGCGCGCGCCGTGGCGCCGGGAGCCACCCTGGCGAAGTACCGCCACCTGGTGAGCCCGGTCAGCGGCGTCGTGACCTGGCTGTCGCGCACCACCGATGAGACCGACTCCTGGCTGCACGTCTACTGGGCCGGGAGCAATCCCGGGATGAGAAGCCGGAGCCTGACTTCGCTCAGGCGCAGTCTGCGCAGCAAGAGCGCCGGCAAGGGCAGCACTCGGCAGCAGTCCAAGGTCAGCGCTCTTTGCGAGGCGATCGAGCGCCATTCGGGCGCCCGCCATGGGGACGAGATCCGTGTCGCCAAGCGATTCATCGAGTTCGCCGGGGGAGAGGAGGCGATTCACCCTAACGACGTACAGCTGTTCAGCGAGAGTCAGCTCGACGACGCGGACAGCCTCAACGCGAAGGGTCACCCCTACAACATCGTCCCCCCACGTCTCGATCCCTACGCCGAGATCGACTGGACCCCGGTCTGGTCGCTGACACAGCAGCGGCACCGCTACCTGCCGACCTCCATCCTGTACAGCATGCTGCCCGAAGAGCGCGGCCCCGCCGACCTGATTGCCGATTCGAACGGCTGCGCCGCGGGCAATACCCTTGAAGAGGCGATCCTGCAGGGCTTCTATGAACTGGCCGAGCGCGATGCGTTCGCCGTCTGGTGGTACAACCGGCTGCGAGTGCCGGCGGTCGATCTGCACAGCTTCGACGACGAGTACCTCGGATCGGCCTCGGACTACTACGGCCGCCATGGGCGGGACCTGTGGATGCTCGACGTCACGTCCGATCTCGACATTCCCACCTTCGTCGCGCTCTCGCGTCGGCCGGACGCCGAAACCGAGGACATCATCTACGGCGCCGGCACCCACGCCGACCCACGGATCGCCGCCTTGCGCGCACTCTGTGAATTGAACCAGTGCCTCACCTGGCTGCCGCGTCCCGGGGCCGGGGACGGCCGGCCCAGGATCGACGATCCGCTGGCGCTCTGGTGGTGGAAAACCGCCCGCCTCGCCGACTGTTCGTGGCTGGCACCGGCGCCGAACGAGCCACTCCGCACGGCTTCGCAGTATCCGATGATCGAATCAACGGACACGCGCGAAGATGTGGAACACTGCCGCGCGCTCGTCGAAGCCAGGGGCATGGAGTTCCTGGTGCTGGATCAGACGCGACCGGATATCGGCATGCCGGTGGCCCGGGTCATCGTGCCGGGCATGCGCCATTTCTGGGCAAGGTTTGCGCCCGGGCGCCTGTACGACGTGCCCGTACATATGGGGTACCGCGAGCGCCCGCTCTCCGAAGCCGGCCTGAATACCGCACCTGTGATTGCGTGAGGAGCACATGGATATCGACGCGGCCGTCGCGCTGACCCAGGACCGTCTCGCCGAGGAGGGCGGCACGATGGGTGAGCTGCTCGGGCACTTCCGAAATCGGGTATCGCCGGTCCTGATCGGAGATCCGCAGTGGGAGCGCATACTCGAGTGCGCCGGCAAACTCCCCATAACGATGGGCGCCCTGCCATTCGGTTTCGAACTGCCGCTGCATGCAAGCGAGCCCAGGGCGGACTTCGGCGTCTCCCTCGCGAGCGGAACGAGAACGGCGGCCTTTTTCCGGGCGCGCGCACGCACCGACGGGACGGATGAGACCGCGAGAGTGATCACGCGACTCTTCGGCCAGATGGAGACCGAAGACTCGCCCCTGCGTGACATCGTCGGCCGCAAATTGATGCTGGAATACGATATCGGCTCGGCAGGGGACGGCGGGCGCTCACTTCCGGGCATGTTCCTCCGGCCCGGCGAACGCCCGATTCTCGGCGCCCGTGGCCAGGCGGCTGATGTCCGTGTGGTCGCGGACGCGCTGTTCTCCTGCCTGGGCTGGGAGATGAGCGAGCTCGAGCGCGAGAACATCGAGCGGGCCTACCTGGCACAGCCGGATGGTACGCGCATGGATTCGTTCGGCGCGTTCCCGTCTCGCTCGCGGTTCATCCGCCTGGCGATCATGGGCTTCAGATCGCGGCGGGCAACGTGGCGCTATCTCGAAGACACCGGCTGGCCGGGTCATATTCCGGCTGTCGACTCCGTGATCGCCCGCTTCGACGAGCGCGCGAGCATCCAAAGGACCGGGGTGAACATCGACGTGCGGGAAGAGGGTGTCGGACCGACGCTCGGCCTCACGCTCATCGTCAAGCAGCGGTATACGAAGGACTCGCGCTATTGGCTCGACGGCCTGACCGATTGGGAACCATTCCTGAAGGCCCTGAGCCATGAGGACCTTGTCGTTCCTGAGAAGCTCGGGGCGCTTGCAGGCTGGGTCTCGAAGCCGACGACCCTCTTCGGGAAGTCCGGGCGGTTCGTAATGCTACGCGGCATTCACCATATCAAGCTGGTCGTATCCGGAGATGAGCTTCGGCAAGCCAAGGCCTATGTGTTCATGGTGCTTTCCGGGGCGGTCTAGCTCCAGCAGCCGTGGATACAGCCCCGTGGCCCTAGCCTCCCGGGTCGAAGTTCGGCGCGAGCGTCTCGATCCCGGCGGCGGCGCCCGACGCGGTTTCCTCGATCAGCGCGGCGAGCGCATCGAAATCGTCCACCCCGCAGATGCCGGCGATCGTGGCCCTGGCTCCGATGGCCGCCGATTCGGCCTCGAACCCGTCGTCCGCGACAAGCCGCAGCGCGCCGCGGAGTTTCCGCCACAGCGCCGCCGCCGCCGCGAGCCGTTCGGCGGCATCCTCGGTGATCAATCCACGATCGCCCGCCGTCCGGAAAGCACGCTCCGCGTCGCCCGCCCGAGGTGCCGCCGCATCGCCGCCGGGCGCCAGGCGCAGGAACAGCGCGGCTCGCTCGATGTCCCGAAGACCGCCTCGCCTCGTGGTAATCGACTGCAAACCCGGCAAGCCGGGTTCGACGGCGCGCTCTCCGGGCTCGCGCAATTCAGCCAGCAGCATCTCGCGAGCCGAACGTTTGCCCAGCGCCTCGCGCAGCTCTCCGGAGACCCGTTCCGCAACGTTTTCGTCGCCCGATCCCCACACGCACCGGGCCCGCGACAGAGCCACCGGATCCAGTCCCGAATCGGGGTTGCGGAGTTGTTCGGCGAATGCGTCGAGCGGCTGAATCTCGCCCGCCCCGCCACGCGCGAACGATTGGTGCGACAGCAGCAGGTTGTTGCGGGTCAGCGCGCGAAGCGCCTTCCGCAAGCGGCCGCAAAGTTTCCGATAGTGCCTGGCCGGAGTGCCCTCGTACACGAACCGGATGTCGAGCGTCTCGTCCGGCATGGCTTCTCCGCTCGCCAGGGGCCCCTGCACGACGACCGCCACGCCGCCGCTGCCTCGCGGCACACCGCGATCGGCGAAGTCCTCCTCCACCGCGGACAGCGCGCTGACGATGGAGGCCTCCGCGACACGCGACAACGCCGTCGCCGCCTCGTCGGTCGACAGGCTCCCGCGCATCGTGTGTACGGCGATCTGGAAGACCTTGCCATTCGACCACTCACGCGCCGCGTCCACTGCCTCGCCGGCGTCCTGCACGTGAATGTCGGCGAGCTGAGCCTTCATCTCCGCCAGACTGAGTTCGTGCGTCCAGTACAGGCGCGCCAACCCGCACCGGGCAATCGCCTCGGACTGCGGGTCCGGCATGAGTCCCTCCGGGAGCTCCAGGTCCGTGAACTCCCGCTCCCTGAGCATGTCGAGCAACGCCGGGGTACGGTTGATCCATCCGGCGATGCGAGGGGCGGCGGCGTGAATCTCGGCGATCACGTCGAACGCGTCTGGGCGCGCCGCGAACGCCCGGCTGTCGTAGGGGCTCCAGTCGTCTATCTCGGGATAGAATTGCGCCCGCTGAAGATCGAGCAGGGGGTCGATGGTCTTGAACCACCGCTTGGGGAAGAGGGCCAGGCCGTTCATCTGAATGTAGCTGCCCGGCAGCTGCGGCGAGGCGGCCTCGCCGTGATGCTGAAGCAGCGGATAGCGCCGGTTCGACGTGTGGTGGTCGGCGTGGCGCTGCATGTTGTAGTACAGCCAGTTGGTGAACTTGTAGGCCGCGCTCCAGGCGTGGCGCGGCTTGACGGGCTCGAACCGGCCGGCCGGCGTGCGGATCCGTCGCAACCCGTAGTGCTGCACGTAGTTGCTGATCTTCATCGAAAACAGGACGTTGCCGCACAGCACCACGTAGGCCAGAGCCGCCCACGGACCGCCCATCCAGAGTATGATCCCGTACCAGAAGATGAGCTGCACGCCGTAGCGCCAGAACGCGTTCGTATGGTGCCACGCCGGCAGCTGGCGACGCGTCAGGCGGCGGCGTTCGAAGCGCCAGGCGCCCAACAGGTTGTTCGCAATCTCCGCGGGCAGGTATCGCCAGAAGCTCAGACCCTTCGGCGAGGACCCCGGGTCCAGGGGCGTGCACACCCACGGATGATGGATGTAGACGTGCTCGGTCGCATAGTGCGGGTAGGAGACGGAAGCCAGGAGGAACTCGCCGAGGCGACGCTCCCAGAGAACGCGGCGGTGGACCAGCTCGTGGCCGACGATGAAGACCGTCTGTCCCACCATCGTGAGAATCACGGCCACGCTCCAGATTTCCCACAGGGCCAAATGATCGGAGACCAGTACTTGCCAGAGCGCGAAGACGAACGTGGCCGGCCAGAGCACCGCCCATAGCCAGAGCGAGAGCTTGTACAGAAACAACTGGCTCTCGCGGGTGGTGGCCGGATCCATGTTCCGCTCCTCCAGGCCGAATATCCTGTCGAAGCGGTCCGCGAGCGCGTAGAAGACCAGCGGCACCGCGATCCACCAGCCGCCGTATACCGCAGCGCACGCGACGAGCGGAAAGATCGCGAGGGGCGCGAAGTGGGGGAGCGCATTCGCAACGGAAGCCTCAACGATCCTCCGTTCCATGGCCACGGGGAGACTGCTACTGTGTGCATCCATCGTGGACACCCTCGGCCTGGACGATAACGCTCCTCGCACATCCCGATCCCAACGTATTCTTGCCCGACGCTTCCCGCCGGTCAAGTCACCGGCACATACTCACCGACGCATGCTCCTGGCCGTCCCCTCGAGGACTCGATGCTGGACCGCGACGGCGGCCACCCGCATTTTTCGTGTCATGAAGGCTGCCCGGCCGCGTCCAGTTCGCACCCCCGCACGGGGAAGCACGCAATGATCGACTCGCTCACCACATTCAAGCCGGTCGTGGCCACGGTCGCGCTCGCTTTCATGTGGCTCGTCGAGGGGCTCGTTCCGATGTTCGAAGGGCGCCGCGACCGGGCCCGGCACGATGTCTCGAACGTGGCGCTCGGCGTGCTCAATGCGGCGGTCGCTTCGCTGCTCTTCGCCGGGGCGATCCTGGTCGCGACCGAGTGGGCCCGCGGGAATTCCTTCGGCGTGCTGCACTGGCTCGGTGTGGAGGGTGTGTGGGCCTTCGCTGTCGGCTTTGTTCTCCTTGACCTCTGGCAGTACCTCTGGCACCGGCTGAACCACGCGGTCCCCTTCCTGTGGCGGTTTCACGCGGTGCATCACGCCGATCGGGAACTCAGCGCCAGTTCCGGGCTGCGTTTCCACACGGGCGAAATCGTGCTCTCGTCGGTCGCGCGGCTGGCCGTGCTGCCGTTGTTGGGGATGACGGTCGGGCAGGTGCTGTTGTACGAGGCCGTGCTGCTGCCGGTGATCCTCTTTCATCACGGCAACGTGGGAGTGCCGGCCGGTGCGGACCGGTGGCTGCGATGGCTCATCGTCACGCCGTGGATGCACTGGGTCCACCACTCGGACTACCAGCCGGAGACCGATTCCAATTTCTCCAGCGTCTTTTCGTTCTGGGACCGGATCTTCGGTAGCTTCCGGCTGGTCGCGGATCCGCGGGCGCTGACGCTGGGGCTGGAGGACATGGAGCGCCGGGACTGGGCCACGCTGCCGGGGATGGTGGCAATGCCGTTCAGGCGGGGGCATGGGCGTCGGCGGGAGCGCTGACATGCCCGATCGGGACGCTCTCCCCCACACGGTTCGCGTCTTTGCCCCGGCGTCGGTTTCGAATCTCGGCTGCGGTTTCGACATCTTCGGGATGGCGCTCGAGGGGATCGGCGACGAAGTCGTCGTGCGCGCCGTGGAAGGGACCGGGATCGTCTCGGTCACGGTGTCCGGCGACGCCGGGCGAGTGCCGACCGACCCCGCCCGCAACGCGGCCGCGCTGGCCGTGGATGGCGTGCTCAACCGCCTGGAGTCGGCGGCGGGTGTTGCGATCCAGGTCCGCAAGGGAATCCCCATGGCGTCCGGACTCGGCGGCAGTGCGGCGAGCGCGGTCGCGGGCGCCGTGGCCGCCGACGCGCTGCTCGGCGGCAATCTCGACCGGACCGCGCTGCTGGAATGCGCCATGATCGGAGAGCGCAAGGGATCCGGCGCCAATCACGCGGACAACGCCGCGCCATCGCTGATCGGTGGCTTCGTCCTGGTGCTTCCGGGGACGCCCCCACAGATGGTGCAGCTGCCGACCCCCGACGACCTAGTGGTCGCCGTCGCGCACCCCCACATGGAGGTCGAAACGCGACAGGCGCGGATGATCCTGGGCCACACCATCCCGCTCATGGCGGGCGTCCAGCAATGGGGGAACGCGGCCGGGATGGTAGCCGGGTTGTTCCGAGGCGACTGGGAGCTGATCGCGCGGTGCCTCTGCGATGCGGTGGCTGAACCCGTGCGGGGGAAGCTGGTACCCGGATTCGAAAGGGTGAGGGCGAGCGCGGTGGAAGCGGGAGCTATCGGGGCCGGGCTCTCGGGTTCGGGTCCGTCGGTCTTTGCGTTGTGTCGGGGGCGGGACCCTGCGGAGAGGGTCGTGACCGCGATGGCAGAAGCGTTTCGCGACGAGGCCGGTGTCGAATCCGACACGGTGATTTCTGCCGCTCGCGCGGCGGGTGCACGGATCACGGAGGCCCGCTAGTTTGGGCCCATGTTGACCTGGTTGCGTCAGACGAAACAGAGCTGTTGCGCGACGGCCTGTCTGGTGAGCCTGCTGGGTCCGGCATTGGCGGAAGGTCAGGTGGTTCGGGGCCGCCTTCTGGACGCCTTGGACGGAAGCAGCATTGGCACGGCTATGATCGTTCTGGTCAACCCCCAGGAGCTCGAAGAAGCGAGGGTGCTCAGCCGTTCCAACAGCGGCCTCTTCCAACTGGAGGCGCCCCGGCCCGGCAATTTCCGCCTGAGAGCCGAACGGATCGGCTACGCCACCAGCTATTCCGATTTTTTCGATCTTGCCGCGGGGGATACCCTGGTCATCGAAATCCGCGCCGACGTGGAGGCAATCTCGCTTCGGGGCATCGAGGCCGTCGCCGATCGACAATGCAGGGTTCGGCCCGGCGAGGGGCTGGCGGTGACCCGAGTCTGGGAAGAGGCCCGGAAGGCGCTGGAGGCCGCGGCCTGGACGCAGGAACTGGGCCTTTACCGCTACGATGTTCTTCGCATCAAGCGACGGCTCGATCGCCGCGTCCACACGGTCCTGACCGAAGACCGAATCTACTCGGAGTTGCTGGCTGCGGCACCGTATGTCTCGCGACCCGCGGACTCTTTGCGGGCGGAAGGATTCGCGCGCTATTCGCCTGACGAGTCCTTCTTCTGGGCACCCGATGCGGAGGTGCTTCTGTCCGATGCTTTTCTGGACACGCATTGCCTTCTGATCCGAGGGGGCCGAAGCAACGAGGCGGGCGTGGTTGGACTGGACTTCGAACCTTTGCCCAACCGGAACGTGCCCGAAATCGCTGGAACCATGTGGTTGGACGAGGCGACATCGCGCCTCAGGCGGCTGGAATTCGAATACCTGAATATCAATGCGCCCGAATCGCTCATGGATGCCGAGCCGGGGGGAAGGGTAGAATTCCAGGCGCTGCCGGACGGCACCTGGATCGTGACCTCGTGGAGCCTGCGCTTGTTCCGTGCCAGAGTGGACCCGGAAGGTTTCGGCAACAGATCGAGAGTCGAACTCGACGGCATCACCCTGGAGCAGGGAGAGGTGCTCCGAGCCCAGGACAATAATGGGACGGTGTTTCAGGGAAACCCGGGGCGCCGGATTGCGGGCACGGTTTTCGATAGCACGGGAGCGGGGCTGCCCGGGGCGCGTGTATTCGTTTCAGGCGAGGGAACCGAAGTGCTGACCGACTCCCGGGGTCGCTTCGAACTCACGCACCTCGGCACGGGCACCTACACGGTCCAATGGGAGCACCCCTACCTGACGCAGGTGGCCTATCAACCAGAGTGGGCCGAAGTCAGGATGGGGCAGGACATCGACGAATTGGAGCTTATCGAGTTTGAAGCTCCGTCGCTGGAAGAGGTCATCAACGACATTTGCGACGGGGTTGCACAGCCCGCCGCCCCCATGTTGTCCGGAGTGGACTGGGTCGCGCGAAGCGTCATCCTGACCGGCAGGTTGACCGGCCAGACGCCAAAGCCCGCCGAGGAAATGTCGGTCCGAGTGTATTCCACCGCGTTCGAAGCGGGGAGCTTTTTCGAGTCCCTCGACCTCGACCAACTGGCAGGCCGGACCTGGCAGATCCTTGCGGAGGCTCCCGTGAGCGCCAACGGGTTCTACGGGGCGTGCTGGCTGCCTGCAGGCTCCCGCCTGATCGTGGCTGCTGTCGCTGCGGACGATGACCTCGACGCCAACGATGTCGGTCAGGTACTTCGCCTGGTGGAGTTGTTTCCCGGGAGTGTGCGCTTCATCAACATCCCTCCGGATGCACCCTTTCGTATCCTGGATCTGAGGATCGGCACCCGCTAGCTCCCGCATGCTGATCAGCACCCGCGAAGTCCCTGGAGGCAGGGAGTGGACCTTCCAGGAGGCCCTCTTTCTCGGCCAGGCCCCGGATGGAGGGCTCTTCGTCCCGGCAGCACTCCTACCCCTGCCGGACGGAGCTCGCGCGGTCCTGCCCACCCTCACCTTCCCCGAGCGGGCCTTCGTGGCCGCACGTCACTTCCTCGGCGACGAAATCAGGGACGACCTCCTCCGCGCGGTGGTTCACGACGCGCTGAACTTCCCGGTTCCCCTGCGCGAAATCGAGCCCGGCATCCACATGCTGGAGCTCTTCCACGGCCCCACCCACGCGTTCAAGGATGTGGGCGCGCGTTTCATGGCTCGCATGATGTCCGCGCTACGTGACGACGACTCGCCCCCGGTTACGATCCTCACGGCCACCTCTGGCGACACCGGCGGCGCCGTGGCCCACGCCTTTCACCGCCTGCCGGGCGTACACGTGGTGGTTCTATACCCCCTGGGCAAGGTCAGCCACCGGCAGGAGGCCCAGTTCGCCACGCTGGGCGGGAACGTCACGGCGGTGGCCGTCCGCGGCACCTTCGACGACTGCCAGCGTCTGGCCCGCCAGGCGTTCGCCGATCCGGCCCTGACCGCCGCGCTCTCCCTCACCTCGGCCAACTCGATCAACATCGGCCGCCTTCTGCCGCAGACCTTCTACTACATTCACGCCCTGACCGAACTCGCGCAGAAGTCACCGGACAGCGAACTGGTGGTTTCGGTTCCTTCGGGGAACTTCGGCAACCTCACGGCCGGCCTGATCGCGCGCCGCGCGCTCGGAATGTCCCTCGCGCGCTTCGTCGCCGCGACCAACGAGAACTCCGTCGTCCCGGAATACCTTGCCGGCCACGGCTTCTACCCCCGCCCCTCCGTCGAGACGATCTCGAGCGCCATGGATGTAGGTGATCCCAGCAACTTCCAGCGGATTCTGCACCTCTTCGGGGGTGACGGCGGTCGCCCCGGAGACTCGGCGCGATACGGTCCTCAATCGGGCACGTTGCACTCGATTCTCACCGGCTCATCCTGGACGGACTCCCACACCCGCCACTGCATCCGCGACCTGTGGCAGCGTCGAGGGCTCGCGGTCGACCCGCACACGGCAGTTGGACTACTCGGTCTGCGCCGAGAGATGAAGCGGTGGCCCGGTGCACGCGGCATTGTCCTGGCAACCGCCCACCCCGCGAAGTTCGCGGAGACGGTCGAGCCGCTGATCGGGGAGACGCTGCCGATCCCGCCAGGGATTGCGCGGGTAATGGACCGGCCTGCGAAGTCGATCGAGATTGCGGCGGAACTGGACGCGTTGCGCGAGGTTCTGACCCGTGGGTAGGCGCCCGGAATTCGTCACGGATCCGCGAGAAGTAAACTCGCCTTGTCAAAATGTAATGTGTCATTTACAATCCGCCCTGTCCCGTGTCCCTTGGCAAGCGAGCCCATGCTCCAACGCTTCGACGAACGCAACCGCGACCTGATCGTCAACGTCAACGGCAAGCTCGCACACCGTGACGAGGCGGGCGTAAGTCCCTTCGATTCGGTGGTCCAGGGTGGAGACGCCGTGTGGGAGGGGCTCCGCCTCTACGACGGCCGCATCTTCAAGCTCGAAGAACACCTCGCGCGGCTCCGCTCTTCCGCCCTCGCACTTGGCTTCACCGACGTCCCGACCAACGACGAGATCATCGCCGAGATCCGGCGTACCCTGGCCGCCAACGACATGCGCGACGGCGTCCACATCCGCCTGACCCTCACCCGCGGCGTCAAGTATACCAGCGGCATGGACCCCCGCCTCAACCGCGCCGGCCCCACCCTCATCGTCCTGGCCGAACACAAGGCGCCGGTCTACGACCGCTCGGGCCTGCGCCTCGTCACCAGCTCGCTCCGCCGATTCGCTCCCGATGCGCTCGACCCCAAGATCCACCACGCCAACCTGCTCCAGTCCATCCTCGCCAAGATCGAGGCCAACGCGGCCGGCGCCGACGACGCGCTCATGCTCGACCCGCGCGGCTTCATCGCCGAGACCAACGCGACCAACTTCTTCATCGTGACCGGCGGCGTCGTCATGACCGGCCACGCTGTCGCCTGTCCCGAAGGCATCACGCGCGCGACCGTGCTCGAACTCTGCGAGCGCAACGCCATCCCCCACCGCGTCAAGGACCTGTCGCTGACCGAAGCCTACCGCGCCAACGAAGCCTTCTGCACGGGAACGATGGGCGAACTGGCCGCCGTGACCGAGATCGACGGGCGCACGATCGCCGACGGCCGGCCCGGGGCCATGACCGCGCACATCAGCGACCTGTTCCGGGTATTGACGGAGAGCGCCGGCACCCCAATCCGGTAGCTGCCAGCCGCCGCGGATCGTGGAGCCGCGGCGTCCAGGTATTCCAGGAACCCGTGTGGGCGTTGGTTCAGGATAGACAATAAGCTGAACCATGAGCACGACGGGTCCTGCACGATACACACACTACACCGGTGCCGACCCCGTTGGTTCCGGGGGCAAAGGAATGACCGAGCACCTCGCGCGGCCAGCTCCCTTCCCCCTGGCGCGGCTGCCGCCCGGACAACCCGGCCGTTGTCTTGCGGCTCGCAGTCACGCATGGCCACCTTGCGGTTCATGCCCGAGAGCGATGCGGCCACCACGCCGCACCAGGAGCCGGAGCCAGCCATGCCGTACCGAACCCTCGTCCTTGTCGCCGCTACGATGCTCGCCGGGGCTGCCTGCTCGGCATACCCGCCCTCGCCCGACACGCGGCGCGATCCGGTGGTCGACACCTTGCACGGCGTCGCCATCACCGACGACTACCGCTGGCTCGAGGACCAGGACAGCCCCGAGACGCGGGCGTGGATCGCCGAGCAGAACGCCTACGCCGAGCGGATTGTGGGCGACACACCGCTGCGGCAGGCGCTGGAGTCCCGGCTGCGCGAGCTCATGAACGCGCAGGGGGCGCTGTTCCCACGCCGTGCGGGCGACTACGAGTACTTCACCTTCCGCAGGCCCGACCGCGAGGTGGCCGCCATCTACCGCCGGCCCGCGCCCGACGAGCCCCAGCGCGACCCGATCGACCCGGACGGCGACTTCGAGATGGTCATCGATCCGCTCGACATCCATCCGGACGGCACGACGAGCGTGAGCGTCCGCGACTTCTCGCCGGACGGCAACCTCATGATGTACGCGATCCGGGACGGCGGGCAGGACGAGGTGCAGATCCGGATCCGCGACCTCACCAGCGGCGAGGATCTGCCCGACCGCCTGCCGAACTTCCTGTACGGGTCAACCTTCTTCGACCCGGAGGGTACGGGGTTCTACTACACGCCGAGGTCGCGGGAGTCCGGTCCCAGGGTGCGGCACCACACTCTCGGCACCGATTTCGCCGACGACATCGAGCTGTTCGGCGAGGGGCACGGGCCGGAGAAGTTCATCAACACCACGCAGGGCGGCGACGGAAGATACCTGGTCTACACGGTTCGGCATGGGTGGGCCCGCGCCGACGTCTATCTGCACGACCTGCGTTCCGGTGGCGGACCGGAGCCGCTCATCGTGGGCGCCCCGGCCCGCTTCGACCCGCGGTTCGTGCGCGGCGAGCTGTTCCTGCTGACCAACGTGGACGCGCCCAACAACCGCGTCATGGCGGTGGACCTGAACCGCACCGATCCCTCCAGCTGGCGCGAGGTGATCGCCGAGACCGACGACCTGTTGATGAGCTACCAGATCATCGGCGACGAGATCTACGCCAACTACCTGCACAACGTGAGCAGCAGGATCGTGCGCTACGATCTGGACGGGACGCGGACGGGTGAGATCCCCCTTCCCGAATACCACACGGCGACGCTGCGCCAGTGGGGTGAAGGGGCGGGATTGCTCACCCTCACATCCTTCGTTACACCCTCCCATATCGTGCGGATCGATCTGGAGACGATGGAGACCGTGCCGTGGCTGGCGTCGGCCGTGCCCTTCGACGGGGCGGGCTACGAGGTGAAGCAGGTGTGGTACACGTCGGCGGACGGGACGGTGGCGCCGATGTACGTGGCGCATCGGCGGGGGTACGAACCGGACGGCGACACACCGACGCTGCTGTACGGGTACGGCGGCTTCAACTCCAGCCAGACGCCGCGCTTCAATACGGGCGCCGCAGCCTGGATGGAACAGGGAGGCGTCTATGCGGTGGCGACGCTCCGCGGCGGCGGCGAGTTCGGCGAGACCTGGCACCGGGCCGGCATGCTCGAGAACAAGCCGAATGTGTTCGACGACTTCATCGCGGCGGCCGAATGGCTGATCGACAACGGTTACACGAACCCGGACCGCCTCGCGATCCGCGGCGTCAGCAACGGCGGGCTGCTCGTCGGCGCGGCGCTGACGAAGCGGCCCGACCTGTATCGCGCAGTCTTCTGCGGCCTGCCCGACCTCGACATGGTGCGCTTCTACCAGTTCACCGACAGCAACAACATGCCGGCGCTGCTCGAGTACGGGAACGCGGCCGTCAAGGAGGAGTTCGAGGTGCTGCGGACATTTTCGCCATACCAGAATGTGCGCGACGGGGTGGCCTACCCGGCGGTGATGCTTACGCAGGGCGATCTCGATACGCGCGTACCGCCGCTGCAGGCGCGAAAAATGGCGGCGCGGCTGCAGGCGGCCACCAGCTCCGGGCTGCCGGTGATCCTCGACTACGATCCGCGCACCGGGCACGCGGGCGGTCGGACGTTCAGCAGGAACGTGCGGAATTCGGCGATGGAGCTGGCCTTTCTGCTGGGCCAGCTTGGTGTGGAAGGAGAGGTGGTCCAATGACGCGCCGGATCTCTGGTTTCGTTCTAGTCACGGCGTTCGCGTTCGCGCCTGCCCCGCCTCTCGCGGCCCAGTGCGACGAATGCGTTTTCCCTGGCGAGGAATGGGAAGTGGTGCGCGGCGGCGAGCTCGCGGAACACGGCTGGGACCGCGAGACGCTCTCGCGCGCTTCCGTCTTCCTGCGGGACAGCGCCAACTCCACCGGGGTGGTGGTCGCACACAAGGGCCGCGTCGTCTTCACCTTCGGCGACATCGAGGAGCTGTCGTACCTCGCATCGGTGCGCAAGAGCATCCTGGCGATGCTGTACGGGCACTGGGTCGAGAACGGCGCGATCGATCTGGACGCCACGATGGCTGGCCTCGGTATCGACGATGTCGGCGGCCTCCTCCCGATCGAGCGGCAGGCCACGGTCGACCACCTGGTCACGGCGCGCTCGGGAGTCTACCACCCCGCCTCGAACTCAGGCGACAACCTGGCCGAAGCGCCCGAGCGCGGCTCGCAGCAGCCCGGAACCTACATGCTGTACAGCAACTGGGACTTCAACGCCGCGGGCGCCGTCTTCGAGCAGCTAACCGGTCGGGACATCTACGACGAGGCGCAGGCCCAGCTCGCCATCCCACTGGGCTTTGAGGACTGGGACAGGTCGGCGCAGCGAAAGAGCGGCAACCTGAGCGTCTCGCGAAATCCGGCGTACCACTTCTGGCTCTCCACGCGGGACATGGCTCGCATAGGCCACCTCATGCTCAACGAGGGCGCGTGGGACGGCGAACAGGTGATCTCGCAGCAGTGGGCACGCCGTATCGTCAGCGTCGTCACGCCCCTGGAGGAGATGAACCCGCCGCGCAGGCGTGACGGGCACTTCGGCTACGGCTACATGTGGTGGGTGTTCGACGGGCCTCGGGTGAGCGGCCCCTTCGAGGGCGCCTACACGGGGAGCGGCGCGGTCGGCCAGTGGATCAGCGTCTTCCCGGCCGTCGACCTGGTGATCGCGCACAAGACCAAGTCCGCCTACGGGCGCTCCACCAGCACGCGCGCATGGCAACGGCTCGTGGAGCTGCTCTTCGAGGCGCACGGGGTGGAGATGGCAGGGCCGTATCCGTGGGCGCGGGAGGGCAGGTAGCTGGCCGCTACAGGGGCGGATCAGGCGGTGTGCGCCACGAGGTCGGTTCTCAGGATCCGTTCTCCCTCAGCCGCCGGAGCGTCTCTCGATGCAGCCTCAGGGTCTCGAACTGTTTCAGGCGCTCCTGGTACATATCGTCGAGCAAGATCTGGTGCTTGACCAGGTCGGAGTACTCCGCGTAGTCCTCACCCTGGGGCGGCAACCCGTCACGTGTCCGGGGGATCGCGTCTGATAGCGTCCTCAGTTCATCCTGCCGCTCCCGCAGGTAGTCCAGTTCGACTTCCAGTCGTCGGAGAGCACTCGCCATCGCGTCCTCGGTGCGGGAAGACGGCACGCTCCAGTACTGCCCGGTGTCGGAAACCGACGGTATGAAGTAGCCGACGTCGTTATCGAAAAACGCCGCCGATGCTCCGGACGAGTCCGGCGGTTCGGCCCTTCCGGCGCATCCAGCGAGGGTTGTGGTAACGAGGAATAGCAGGCCGCCGACGAGCGCACTGCCCGTCCGCAACCGCGATGTGGGGTTGGTGTTTGCAAACTGCTGCATGGCCTCCAGCCTTTCCTTGATCGTGGGCGATCGCGTGGCCATCCCGGCTGCGACCGCCGTCATCGGTACTCGTGCCTGGTCGTGGGTCTGAACCAGCACCTTCGCGTATTTGTCCGGCCGCGCGACGCCCCCTGCCACGACTTCCGCATCGCACGAGGTCTCGCGACAGCGATCGATCCCGCGCCGCAACAGCCAGGTCAGGGGGTGGAAGGCGAACACCGCCGACGTGAGGCAGTCGAGCAGCGTCCAGATGTAGTCGTGGCGACGCACATGGATCAGCTCGTGCGTGAGGACGATGCGCAGGGCAGAGGGATCCCGGACGAGGCCGCCTGGAACGACAATCGCCGGGCGCCGCCAGTGAAACGTCATGGGTACACAGCCGTCCGGTCCTTCGAACAACTTCACCGGGCGTTGGACAGCGAAGCGATCCGCCAGGTCCCGCAGCGTCCGGTTGGCGGAATCATCGTCGAGAGTGTTGGCCGCTGCGCGAAGTCTGTGAAGTCTGCGCAGGTCGCGGAAAAGGACGGAGATGCGGATCAGGGCCAACAGAATGACAGCTGTTGTTGCCACGCCAAGAAGAATCGCGGCGACATCGACCTGCTCCGCCAACGGTTGCCCGCGCGTCGCCGGGTCCGGGAAGGTTGCCGCTGGTGAGCCTCCCAGCGCGGCCGGAATCGCCGGTCTCAGCGATTCCGGCACAGGTATCCACGGGGCCATCACGACGGCGGCGGGCAGCGCCAGCAGTATCCCTTGACGAAGTCGATACCCAGCGATGGGGTGCAGCCTGCGGGCCGAGGCCAGAGCGAGCATCATCAACGCCGCCAGCCCGCTCCAGGCCATGACCGGGAACCAGAGCGCGGCCAGGCTCGCTTCTCCGATGGCGGCCAATGCCTCAAACATCGGATTCCCCTTCCTCTGCCAGGCTCATCAACAGCTTCTGGATCTCCGCACGCTCACCCGGCGGGATTCGTTCACTGCGAACCAGTGTCTGGACGAGAGCGGATGCAGAACCCTGAAAGACCTGATCGAGAAGGTCCTGCACGAGTTCCTCACGCACCTTGGCGGGCGCACGCGCTGGTGTGTACAGATACCGGGAGCCAGTGCTGTCACAGTGAAGAAAGCCCTTGCGCGTCAGCTTCCTCATTACCGTCATGACCGTCGTGTAGGCGATGGCACGGTCTTTCAGGATGGTCGAGTAGACATCGGCTACCGACGCCTCTCCCAGTGCCCACACATGCCGGAGCACCTCCATCTCGGTTTCACCGAGCCGGCTCATCGTCCTTCGTCTCATCGCAGTTCCTCCAGTTGGTTTGCGTCTGGTCGCGGAATCGCTCATGGCACCGCGCCGTCCGTACCGGCCAGCGCATCGAGTTGAAGCGGAATCTCGGAGAGCTCCGAGTATGCGAACCGCACCCGTCCGTCGGCGTCGACTACCAGATGCGTGGGCGTGCCGCTGATCCCGAAGGCGTTGGTCGCCTCCCGTCGGAGATCGTAGTAGACGGGATAGGTAATCCCCTGGGTCGCGATGAATTCGTCCAGAACGGTGGGGCGCCCTTCCAGGAGTTCCGATAGCGATCGCCGGTTTCCATCGGCGTCATCCACAAGGCTGGGTTGCGGTGTCCAACCGACGGTATCGGCGAGAACGCGTGGATGGATCGCCTCCCGTGCCGAATCGAGAAGACGCTTCCATCCAGCAGTTTCCGGGCGCAATCCGACCAAAGCGGCCAGCGAGTCGGCTTCCCCTTCGGATGTGCCCGGATCCGCGGCAACCACGGCGTAGTCTCGCGCGGCACCCGCTGTATCGCCGTGCGCCATGCGCAATTCCGCCAGCCTGCGGAATATGCCGGGATCTATCGACGCTGAAGCCGCCGCCACCATTGCATCGAGGGCTTCGTCGATTCGTCCGGCGTCTTCCAGGACCCGGCTGTATCCCCGTAGAGCTGCAGCATGCGCCCGAACGCGATATCGGGCGTATACCGGGGTTGTCTGCCCGAGCGCCCTGTCCTCGGCGGCAGCCAGATCCACCTCACCTGCTTCCAACGGCAGCGTTGCGGGTATCGCTTCAAGCGCCAGTTCGAGCGCGCGTTCCCGACGCTCAGGGAGCCGACGCAGCCGGTTGGCGACGAAGAACTGTCCTCTTCGATCGTCCTCGATCATCCGCTCCGTCCAGCGACCCACCGCCTCGGGATCCCTGCCATCGATTGCAACTGACAGAGCGAACTCGGCCATCTGTGTGCCCCGTCCGCGCGCGTGGGACCAGTACTCCTCGAACGCCGCAAGTGCCGACTCGGCATCCCTGTCTTCGGACCATCGCAGGTACGTGGACATCGCCCTTTGCTGCTCGCTCGCGTAGGTACCCGGAGCCTCGTCGAGGAGCCGGCGTGTCCAGAACTCCACCTCTGCGGAGTCGGCTACGGTACGGGCATAATCCTGAATGGCCGCAACCGATGCAGGATCGAGCGGTCGTTGTTCCGAATAGCGTGCATGGATGGCGGCGAAGTTCTGCCTGTGCCAGGTCGTCAGGCTGTCTCCGCCGCCGGATCCGAGCGCGACCCTCTCAAAGAAGCGAAGCAGGCCCCATCCACCGAGGGAGTCGGGATAGAGCTGTGTGGCCCTCCGGATTGATGCGAGGCTGGTCATCCAGTAGCGGCCCGCGAAGTCGTACGCACGTTGCACGAGGGCATGATACGAAGGCTCACCGTCGGCACCGTGGACGAGGAGTTCGAAGAGCTTGCCTCCGTCCGCGTCGATCCGTCTGCCCTGGCCATCTTCCACCGCGAAGGCCGCGTAGACCACCGAGTCGGGAAGGATGAAGCCGCTCGTGAAGTCGCCGTTTGATTGCCTGACCATCGTGGCGATCCGGTGATTGCGAAGTCCGCCGTTGTAGAGTTCGTCGTCCCGTGTTCGGAAGTGTGCTCGGAGGGCCAGGTTCCGTTCGCCAGCCAGCATCGTCGCTGACGAGTAGGTGACCGCGATCTGGCCACCCGCGACGGGTGCGGAAGGGGAAAAGCGGAGTTCGCCGTTGGGCTTGGGAGGGCCATCCGTGGTGCATGCGTGGATGGCCACAATCGACAACAATGATACCGAGCCAGACGCCAGGGCCGGCACCAGGCGTCGTGCGCGGAACCTGGTCGTGCCCCATCGTTGGTCCAATCGTCGTCCCATTCCCGCTCCCTATGGACTGACTGCGGCATGACTACTATCACGATAATACTATCATGATAGTCGGGCTGTCCGCAAACTGTCCAACCCCCCAGACCCCTTACGGCCCGAGCGCTCCTGTCGGTACGACTCCCACGCCGTCGGGCCGGGATACCGGCAGAAACACAACGATCACAACGGCAGAAATGCGACACACTCCCCGGCAGGAATAGACCGAGCTTTCCGGCAGAATCAAGCCGCAAGGAAGGGCAGGATATCCGGAGCGACTACGACTCCCCTACCCCGGCATCCTCCTGAACAGCCGCAGCAGCGACCAGAGCGCCAGCGCGTACATGAGCGCGCCGAGCAGGAACGGCGCCCCGGGCAGCTCGATCGGGGCACTCTCGGACGTGAAGTAGCTGAACAGCCCGGCCGTGAAGATGAGCGGTGCCAGAATGCTGGTCAGGCTCATCAGAGACGTGATCCCGCCCTGTACCTTGCCCTGGTCC
This sequence comes from Gemmatimonadota bacterium, assembly GCA_009841165.1. GTDB lineage: Bacteria > Gemmatimonadota > Gemmatimonadetes > Longimicrobiales > Gaopeijiaceae > Bin94. Next base: position 8,222 of record VXMI01000068.1, on the reverse strand, counting down.
TCGGAAGGCACCGCGCCCGCGACCAGGCTCTGGATCGCCGGCCCCGCGACGCCGCCGATGGAGCCGAAGACGATGAACGCGAACAGCATCCACCCCGCCGTCGCGAGCCCATACCCCAGGTAGGTGATCACGGCGGTGACCAGCCCGTAGAGAATCGCGCGGCGCTCGCCCAGCCACCCCACGATCGGACGCACCAGTCCCCCCTGCACAATGGTGGCCATCAGTCCCACCAGCATCAGCGAGAAGCCGTTCATCTGCTCGTCCCATCCGAACTTGTGGCCCGTGTAGAGCACCCAGACCGTCTCGAGCCCCCGCTGCGCCAGCACGACGAACACGAACACCATGGTCAGGCCCGCGACGAGCGGGTAGGATCCGAGCACATAGAGACTCCCCACCGGATTCGCCTTCGCCCAGCTGAAGGAACCCCGCTTCTCGGGCGGCAGCGATTCGGGCAGGACGAAGAAGCCGTAGAGCCAGTTCACCAGGGCGAGCCCGGCCGACACGAAGAACGGCAGCCGCAGGTCGATGCCCCCGAGGATGCCTCCCAGCGCCGGGCCGAAGATGAAGCCCAGGCCGAAGGCCACCCCGATCAGCCCGAAGTTGCGCGCGCGATCCTCGGGCGCCGAGACGTCGGCAATATAGGCGTTGGCGGTGGTGATGCTCGCCCCCATGACCCCGGCGATCAGCCGTCCCGCAAAGAGCCATCCCAGCGTGGGTGCGAAGCCCATGATGATGTAGTCCACGCCGAGGCCGAACAGCGAAATGAGGATCACGGGCCTGCGTCCCACGCGGTCCGACAGCGAGCCCAGCAACGGCGCGCAGATGAACTGGGTCAGAGCGTAGGTGGAGGCGAGAACGCCGAACCAGCGGCCGGCCTGCGCCGTGCTTCCCCCGGCGAACTCCTTGATCAGTTCGGGGAGAATAGGGATGATGATGCCGATCCCCAGCACGTCGATGAATACCGTGATGAGGATGAAGATCATCGCGGCCTGGCGCCGCTGTCCGCCTACCTTCACACCGAACCTCCCAGGGATGTCGCAACCGAACGCATAATCTATGGACTTCCACGCCTTCGAAAGTGAAGCGCGCCGGGTCTTCGAGGAGATCCCCGAACGCTACCGCGACGGGGTGGACGGCCTGACAGTGCACCGCAGGGCGCTCCGCCACCCCCGCTTCCCCGGCATCTACACGCTGGGCGAATGCGTGACCGAGTCCTATCCGTCGAGTTGGGAGGGACCCGAAACGGTGCGGTCGACCGTCCTCCTGCACTGGGGTTCCTTCCGGGCGCTGGCCAGAGCCGACCCGACCTTCGACTGGTCGGAGCAGATCTGGGAGACGCTGACCCACGAACTGCGCCATCACCTGGAGTCGCTCGCGGACACCGACGACCTGCACGGGGTCGACCATGCGATGGAGCAGACCTTTCAGCGGTACGAAGGCCTGGACTTCGAGCCGGGCTACTACCGGCACGGTGACAGGATCGGGCCGGGGATCTTCGCCGTGGAGGACGAGGTATACATGGAACAGACCTGGAAAACGGCCGACTTCGAGCAGGCGGACGGGATCCGCTTCACATGGGCAGGACGAAGCTACGAGATTCCGCACCCGCAGGTGCTGGGCGACCTCCACTTCGTGCGGATCGTGGACGGGGTCCCGGCGCCTCCATACCTTGAACTCGTCCTGGTTCGCCGGTCGTCCTGGATGGAGCGTGCGCGTGCCACGCTGCGCCGGACCGGGTTGGACATCTACGAATCGGATGCGGTCGCACGCGAAATCGGAGAATCGCAATGACAGGACAGGGGTCAGGGAGGAGCAGAACCGCCATCCGTCCCTCGGACAGGCGTTCCCCAATGTGGGTACTGGCAGCCGCAGGGGTGCTCGCCACCGCCGCGGCTGGATGCGCCTCCGGGGGTGGGGGCGGCTCGACTGAAGACACCACTCCGCTGCCCCCGGAGCGTCGAAACGTCTTGCGTGTCGCGGGCTACCAGGCGGTCGAGATGTACAACGAAGCCGGCGTGGGGGTCCGAACCCTCGACGTAGCGGCCGCGACGGTGTGGAGCGTAGTGGGCGGGGTCTATGCCCAAATGGAGATTCCGGTCGAGGAATCCGACCCGCGCCTCATGCAGCTCGGCACCCCGGGCTACGCCGCCAGGCGGATCGAGGGCGACCGCATGAACACCTTCATCGACTGCGGTGCGAACCTGGCGGGCCCGATGGCCAACCAGTACGACATCACGCTCTCCGTGGTCACCAGGCTCACGTCGAAGGGGCCGGAAAGCACCGAGATCCTGACCATGATCGACGCCTACGGCCGTCCGCGCGCGGTCAGCGGCAACCCCATCCACTGCCAGTCGCGAGGCGTGCTGGAGCAGCGGGTAGCTCAGCGGATCGCGGAAGCTCTCGGGAAGGAGCCCTGAGGGTTCAGCAGGAGAGACAGGTGTGGTTGTTCCTCGAGCCCAGTTCTTCGAGCAGGGCAACCGTGGCCGGGAAGGGCTGAAGGCGCTGGATCGGGCCGTTCGCCATGTCCGCGGTGGTCTGACCCCGGCGGCTTATCGCGGTGACGTCGGCGCCCTGGTCCACCAGGTATATCACGAGTTCGTTGTCCCCCCGCGACGCGGCGTGGTGCAGCGCCGTGTAGGCGTTGGCGTCGCGCACGTTCACGTCCGCACCGCATTCCTCGACCAGGAACCGGACCGCTGCAAGCCAGTTGTCGGGCACGTGGCGGTGCGCGTTGCCCGCGAACGACTGACCGTAGCCGACGCCCGAGGCGGCGTGGATGGGATGGATAGCGGGACCACCCACCGGCACCGGTGGGAGCCCGGAAGGGTCGAGTTCTTCGGCTTCGTCCGTCCCGCCTTCGGAAGGCGGCGGCCGACGGCGTCGTTCCGGAGGCTTCATTGTCGGTACTCCGGGATCGGCGCCGTAGTCCTTGAGGAGTCGCATCGCATCGATGTCGAGAGCGTAGGCCGCCCTCCAGAAGGGGGTCGCACCCTGGAGGTTGATCCCGCTCCCCCGCAGGACCCCGAAGGTGTACTCCATGTACCAGAGGTGACTCTTCAGGCGAACGTTGGGATCGGCGCCGGCCTCGAGCAGGGCTTCGAGCATCTCCAGGTGGGTCGTTTGCTGAAGCAGGTGCTCCGTGGGGTGTGAATACGACGCCCGTGGCGCCCACTGCCGCTCCAATACCGCAAAGAGGGGCGTGGTGCCCGCGAGGCTGGCAAGGTTCGGATCGGCGCCCCGCTCCAAGAGGAGCATGGCCAGGTCGAACTGGCCGTTCACGGCCGCCATGAGCAGTGGCGTCGTCTGATCGCCCCCCGAGGGCTGATCGATATCGGCGCCGCCCTCGAGGAGAGTCGTCGCCGAGTGGACGTGCCCCTGGCGGACGGCGTGAAGGAGCGGGGTCAGGCCGCCCCAACCACCGACCATCTGGGCATAGGTCATGGGACGGGGCGCCTCATCCTCTTCCTCCGCCTCGGCGTCCGGAGCCGCCGATCCGGCTTCGTCCCCGGACCCGGACGCTTCCCCGGATTCGGTCGCTTCCTCGGACTCGGTCACCTCCTCCAGCGTCTCTTCGGCGCCCTCGCTCCCGCCCTCACTGTTGCCCGCAGGCTCCGCAGCACCTTCGGCTTCGTCTTTGTCCTCGCCCTCCTCCGCCCTTCCGTCGTCGGCAGGATCGGGCACGTCGGGCCACTTGCGCTGGATCTCGCGGGAAGCGTCCATGGCGGCCTGGACCTGGCTCGGCGTCGGCTGCCACTCGGGACCGCCACCTTCCTTCTCCTTGAAGGCGGCCAGGAACTCCGAGATTCGCCTCTCGGCGGCGGCGTCCGCCCTCGCATGCGCGTCTGCATCGACCGAATGAGCCGTCAGCGAAGGATCGGCACCGGCGCGCAGCAGCGCCTCGATAGCCGCGACGCGGTTGTTGGCGGCCGCGAAGATCAGGGGCGTCTGGCCCCAGGCGCCCTCGCGGCCGTTCACGTCCGCGCCGCCCTCCACCAGCGCCGCGATCACTCCCGGGTCGCCGGACGCGGCGGCGAGGTGCAAGGGCGCGGCTCCCGAGTTGGTGGTGAGGGCGTTGGGGTCGCTCCCGGCGCGCAAGAGCCTCCCCAACACGGCTTCGTTCGCAGCGCGCGCAGCGAGGTGCAGCGGCGTGTAGTGGCCGATCCGCGTCCCGGCATCCACCCTCGCGCCGGCGTAGAGGAGCACTTCGCACAGCGACTCGTCGCCGCGCGCGGCGGCCCAGTGGAGCGCGGTCATGCCGTCGCCCTGGGGGGCGTTCACGTCGGCGCCCTCGCGCAGCAGCCGGCGGACGTCCTCCAGGTCGCCCCGTTGGGCGGCGTCGGCTACGGGGGAGTCGGCGTCGATCGCGGCCGAGCCCGCATGCCCCGCCGGTGCGCCTTCCGCCCCCGCCAACAACCACGGCAACACCGCCACGCCCAGCCACCGCCTCAACACGGGTCCGCGCCAGCGCCCCCGCGACCCCCGACGCCTCACGGCCCCGCCGTCACGTCCAGCGAGAACTCGCCCGTCGCGTCCCCGAACTGCTCCATGTCGTCGTGGCCGAGCCTGTGCAGCAGCGTCGTGAACACGTTCGCCATCGGCGTCCCCGCTTCGGCCCTGACGTGCACCCCGCCGTCCAGCTGACCGTTCGCGCCGCCCATCAGCACCAGCGGGCAGCGGCGGTGGTTGTGCAGGTTGGCATCACCCATCGGCGAGCCCCAGATGATCATGGACCGGTCGAGCAGGTTCGCATCGCCGTCCATCGTCTCTTCCAGGCGCTTCAGGAGGTAGGCCATCTGCCCCGTGCGGTACTGGCAGATCCTGTTGAACTCCATGATCGCCTTCTCCCGGCCGCCGTGGTGCGAGGCGGGGTGGAATCCGCGGTCCGATCCGCTCTCCGGGAAGGTGCGGTTGGAGGCGTCGCGCCCGGTCTTGAAGGCCACCACGCGCGTCGCGTCGGTCTCGAAGGCGAGCACCTGCAGGTCGAACATGAGGCGCATGTGTTCGGAGAACGAATCCGGCACACCCGGCGGCGCGCCGGGCAGCTCCCGCTCCTCGCCGCTGGTGTTGCGTGCCTCGACCCGCGCGATCCGGCGCTCGATCTCGCGCACGCTGTCGAGGTAGCGATCGACCCGGGTCCGGTCCACCGCCCCAAGCTGCCGCTTCAGACCCGACACCTCCTCGGCCACCCAGTCCAGGATGCTCCCGTGCGTGCGCCGGCGCCGCGCCCGCTCCTCCGGGCTGCCACCCGCCCCGAAGAGCATGTCGAAAGCGGTCCGCGGGTTGCGGATCATCGGCAGCGGGGTGGTGGGCGACGACCAGCTGATTGAGTCCGTGTACGCGCACGAATAGTTGTAGTCGCAGCCGCCGCCCTTGTCGGTGCGCTCGATGCAGAGCTGTAGCGAAGGCAGCGCGGTCTCCTGGCCGAACCGCTTTGCGTGCAGCTGGTCGAGGGACGTGCCGCAGAAAAGATCCGACCCCTGTGTCTGCCTGGGATGCGACTGCGTGAGGAACACCGCGCTCGAGCGGAAGTGGTCGCCTCCCACCTCCTGCGCCGCGAAGGCCTCCGCCATCCGCACGTCGGTGTTGGAAACGATCGTCATGTGATCACGCCACGGCTCGAGCGCCTTCAGGACGTTGGCGTCGCTCAGCTCGAAGTCGCGCCCCACGGCGGCCGGGGCGAAGAGATTCTGCTCGGCGCCCCACTCGTTGCATCCTGCAACCCCGTGGACCTCCTCGATGCAGATGAGCCGGGTCGGCTGCTCCGCACGCGTTCCCGCGCGGAGACGGCCCGCCGAAACCATCGCGTCCAGCAGGGGGAGTGCAACCGTCGCGCCGACGCCGCGGAGAAAAGTGCGGCGACCTACTGTCCTGCCTGTCACAAAATGCATCTGTCCTCGGGGGTCGGGTCCTCTTCCATGGGGCCCGGGGTTGTCAGGACCCGGTGCCGTCGCCGTCGCCATCCGCAGCTGACTGCTTCATCCGGAAGGCGACGCTGCCGGTTACCCCAAGAATGAATGAAGACATCCGGTAGTCGTTTTCCGCCGCCTCGGCCGCGATCGCGCGGACCGCGGGCTGGTCCCGATAATCTATCGCGCGCCCCAGCGCGTACGCCATGAGACCCTCGGTGAACTGCCGCACAATCGGGACCGGCCGCGTGAGCAGGACACGGGACAGGTCGCCCGGCGTCTCGATCTCCGTGCCGTCGTAGTAGGTGCCGCGGGTGTCCAGCTCCGCCCCGTCCTCGCGGACCCGCCACCGCCCGGTGACATCGAAGTTGTCGAGGGCCAGCCCGATCGGATCGATGAAGTTGTGGCACGACGCGCAGCTCGGGTTGGTGCTGTGCATTTCGAGACGCTCACGCGTGGACAGCGGCTTGCCTTCGATCGAGCTCTCGGTCTCCTCCAGGTCGGGTATCCCGGGCGGCGGCGGGGGCGGCGGCGCGCCCAGCAGAACCTCCATCACCCACTTGCCGCGCAGTACGGGCGAGGTGCGGTTCCCGAGCGACGTCTGCACCAGCACGCTCCCGTGGCCCAGAATGCCGCGCCGGCGGTCGTCCGGGTATGGGACCCGCCGGAAATGCTCGCCCTGCACTCCCTCGATGCCGTAGTGCCGGGCCAGGCGCTCGTTCACGAAGGTGTAGTCGGCCCGCAACAGGTCGAGCAGACTGCCGTCCTCGCGTACCAGGTTGTGGAAGAAGACCTCGGTCTCGCGCCGCATCGCGCCGGCCAGTTGGGTGCTGTAGTTGGGAAACCGGAGCGCGTCCGGAGTGACCTTGTCCACATCCTGCAGTCGCAGCCACAGCGACGCGAACCGTGTGGCCAGCGCCTCGGCGCGCGGATCGGCCAGCATCCGCAGAGCCTGAGCATCCAGCACGGCCGGGTTCGATAGCGAACCGTCGCGCGCGGCGGCCAGCAGCTCCGCGTCGGGCGCCCTCCCCCACAGGAAAAACGACAGACGCGCCGCGAGGTCCCCGGGGGCCACCGGAAAGATCCCGCCGGGCTGCGCGCCGGCAGGTTCGCTTTCCATGCGGAAGAGGAAGTGGGGGGATGAAAGGACGGCTTCCAGCGACGTCCTCACCCCTGCCTCGAACCCGCCGTCCTCGCTGCCGAGGCGGTAGAAGTCGAGAAGGTCGTCCACCTCCTCGCTGTCGAGATCGCGGCCGTAGGCGTCAGCCGCCAGCCTCGCGACGATCTCGCGGGCACAGGGCAGTTCCTCGGCGGCGGTCGTGGGACGGCACGAGAAGACGCGGCGGCGCGCATCGAAGTCCGAAACGCCGGTGGGGTTGTGCGGCCCCTCGACCGTCAGGCTCATGAGGTGCGGGAGCGAAGTCGTGCCATAGCTCGTCTCGGTCCCGGTGAGCGACCAGTCGTGCGGCCGGATCAGGTCCTCGTAGGGGCCCTCCATGCGGCGGACGAACGCGGCCACGAGGCGGTGCTCGCCAGCGGGGATCAGGACCGGGTCCGTGCGGACCGGGAAGCCCTTGCGCCCCTGGAAGTCGATGTTGCCGCCGTAGCGAACCAGCGCGACGCGCTCGCCGTTCACCGAGATGTCGATGTCGTGGAAGCGCTCCCCCCACCCCGACATGAAGGTCATCTCGAAGGTGTATTCGCCGTCGGCCGGGAAGGAGTGCAGCGCGCTGATCCCGCCGCGCGTTCCGACCGGCGCGCCTTCGACGCGCTCCCACTCGTGCTGCGAGACGGTGGGCGGGTTGGCGTAGGTGACGGTGGTGGGCGCCGCGTCGCGGTCGCCAACTGCACGGCGCGCGATCTCGCTGGCCGCGGCCAGGTAGGCGTCCATGAGGGTGGGCGACAGGGTCTGCGATGTGGCGATGTTGTCGAAGCCGGCGGTGATCTGGTCGGCGGGCAGCCATTCTTCCGGGTCGACGGTGAGGCCCAGAAGGTCGTACACGACGCGGGCGTACTCGGCCCGGTTGAGGCGCTGGAAGGGACGCGTGCCGGCGTAGGGGCGGGTGAGGGCGGCCTCGTCGACGATGTCTTCCAGCGTCTCGGCGAGCGCGGCGAGTGTGTCGGCCGAGGGCCGGCGGGCTCCGGGCGGCGGCATCATGCCTGCGCGCAGCTTGCGGATCATGCGCTCGGCGGTCTCGGCGTGGTCGTCCGCGCCGGCGACGTCGAAGCCGACCAGCGAAAGGTTGCCGCGGAAGCTGCGCTCGTTGTGGCAGCGGGTGCAGTAGCGTTCGACTACTTCGGTGAGGGCGGCGGGGG
>VXMI01000187.1 GCA_009841165.1 Gemmatimonadota bacterium | reverse complement strand
ACCCGGTCGTGCAAATCAAGCGGGAATCTGCATGATTATGGGAGACAAGCCAGCCGACTCCGTGTTGAACACGGAGGCTGGCAAGGGGAGCGCTCCGCCCCCCTGTGACCCCCTGGTTTTTCCCGCGCCTGTGTTGGCGCGGCGGAGGACGGTGGCCCGCATCCGAATCTCGTTCTGGTTTGCGCCGATGACCATCGGGCAGGTGTTAGCTTGGTGAGACGGCGTTTACGCCCTCGAAGCCTTTTGCAAGGGCACGGATACGATGGTGCGACGTATCAACGCGTTTGTGGCCGCGACGGCCGCCATGCTGGCTCCGGTGGCACTCGCAGCACAGTATCCCTTCGAGGGGACATCGGCTTCCGCAGATGAGATTCTCGCGCTTCTTGAGAGTCGGCTTGACACCCGCTCACCGTGGCCGTATGACTCCGCTCTGGAGCGGGCAGGTTGGCATGCCGCTCTGTTCCTCACTCAGTTCACCGGCCCGAGTGAGAACCCCGAGCACTTCGGGCTACGCTCGCGGGCGGAACTGGACGTCTTCGCCGACACGCTCGTAGCCATCGCGGTCGCGCATCCCGAGAGCAGGACCACTCTCGCTATCGGCAACGCGTTCTTGGATTCCGCGATCGAAGGCCAGCCGGATCGAACTGCGTATGCGGGCGCGTTCGACGCGCTTGAGCGCTTGGTCCGGGCCGGGGCCGAGCGGACTCACCACCTGATCGGTGTTGATCCGCGGCGGGGTGTCGCGGTGGCGATGGATATGCTGGAGGCGGGCAACTTAACCTATCCCTGCGCATTCCTCTACGAAGCGGCCTCGTATGGCGAAGTCACGGTTTCGGACGGCGGACTCGCGTTCGAGTTCAACGGGAACGCCGATCTCTTCGTTGGGTCTTTCGATCGGTCGCGTAGACCGGTCCTTCCACCGGACAACGCCTGGCGCGTTGAAGCCAAGGGCCGCCAGTTGCACGAGGCCGGGTATCTGGAAGCCCCCGACCCTTGTCGGATTTGGGAGGGCAGGATCGAACTGGCCCCCGGACAGACGCCGGCCGCGACCGAAACCGAGGCGATGGCGGCGCTGCGCGGCGAGGATCCCGACGAACCCCTCGGGGCGCTCGCGTTCATCAATGGTATCGGGTGGCGGGCCAGCGACGAACTGAAGGCAGTCTTCCTCGACGCCGCATGGAGGCACATGCGACAGCTTGACGTCGAGCCATCGCACTACGGCGGTGAAACGTGGTCCTACATCACGGTTACGATCCGAACACACGACCCCGCCGGAATCCCACTCTTGGTCGAACATGCGCTCGGCGTCACCGGCGAGGTCGTGACGAATGCGTTAGCCGACTTCGGCGTGGCGGCGTTGCCTACGTTGCTCGATTACGTCCGGCCAACGGGGCCACCGGGAGACGCGCGGGTGCTCCGCGTGGGGTCCGGGCTCAGGACGCTCGCACTGATAGCCGAGGATGGACCGATTCCCCCCGACATGCGGCCATGCGCCATCGAGGCCGCCCGCAATCGGCTCACGGCGGCGGCGCAGGAGCGTTACGTCGTCGCACGGGCGATGGAACTCGCGGTGGCGCTCGGCGATCCGGGTCTCCGCGCGCTGGTGGAAGACCTCACCGACTTTCGCTCGGTCGGGGATCTAACCGGAGGGTTCGCGGACCACGAATACCTGCACACCTTGGCTCGCGATCTGCTGGCTGGGATTGCCCCTCAGGGCAAGTTTCGGAAGCGATGTCCTCTTGGCGACTGTCCGGCAGGTTGGTAGTGGACCACTCCCGCCGCCGGCAGGTGATCCGGCTGGGAATGCTCATGGCGGTCGTTGCCGTCGTCTCCTGCCGCACACCGGAGTCTGTACCGTGGGTGGAGAGGTTCCCGCTCCTGACTTCCCACGAGTATCCCCTCGTCGACTCCCTGTGGGTGCTTGCGCGCGATTCGTTTCCCGAGATCCCGGTCGAACGGGTCAACGGGATTCTCGGCCGCGAGCCCGCCGCACCAATCAACGTTCGTTTCGGACACTTCTCGGGTTACATGGAGGGATCGGACGGCACGGACGTGTTCGGCCATGCCTCGTACCCGATGTGGGTGGGCGGCGAGGTCTGTGTATGGCATGACGAAATCCTGCATCGGGAGCAAGCGCTCTTTGTGTCCTGCTTCAGACACACTGTCGGCACCTCGCCCGGATACGAGATCGATGTCGTGGTGAACGGCTACCGACCGCGGGAGGACTTCGAGTACGTCAAGCTGCGTGAGGTTGTGGTCCGGGTTCCCTAAACTGGCGCCGCCGGGTTCGTCGGCCCCGAGATCGGGGGCGAGGCGGAAGCCAAGCCCGAGCCGCTCACGCCGGGGAAACTCGACAACGCACGGCCCCTATGGCTCGCGACGCGCACGCCCAACTCGACGCCGCCGTGGCCGCTGCCTATGGCTGGCCCGGCGACATCGCGGGACGACGCGGCTCTGCGACATGGCCGCCCGCGCAAAACCGGTGCCGATCCCGCCATCGGGAGTCAGCCGCAGAAGACGGTCCAGGGCGGAGGACGACGGCCCGGGTGGCGCACGGGTTCGTCGTGTGCCGTCCGCCCGCGAACCGAGCCCCAAGCTCGGAACAGAATGGGGGTTCGAAGGGGGTAGCGGAGCCACCCCTCGCCAGCCCGCCGTGTTATACGGAGGACTCCCGATGGGGTGGACGCCCCCTCCCGGCGGCATCGCGATGTGCCATGATGGTACTGAAGCGATTACGACCTTGAGAGGTCTGACCATCACAGGGAGGAGACATCCACATGGAAAGAGGTTAGCATCATCGGGATCGATCTGGCAAAGCGCAGCTTTCAGGTACACGGGGCGGGGGCGGACGGGTCGGTGGCCTTCCGCCGGAAGCTGAGCCGCGGGAAGCTGCTGGGTTTTCTCGCTTCGCAACCGGAGTGTACGGTGGCGATGGAGGCGTGCGCCAGCGCCCACTACTGGGGCCGGGAGATCGCGGCGCTCGGTCACGAGGTGAGGCTGGTTCCGCCGATCTACGTGAAGCCGTTCGTCAAGCGGCACAAGAACGACGTGCCGGACGCGGAGGCGATCTCGGAGGCGGCGCAGCGTCCGACGATGCACTTCGTGGCGGTCAAGACGGAAGCGCAGAAGACGCAGGGGATGCTCTTTCGTACCCGTGACCTGCTCGTGCGCCAGCGCACGCAGACGATCAACGCGCTTCGGGGTCACTTGGCCGAGTACGGCGTTGTGGCTCCGCAGGGTAGAGCCCGGATCAGGCAGTTGGTAGGGGGCGCTGGAGGACGGGGACTCGGGCCTGCCGGAGGCGGTCGTCGAGCTGGGCGGTCTGCTGCTCGGGAGAATCGACGAGCTCGACGAGAAGATCTATGGACTCGACCATGAAATCCGGGCGAGCGCCCGCGAGGACGAAGATACGGCGCGGTTGATGACGATCCCGGGCATCGGGCCGGTCACCGCGATGGCCATCCAGTCCTTCGCGCCGCCAATGGAGAGCTTCCGGCGCGGCCGTGACTTCTCGGCTTGGCTCGGCCTCGTGCCGCGACAGCACACCACCGGGGGCAAGCCAAGGCTGGGCAAGATATCGAAAATGGGCCCGCGGGACCTGAGACGGCTTCTCGTCACCGGTGCCACGGCGGTAGTCCAGCACGCGAGCCGGCGCGGGGCGATCACGG
>VXMI01000227.1 GCA_009841165.1 Gemmatimonadota bacterium | reverse complement strand
CGGCCCCTCGAAGGCGCGCCGCCCCCCGGGGGTCGGGATCGTCGGGGGGTGGGGTGTCGGGGGACGCGTCCGGGGCGCAGGCGAGGCAAAGCGCGAGGAGCAGGGCCGTGACGATCGTGGCCGCGGGTGATCCGGCGCCAGGATCGGGGGTGTCGCCCGCGGCGGTGTCCGGACCCTCTCCGCCCGCTTCGGGTTCGTCGGAATCGTCGTCGGTCTGCGCGGCGAGGGCGGCCGCGAGGGCGTCTCCGTCCATCCCCCACTCCTCCAACACAAGGCGCGACTCCTCGTCACCGGCTGTTGCGACGCCGACCAGGAAGTGCGCGCTGCCGGTCCTGTCGTGTCCGGCGGCGGTGCTGGCCTCGATGGCGGCTGCGAGTACCTCGTGCGCGGGCGGAGTGAAGGGGAGGTGCCCGCCGTAGGTCTCGGGGGCGTCGCGCATGGATCCGGGTAGCGCGCCGAGATCGAGGGACAGTTCGGCGAGGGCCTCGATGAGCGCCGGATCGCGCTGGGAGATCGCGCCCGCCAGGATGTGACGGGGCGTGGTCGCGTCGGAACCCTCGCGCGCGGCCACCGCTGCGGCCCGGTTCAGTGCGTGGATGGCGTCTTCGGCTAGATTGATGGTCATGCAGGAATCTGTGCGCATCCCGGCTTCACGTTCAAGGGCGATGGGTTTTGGACCGCTGACGCGGCTGTTGCTGTTGTTCGTGGTGGCGCTCGTGCTGTCCGCGTGTCGGCGCTCGCCCGCGCGAGAGATCGGCGAACTGGTCGTCCAGGACAGCACGTACCTCGATCCCGAGACGCTGCTGCCATACTCCGGAAGGGTCTTCCGCAACTTCCCCGGCGAAGCCGGCGGGACGCAGCTCGAGGCGATGCTGCGCGACGGCACCTGGGAGGGCGATTTCACGATCTACCACGAGACGGGGCGGATCCGCTACGAAGGCGAGATGTCCGGCGGCTCGCAGTGCGGGGCGTGGATCGAGAACGAGAGCCCGGTGGAGCCGGAAAGCGCCTACGAGGCGATCAAGGAGGACCTGGAGTCGCTGGTGATCTATCCCGATTGCCCGCAGGGGTAGGGGCGTCGCAAATGGAATCGCTTCGAGAGCGGCTGTAGCAACGAATCGCTACTCCAGAAACCACGCGATCAGCCGGCGTCCGATGTCGTCGGGGTCGAATGCGGGGACGTGGGGACCAGCCTGGATCGTCCACAATTCGACGCGGATCCCGTCCGCACACCCCTCGCCATAGCGGCGGCGCGTGGTTTCGGCACCCTCCAGGAATCGGTCCAGATCCAGGCGCGACAGCGATTCGGACGCATCGAGGTCGCAGCCGGCGCGGGCGGCCCAGCGTTCCACGGTCTCGCGTGCGCCGGGATAGCGCGTGCCTCCCAGGCCACTGCCGCCACCATAGCGGATGACCTCGTCCGCCGTGCCATGGATGTGCAGGACGGAGAGTGGCCCGGCCCCTTCACAGACCTCGGGGTCGTCGAAGGTGGTGCCGGCTACGCTCGCAATCGCCCGGAGGCCGGGCATCGACTCGCAGGCCATGCGGTGTGACATGAAAGCGCCGTTGGAGAGACCGACCAGGTACACGCCGTCGGGAACGATGTGCTGGCCCGCCTCTTCGACGAGGCTGTTCAGGTACCCCACATCGTCGACTCCGCTGCCGTAGCCGTCACAGCAGAAGTCGGTGGCGTTCCAGAAGCTCAATCCGTCGGGATTGCGGGTCCCGTTGGGGAGAATGAGGGCGATATCGTCGGTGTCGATGCGCCGGGAAAGGCCGAAGTAGCGGTCCGTGTCGGCCGCGTTGCTCGTAAAGCCGTGAAGGGCGATCACGATTGGCAACGGAGTGCCGGCCGCGTAGTCCAGCGGTCGAATCATGGTCGCCGGGCGTGCGCCACCGATGGTGCGGATGGCTTCGTTGGCGGGCGGGTCGGGCTCCGTGGGCGCGGGGTCTCTTTCGCAGGCGGCCGTAGCGACAGCGAGAATCGCGAGCAGACGGAACAACCGCCTCAACGTCCGTCCTCGCTTCCACCACCGTACCCCTTCGCGGCCGCCTCGCCGCTCACCAGTCCGTTCAGCACATCGTCGCGCACCCTGGCGCGGGAACGGCGGCCTGGATCCCCCAGCCCCCCGCCCCCCGGCGTCTCCAGCACGATCCTGTGCCCTGGCGGCACGACCTCACGGCCCTTCACCCGCAGCTCTCCCGCGCCCGGGATGTAGACCCGGCCCGGGGCGCCCGCCCCACCGCCGTCCCTGCCGCACGCGGCGTTGCGCACCCGCTCGAACATCTTGGACACCGCGAAGGCGGCGCCCTGCGAGTGCGCGATCTCCATCACCTGGCCCAGCCCGCCGCGATACTCGCCCGGGCCGCCCGAGTCGGGGATGTACTCCTTCCGCCAGAAGATCAGCGGCGCGACGGTCTCGGTGATCTCGATCGGGGTGCTGCGCACGCCCGATGGGAAGGCCGTCGCGGACAGCCCGTCCTTGCCGGGACGCGCGCCGGTGCCGCCGGTGTGGAAGGGGTTGACCACGAAGGGCTCGGCGTCGCCGTAGCCGTATGAGCCGGCCAGCCCCTGGCCGCCCATGATGACCGGGTTCCACAGGCAGGAAGCGCCCTCGGCAGGGACGGAGCCGGGCGGCATCGCCTGGCCGAGCGCGCCCAGCACCACGTCGGGGAGCATCTGCCCGATCGAGTGGCGGGCCGAGACAGCGGCCGGGGGCGGCGCGTTGAGCAGGCAGCCGACCGGCGCGGTTACCTCGATCGCGCTCAGCGAGCCCGCGTTGTTCGGCACCTCGGAGCCCACCACGCAACGCACCCCGAAGGAGGCGTAGGCGCGGGTGTAGGTCTCGGGCACGTTGATCCCGTAAGGCGACTGGGGAGAGGTGCCGTCGAAGTCGATGGTGATCCCGTCGTCCGAGACGACGAGGGTGCAGACGAACTCGAGGTCCCGGTCGTAGCCGTCGATGGTCATGCGGTGCCGGTAGGTGCCGGGGCGCAGCGCGCGGATACGCTCCAGCATGGCGCGGCGCGACGCCGTGATGATCTTCCCGGCCAGGTCGTCGAGCGACTCGAGGCCGAACTCGGTCATCATCGCGGCGAGGCGCTCGCAGCCGGTCTCGTTGCATGCCGCCAGCGAGTACAGGTCGCCCTGCGCCACGTCCGGCTCGCGCACGTTCGCCCGCACCATGCGCATCAGCGTGCCGTCGACCTCGCCGGCGCGGATGAGGTAGCCGATCGGAATGCGGATGCCCTCCTCGAAGACCTGGTTGGCGTCGGCGCCGAAGCCGCGTCCGCCCACGTCGGCGATGTGGCTGGTGGCCGCGAAGAGCGCAACCAGGCGGCCGTGCAGGAACGCCGGGGTGACGACGGTGAAGTCGTTGAGGTGGCCGGTGCCCTCCCAGGGGTCGTTGGTGACGAGCACGTCGCCCTCGCGCAGGGTGTCGACGGGGTGGTCGCGCAGGAAGCACCCCACCGAGGCCGCCATGGCGTTGACGTGCCCGGGCGTCCCCGTGACCGCCTGCGCCAGCATGCGTCCCTTCAGGTCGAAGACTCCGGCCGAAAGGTCGCCCGCCTCGCGCACCGGAGTCGAAAACGCGGTGCGCACCAGGGTCCTGGCCTGCTCCTCCACCACCGAGAGGAGACGGCTCCACATGATCTGATCCTGCAGCGCTGCGAACC
>VXMI01000176.1 GCA_009841165.1 Gemmatimonadota bacterium | reverse complement strand
TGCGCCTGCTGATCCCCACCGCCCGCGCAGTTGCTGCCTTGCTCACCCCCGCCTCGATGTAGCGCCTCATCTGTATGCGTTTTTCGATTCCATGCATGGTTCAGTTCAAAACTCGGTTGGAGCGTCCATGACTCATCGTAACCGCACCCTTCCCCTGATGCCGACGGTGTGTTCGGCCCCGCCGAGCACACCCTCGCGCCTGGTCCCCTCGATGCGCAGGCCGAGGCCCGAGTCGAGGTCGTAGCGCAGGCCGCTGCTGAAGGCCCGCGCCCCGCTCTCCGCGAGTCGGAAGCCGCCGTAGGGCGTTCCGCGGAACCCGGCGAGTCCGTAGGCGACTTCGGCGTCTACGTTCGCGCCCATGTCCAGTGCACGGTCGTGCACGGCACCCGAGACCCCGCGCTCCCAGAGCTGGTTCACGCCGCTCGCCGCATCACCGTACGAGGGAGCCACGCGGACCTGCAGCCCCTGTCCCCGTGTCGCGGGATCGAGCTGGATCATGCCGCCGAACCCCCATTCCTCGTAGCCGTCCCGGGCCGCGATGAGCAGCCTGCCGCGGCCTTCCGCCGTCAGGCCCCAACGGACGTTGCGGTAGCGGACGCCGCCGCCGACCTCCGCGCCGGCGCCGTTGATGCCGTCGCCGTTGTCGTAGCGCATGCCGCCCTCGATCGTCATCGCGACCTCGTTGCCGCCGGCCGAGCGGTAGCCCTGCGTCCACTCGAGCGCGAGTCTGGCGCGCTGCATGTCCAGCGTGAGGGAGTCGATCCGCGGGCCGCCGTCGACCAGGACGCGTCCGGCCCACCCCTCGGCCTTGACACGGACGCCGCCGATGGCGCTCTCCATCAGCTGGTAGCTGCCGCCCGCCGCGCCCGTCATCATCCTCGCCGGGCTGGTGCGCAGATCCTCGCGCTCGTCCTCGACCTCGATGTCGCCCCAGCCGAACCCGGCCGTGCCCCACGCGGCGTTCCCGCGCTCGCCCGGGAACCAGGCCACATACGGGTTGATGCTGGTCATCGCCGTGCCGTAGGTGCCCGCCACCGGAGAAGCGCCGGTCCTGTCGGTGAAGTCGAAGGTGCCCGACGAGTGCGAAGCCGCGACGCCGGCCAGAATGTCCGCAGCCACGCGCGTGTCGGCACCCACGTGGGCGCTCACCATCGACCCGCTCCAGTCGAGCACGCTCGCGCCCGGTTCGCCCATGTGGTGGTACTCGCCCGCGCCCCAGGTCGCCAGCTGGCCGGTGCTTCCGGCCTGCTGCGGTGCGTCAGATGCGCCGAGCGGCGTCTGGAACGACGTGCCGCCGAAGAGTGTGGCGAGGCCCGAGCGCTCGCGGCGGCCAAGGCCGGTGCCCGGCGAGGACAGGCTCGACGCCATCGAGGAGAGTCCGCCCATGTCCACGCGGCGGTCCATTCCCATCCCTGAGGCCACCGCGTCGACGCGGTCGGCGATCGCGCCCACCGTGCTCGACGCCATTGCCCCGGCCACGTGCGGCAGGACGGTCGTGTTGAGACGTCCCGCGCGTTCTACGGGGTCGTCCGTTGCCGCCGAGGCCACGTTGGACGGATCACCCGCGCCCGCCACGTTGATCGCCGAGACGCGGTAGAACCGCTGGCTGCCCGGCAGCAGGCCCGTGTGAGCATAGGTCGTGCCCGTCACCCGCGTGTCGGACACGAGGATGCCCCAGTTCTGTCCGGTCTCCGAGACTTCGATCCGGTAGCCGGTGACCGATGCGCCCCCGTCGTAGGCGGGCGCGGTCCAGGCCAGGTCGATCTGCGTCGGCGAGGTCGCGGTGGCGGTCAGCCCGGTGGGCGGGTCGGGCACGGTGGCGTCCGTCGTCGCGCTCGCGATCTCCGACGCGCTTCCGACCCCGATCCGGTTGATCGCGGATACGCGGTAGTGTCGTGTGGTCGCGGGCGCGAGCCCGGTGTGCGTGTAGGCCGGCTCGGAAGAGCGCGTGTCCGCGACCAGGATCTGCCAACTGCCGCCGCCGTTGTCCGAGACCTCGACCCGGTAGCCCGTGACCTGAGCCCCGCCGTCCGACGCGGGGGCCAGCCACGACAGGTCGATCTCCGAGGTGCCGTCCGCCTCCGCCGCCAGGTTGCGCGGCGCGCCCGGAAGGGTCGCCTCGGTCGTCGCGCTTGCGACATCGGAAGCGGCTCCGAGCCCCGCCACGTTGATCCCGTACACACGATAGTGCCACGTCTCGGCGGGCTGCAGGTTGCGGTGCGAGTAGTACCCCACCGGCGAGTTCGTGTTGCGGCGGATGATCCGCCACGTCCTGCCGCCGTCGTTCGACGCCTCGATCCGGTAGCCGAAGACCGGAGAGCCGCCGTTGTTCACCGGTCCCTGCCACCCGATGTCGATCCGTGACGTCCCCACCGCCTGGGCCGTCAGGCGGGTCGGCGGCCCGGGCACGTCCGGGTTGGTGCTCGTGCGCGCCTCGAGCGACCATGGGCCCACGCCTACGGAGTTGATCGCCGCGACCTGGTAGCGCCAGGCCGTCGCCGGCCGGAGGCCCGTGTGCGTGAACGTCGTCGCCGCCGAACCCGTGTTCTGGCGGATCGTGATCCACCCGCCGTCGGTGGGGCCCCGTGCCCGTATGCGGTAGCCCGTGATGGCCGCTCCGTTGTCGTTGGCCGGGACCTGCCAGGTCAGCGTAATGCTCCGCGGCCCGGCCGCGCGCGCACGAAGGCTGGCCGGCGCATCGGGCGCACCGGCGTTGGTCCGGCCCGTCGCCACGTTCGAGTACGGCCCCGTGCCCTCGGCGTTGATCGCCGCGACCCGGTAGTGCCGGGTCGTCGCCGGTGGGAGGTCGGCATGCGTGTAGCTCGTGCCCGCGGTACCCGTGTTGGTCTCCAGCGTCGTCCAGGTGATCCGGTTGACCGACACCTCGATCCGGTAGCCCGAGATCGCCAGCCCGCCGTCCGCCGACGGGCGCATCCACGTCAGCAGAAGCTGCGTGCGGCCCCCGAGACCACTCGGCACCGCCGTCAGCCCCGTCGGCGCCCCCGGAGCCGCCGCATCGGTCGTCGCGTTCGCCACGTTCGACCACACGCCCCGGCCGGCCGAGTTGATCGCCGCGACCCGGTAGTAGCGCTTCGTTCCGGGGTCAAGATCGGTGTGCGTGTACTTGGTCGCCCTGGATTCGGTGTTGGGCTCGAGCGCCGTCCACCGGCTGGTGCCGGTTGCAGACACCTCGATCCGGTAGCCCGTGACCGGGCCCTCGGCCGAAGACGGCGCCGTCCAGTCCAGCTCGATCCTCGAGGTCCCCCTCGCCGTCGCCGTCAGGCGCGTCGGCTGCCCCGGCGCGCTGGTCGTCGTCGCGTGCGCCACATCCGACCACTCTCCCCTTCCTCGTCGGTTGATCGCCGCGACCCGGTAGTGGCGCGTGGTGCCGGGCGACAGGCCCGTGTCCCGATACCCGGTTTCGGTGTCGTCGGTGTCTTCCTCCAAAACACGCCACGTGCCGCCGGCGTTCCGCGAATACTCGATCCGATACCCCGTGATGTCTCTGTCCCCGGGATCGGTCGGCTCCCGCCAGTCGAGTTCGATCACCGATGCCCCGTCCGCCCTCGCCGTCAGGCTCCGCGGCGGACCCGGTGCGCCGACGTTCAGTTCGGTGATGTTGTCCACCCGCTCGCGATTCAACTCTTCGGCGCGGTTGCCAGCTTCATCCTGCAGCGGTTCCGCCCCGTGTTCGTAGGACACTCGAACGTCGTCGTCCGGGCGGACTGGCGATTCCAGCGTCAGAATCACCTCG
>VXMI01000177.1 GCA_009841165.1 Gemmatimonadota bacterium | reverse complement strand
CCCCCGATCCGCCTAGCTTCCCGGCACGATGGCCACCAACGACCGCCTTCTCGGCCAATTGCTGCTGGACAGCGGGGCTCTCTCCGCCGCCGCGCTCGACGAAGCCCGCGCTGAGCAGCGCCGCTCCGGACGCGGGCTGCGTGATGTCGTGCTTCGCAGGGGCATGGTGGGCGAGTCCCGGCTGGCGAGGGCCCTTGCGTCCCACCTCGACCTGGGCTTCGCGGCCCCGCCGTTCGAGCCCGAAGAAAAGGCCCTGCGGAAGATCGATGCCGCGGTAGCCCGCTCCAGGGGCGTTCTGCCTCTCGCGGTCTCCGGTCGGCTCCTCACCGTGGCGGTGGCCGACCCGCTCGATGCCGGCCTGATCGACGACCTTTCCTTCCAGTCCGGATGCCACGTCGAGGCGGTGGTCGCCCCATCCTCCGCCGTGGCGCAGGCGGTGCTGAAGTCCTACGGCGAGGAGCTCCCCGAGCTTCTGGACCGCCTCGGGCCAGCGGCCTCGCCCACGGTGCGCAGCAGGACACCGAACCTGGAAGAGGAAGCGGCCGCGGCGCCGGTCGTCAGAATCGTGGACCACATCATCTCCAATGCGATCGAGAGTCGCGCCAGCGACATCCACATCGAAGCCAGGCGCGAGGGCTCACGGGTGCGGTTGCGCATCGACGGGGTCCTCGTGACCGCCACGGAACTTCCCCCGGGGACTCACCGTGCGGCCATTTCGCGGGTGAAGATCATGGCCGGACTGGACATCTCGGTACGGCGCCGGCCGCAGGACGGAGGATTCGCCATCAGGAGACGAAACGCCCAGCTCACCATACGGGTGTCTACCATCCCAACGCGTGAGGGTGAGAAGGCGGTGTTGCGTCTCCTCGATCCGGGCGACGCTCCACGGAACCTCGCGTCACTCGGGTTTTCGACCAGCGATCTGGCGAGACTGCGGCAGATCCTGGATCGGCGGCAGGGAGTGCTGATCGCTTCAGGGCCCACCGGCAGCGGCAAGACCACGACCCTCTCCGGCGCCGTCGCCGAACTCGCCGCCTCGAGCATCAACATCGTGACGCTGGAAGACCCCGTGGAGTACCGGTTCCCGGGTGTCGCGCAGGTTGAGATCGACCGCAAGGCCGGCGTCGACTTTCCCTCGGGTCTCCGGGCAATACTCAGGCAGGACCCCGACGCCATCCTGGTTGGTGAGATACGCGACCGCGAGACCGCCGAGATCGCCATGTCGGCAGCCGTAACCGGCCATCTGGTGTTGACGACGATTCACACCGTCGATGCGCCCAGCGCCATTGTGAGGCTGGTCGAAATGGGGGTTCCGCGCTTCCTCATCGCCGGTGGCCTCGCCGGCGTTGTGGGCCAGAGGCTGGTGCGGAGACTGTGTTCGCAATGCTGGGGTCGGGGCAGTCCCGATTGCCCGGGTTGCACCGACGGATACCGCGGCCGCAGCGGCGTCTTCGAAGTGCTCGTCGTCAACGACGAGATCCGCAGCTCCGTCACCGCGGGCGCGTCGATCACGGCTTTGCGCACCCTTGCCCGACGCAACGGCATGGGGTCGATGGCTCGCGATGCCAGGCGCCAGGTCGCCCAGGGCGTGACCACGCCTCACGAGGCCGGCCGGATCATCGCTCTCACGAGAAGCGTATCCGCGCGGTGCGTGAATTGCAGCGAGCCCCTGCCACCGGGCGCGGCGGGGTGCGCCATGTGCGGGCGACCGCGGGCAAGCGTCTGCCTTTGCGGCGAGCCGCTGGAAAAGCGCTGGCGTTTCTGTCCTGCCTGCCTGCGTGGAGTATCACCTTCGCACTAGCTGCTACGCTTCAAACACCTCTTTGCGAACCGTCATGGCCTCTATTCGCTCAACGTCGGGAGTCACGCCGATCCCGGGACCGTCGGGCACGGACATCATGCCGGCGACCATTTCGAACTCCGGCGTTACAATGTCCCTTGCCCAATAGCGGCGCGAGTTTGAAATGTCGCCAGGAATTGTGAATCCCGGCAGCGACGCCAATGCCACATTGTACGCGCGGCCAACTCCGGATTCGAGCATTCCGCCGCACCAGACCGGCCAGCCCGCCGCGACGCAGGCGTCGTGTATGGCAACCGAAGGACCGAATCCGCCGACCCTGCCAGGTTTGATATTGATGATCCTGCCCGCTTGCAGGTGAAGAGCAAGACGGGCATCACCGGGTGAGCGAATCGACTCGTCCAGACATACGGGTGTACTGATCTGCTCCTGCAGGAGTGAATGGTCGAGCATGTCCTCGTGGGAAAGCGGCTGTTCCATCATCATCAGATCATGATGATCCATCGCTTGCAGGCGAGATAGATCCCGGTCGAGGGTATATGCGGAGTTTGCATCGGCCATGATCGGTGCATCGGGGAAGCGCTCTCTGACCGCGCTCAACATTTCTACATCGCGCCCCGGTTTGATCTTGATCTTGATCTTGCGATAGCCTTCTGCGACAAATCCTTCAACCCGTTCCAGCAGAGCATCGTCGGTCTTTTGAATGCCGATCGAGACGCCTACCGGGACAGATGTCCTGGTCGCGCCGAGCAGGCGGGCGAGCGACACGTCGCGCCGCTTTGCCTCGAGGTCCCACCCTGCCATTTCAATCGCCGCGCGAGCCATGGGGTGACCGCGCAGCCACGGTACGGGATGCAGTCGGCGGCCGTCCTCGACCTCCGTACCGACCAGTGCCGGCAAGAGCCATCGAGTCAGTACGAACCAGGCGGTGTCGGTTGTCTCGTAGGAGTACCCCGGCGTTTCGCCGGCCACGCACTCGGACCACGCCGTGACTCCGTCGGCCTCCAGGGTCAGCAGCACCACGCGCCGGGAATCGGTGCCCCCGCTGCTGATCTCGAAGTACTCTCGGAGCTCTAGCGGTATTTCGCGGAGGACAGCCCGCTGGATTCGCATGTTGTTGGGGTGCCGGGATCTAGGGGTTCTGTAAGACCGGAGAACGCTATTCGCCGCTCTCCTCGGCACCCGCTTCCTCGGCCTTCGCGGACTCTGCAGCCTTTGCCTTCATCTCGTCGCGGCGCCGAACCGAGTGCAGTCCGGTGAGCAGCGATGTCGAGGACTTGGTCCTGACGCCGCCGGCCAGAAGCGCATCGCGGATCGAGGGAACCGGATGGTCCATGCCGAATTCCGCCACAAACTTTCGATAGGCGGCCGTGGGCCCCATCCCACCGAAGTGGCCCGCCGGTATGGGCGGATGATTGCCCCTGATGATCTTCCGCCGCGGCCTTCTCTTGCGCACGGGCTTCGGCGCCGGGGGTGCAGCAGCAGGTGCCTCGACTCCGAGGGCCAGCAGATTCCTGAGTGCCATGACCGTCTGTTTGAGCGCTTCGCCGCGCTTTTCGTGGCTGGCGAGTTCGGCCTCGGCCTGCTTCAGGGCGGTCTGGTAGCTGCTTCTGGTTGTTCCGTCCATCTAGGGGGTTCTCCGGGATCGGTTTGAAAAGACCCGCACGTTGGCGGGAACGGGTTGGTCGGAGTCGCAAGATATGTCCCGGACCGGGTCGGCACAACCTGCAGATGTCCAGGACGCACAAGTCAAACGCCTACAACCTTTCCAACAGGGCCGCCATCAGGGCGATCCGGCGGGGAATGTCGAGTTCGACAATGTGCTCTTCGAGCGTATGCGCGCCCCCGCCATCCGGGCCAAGACCATCGAGTGTGGGGCAGCCGACCGCCGAAGTGATGTTGCCGTCGCTGCCGCCGCCGGTCTTGCCATCGCCGAGTTCGAATCCCAGTTCGGCCGCAAACTCGCGGGCCCGTCGAAGAAGCCCGGCAGACTCCGGCGTCTTTTCGAGTGGACCTCTATTGATGCCCCCCTCGAGTCTCAAGGTGCAACGCTGGTCAAATGCACTCGCTCTTCGTAAGGCGGCGTCAACCCTTTCGGCCTCGTCGGCCGTCCAGAAACGGACATCGATTGTACACCTTGCGGCATCGGCAACCACGTTTTCGGCCGTGCCTCCCGAGACGACGCCCACGCTTATGGTCGTGCCCGCGGAAGTATCGGCCAGATCGCAAATCCGGCAGATCTGACGCGCGATTTCGTGAACCGCGCTGGCGCCCGCCTCCGGTTCGATCCCGGCGTGTGCAGCCTTTCCCGCCACATGAACAACGTAGGCACTCACTCCCTTGCGCCGGCTCTTTACGCCGCCTCCGGGCACTGACGGCTCCACCACCAGCGCCGCGCGCGACTTCCGGGCTTCGGCCTCGATCAGCTCCCGCGACGCGGGCGAGCCCCATTCCTCGTCGCAGGTGATCAGCAGCGAGACATCCGAGCCGGGGCCGCCGTTCGTGTCCGCCAGCGTCTGGAGCGCGACGAGCGCGGTCGTGACCCCGCTCTTCATGTCATAGATTCCCGGCCCGTAGAGGCGCCCTTCCCTGGCGGCGAAGGGAAGCCGCTTCAACGTCCCGATCGGGTGCACGGTGTCCATGTGCCCAACCACCAGCAGGGGCGGCCGACCGTTGTTCCGGGCTCCGCGGAACCGCCCCACGAGATGGACCCCCAGCCCGGGTGCGGGAACGCGCTCCACGATGCCCCCGGCCCGGGCGATGGCCTCCTCGAGGATTCCGGCAACGTTCAGGTTCGCGGTTTCGTCGCCGGTCGGAGACTCCGTCGTGACCAGGGCGCGCAGCAACTCCATGAACTCGGCCGCTCGCCGCTCCGCCACGTCGATCGTCACGGCAAGCGGTTTCACGGACGACTCCCGTTGCCGTGGTCCGTCCCGCCGGCGTAAAACCCCGCGCGCCGATAGCTCTCGTCCAGCAGTTCCACCAGGTGCAACACGGGCACTTCGCTGCCGGCCAGGCGGAGCCCGGCGCCGATCTGCATCATGCACCCCGGGTTGCCGGTAACCAGGATGTCAGCGCCGCTCTCCAGCACGCTGCGCACCTTGTCGCCACCGATCCATCCGCCCAGATGAGGGTGGGTAAGGCCGTAGATCCCCGCGCCGCCACAACACTCGGTGGCTCCCGCGAGCGGCAGAACATCGAGCTCCGGCACCGCGTCCAGCACCGCCTGCGGCGGGCCGCTCACGCGCTGGGCGTGCACCAGGTGGCAGGGTGCGTCCCAGGTCACCTTCATTCGCACCGCGCTCCCGCGCACGGGCCCGCAAGCCGCCAGGAGCTCCGAGACGTCCCTGACCCGCCCGGCGATCGCCGCCGCTCGGTCGCGCATTGCCGGGTCGTGGGAGAGGAGCGAGCCGTACTCGGCCATCGCCGCGCCGCACCCCGAGGCGTTCATGGCCAGATAGTCGACGCCGGCCGCCTCGAAGGCCTCGACGTTGCGCCGTGCCATTGCCCGCGCAGCCTCCAGATCGCCCGCGTGGGCGTGCAGGGCGCCGCAGCATCCCTGGGCCTCGACGGGTACGACCTGGTATCCGTTGGCCTCCAGAACCCGCGCGGTTGCCTGGTTGACGCGGGAGAAGAGGCCGGCCTGGACGCACCCGGTCAGGAGGCCGACGGTGGCCCGCACGCGGGCGCCGGGGCGAGGGGAGCCGGAACCGGCGGGCGCGGCGTGCAGTCCGCGCATGGGGCCCGAGGCGGCCAGCATGGCCAGCCCGAGGCGTGGCCCCCGCGGGGGCGCGCTGCCGGCGAGCAGGCGCGTCACCAGCGCCGGGATGCCGGTTGCGCGCGCGGCCCGGCCCGCGAACATGGCCGGGCGGGCGAGCCACTCCGTGCCGAAAACCCGCAGCAGAAGCCGCGTCACCAGGGAGGGACGCCTCGCCTCACCGCCCACGTGACGAGCTAGCTCCAGCAGGTTGCCGTACTCGACCCCCGAGGGGCAGACAGGCTCGCAGGCCCGGCAGCCCAGGCAGCGCCCGATGTGCGTCTGAAAGGCCTCCGCCCCGGGGTCGAGCCGCCCTTCCACGACGGCGCGCATCAGGTGCAGACGGCCGCGCGGCGAGTCGGCCTCGTCGCCCAGGCGCCTGTAGGTGGGACAGGCGGGGAGGCAGAAACCGCAGTGCACGCAGTTGAGGAGGCCTTCCTCCTGTTCCTTGACCGCGTGGGCCAGGGAGTCGGCCGCGGCGCTCACGGACACCGGGGGGCCAGCACGGAATCGGGGTCGAAAAGCGCCTTGATCCGGTCGGTGAGTGCGGCCGTCTCTGGCCCGGAGCCCGTCCATCCCACGCGGGCCGCAACCTCCGGCGGCGCGTGGCTCAAGGTGAGGGAGCCGCCCAGGGCTTCCGTTTCGCGGCGCGCCGTGGCCAGGGTCTCCGCCAGGCGCGTCGAGTCGGAATCCGGAAGGGATGCCCTGACGCGCACGAGGCCCTGGAGCGCGTCGGCGGTGATCGCGGCGCTGCCCTGGGCGCCGTTTGCCCGGGTTGCGCAGGCCCGCGCCGCCGCCAGCGCCGCGTCGATCCGGTCGGGGAGGGCGGCCAGCCGCGCGACGACGGAGGCCCCCTCCTCCCACCCGATGCGGGCCGCGTGGAAGCGGCGGCTTTCGCCGTCGTGAAGCGCGCGCCAGGGATCGGTGCCCAGCGCCGCGCAGATGCGCCTGCGGCTCTCCTCCACCTCGCGAGGACCGCCGAGAAGACGCACGGCCAGCACCATGGCGCGGTCGGCGCCGACCTCTTCTCCCTCCACCAACTCCGCCGCCGCGACCGGAACCTCGCTCGTGCACACGGTGCGGGCCATCGACACGGCCTCGGCCGGCCCGCCCGAGAAGAGGAGAGTCTCGTCGGCCTCGGGGATCGGGAAGAGGCGAACCGACACGCGGGTGATGATGCCCAGACTGCCGCGGCTGCCGGTGAAGAGGCGCACGAGGTCGTATCCGGCGACGTTCTTGACGACGCGGCCGCCGATACGAAGCGTGCGGCCGTCGCCCGTGACCACCTCGAGGCCGAGCACGTTGTCGCGGGTGGCGCCGTAGCGGGTCCGCAGCGGTCCCGAGGTCCCCGACGCGACCGCCGCTCCGAGCGTTCCGGCGCTGCTTCCCGGCGCGTCGAAGGGCAGCCATTGCCGGTTGGGTCCGACGATCCGGGCGAGGCGGTCCAGGCCGATGCCGGCGCCGGCGGTGAGGGTCAGATCGGCGGGTTCGTAGTGGTGGACGGTGTCCAGTTGCGATGTCGAGACGGGTGTGCCGCCGTCTCGCGTCCACCCGCCGGCGCGCGGCCACGTCCGGCGGCCCGCGGGGAGCAGGCGGGATCCGGCCTCGCGGGCGGCCAGCACGATCTCCCGTGTCTCTGCGGTGGACTCCGGGGTGAGCGCCTCTTTGTTCATGCCGGCGCCGGTGCGCCGACCAGCTCGCCGGGCGCGGGTTCCCGACGCGGGTTCGCGGGCGACGGTTCGGTCTCTTCGGGCAGGACCTTGCCGGGGTTCATCACGGCCCCCGGGTCGAAGACGCGGCGGATCCCCCACATGGTGTCGAGTTCGTCGGGGCCGTAGATGAGCGGCATGTGATGCTTCTTGTCGAGCCCGACCCCGTGCTCGCCGGTGATCGTGCCGCCGGCGTCGACGCACAGCTGCATGATCTCCTTCGAGGCGTGCTCGACGCGTTCCAGTTCGTCCAGGTCGCGGCGGTCGAAGAGGATGTTGGGATGAAGGTTGCCGTCGCCGGCGTGGAAGACGTTCGCGACGATCAGGTTGTAGCGATTCCCGATCTCCGAGATGCCCTTGAGGATCGCGGGGAGCGTCGTGCGGGGAACGGTGGCGTCCTGGACCAGGAGGTCGGGGGCAATCCGTCCCATGGCGCCGAACGCCTTCTTGCGTCCCTTCCACAGCGCGAGGCGCTCCTCTTCGTCGCGGGCGCTTCGCACCTCGCGCGCGCCGGCACGGAAACAGAAGCGGGTGGCCCGCTCGGCCTCGTGGTCGAGACCCGCCTCGAGGCCGTCGAACTCGATCACGAGCGCGGCCTCGGCATCGGTGGGGTAGCCCGCGGCGAAGACGCTGTCCTCGACGGCGCGGATCGTGGGCCCGTCGATGATCTCCATCGCGGCCGGGAGCAGGCCGGCGCTGATGATGTCGGACACGGCACGTCCCGAATCCTCGATTCGATCGAAGATGCCGAGCAGGGTGCGGACGCCCTCCGGGACCGGCAACAGGCCGACCTCGATCTCGGTGGCGATGCCGAAACACCCCTCCGAGCCCACGAACAGGCCGACCAGGTCGTAGCCCGGCGCCTCGCGTCCGTGGCCCCCCACCTTCACCACGGAGCCGTCGGCAAGGACCACGGTCAACCCGGTGACGTAGCGCGAAGTGACCCCGTACTTGAGGCAGTGTGGGCCGCCGGAGTTCTCCGCCACGTTGCCGCCGATGGTGCAGGCGGTCTGGGAGGAGGGATCGGGGGCGTAGTAGAGGCCGTGGACGGCAGCCGCGGCCGACAGCTCGGCGTTGATGACGCCCGGTTGAAGCACGGCGCGGCGGTTCGGGGCGTCGATGGCCAGGATGCGGTTCATGCGCGCGGTGCCGATGACGACGGCGCCGTTGAGCGCGACCGCGCCGCCCGAGAGCCCGGTGCCGGCGCCGCGCGGCACGATGGGGAGCCCGTGCCGCACCACGGCCTGGACGGTGCGGCGTACCTCTTCGGTCGTGCGCGGGAGGACCACGGCGCCCGGCCGGTGCCGGTACGCGGTCAGCGCGTCGGATTCGTAGACGAGGAGCCGGTCGCGGTCGACGATGACGTGATCGCGCCCGCATATCCGCGCCAGTTCCTTCGTTAGACGTCCCGGTATCATGCGGGTCAAGCTATTCGGCGCCGGAGAGGTAGTCCAGAATGGCCTCGACGCTCGCGAGGGCCATCGCCCGCACCTCCCGCGGGAGGGCGCCGTAGACGTGCCGCGTGATGGCGGCGGAATCCGTGTGGCCCGCGTCGAGCGCGCTCCGGACCATCTCGATGCGGGACAGGCGGTGGCGGCGAAAGCGCTCGATGGCGGCCGCCGGATCGAGGATGTCCGGGCCGTGGGCGGGATGGATGACCCGGGGCCGGAGGGCTTCCAGCCGGTCCAGCGAGGCGAGGTACTGGGCCACGGCTCCGGGGTATTCCCCCACCCAGGTGGTGTCGCCTTCGCCGAGGATCAGGTCGCCTGCGAAGGCCTCTCCGGTGCGCGGAAGGTGGAAGCAGAAGTGGCGGCGCGCGTGGCCCGGCGTGGAGACGGCGACCAGTTCTCCGTCGCTGGTGGAGAAGGTCCCGCCGTCTTCGATGGCGCGTTGTCCGCCCGGACCCGACACTTCGGCACCGAGGGTGCGCGCCAGATCGGCCGCCCCCGCGGTGTGGTCGTCGTGCGCGTGGGTAAGGAGGATGACGACCCTGGCCGCGGCGTTCACCGCGTCGGCGAGCCGGGCCAGATGGGACTCGATGGCCGGGCCCGGGTCGATGATGGCCGCGGTTTCTCCGCCGACTACGTAGCTACGGGTGCCTGTGAGCGTGATCGGCCCGGGATTGGGCGCAAGAAAGGACTGAACGCCCAGTCAGCGGCGCTCGCGGGTGAGCTGTTCGGCCAGCTTGTCGGCGATCATCTGGATGGCCGCTTCGTCCAGGTCCGTGAACGCGTCGGCAACGTTCGAATCGATGTCGAACTGGCCGTAGATCTCGCCTCCCGCACGGATCAGGACCACCAGTTCCGATTTCACCGAGGGGCTGCAGGCGAGATACCCCGGAAACTCCGTCACGTCGGGCACGTTCTGGTTGGCGCCGTGCGCGACGGCAGTACCGCAGACCCCCTCGCCCACCGGGATTCTGGCGTGCTCGGTGGGCGCGCCAACGTAGTTGTGAAGCCAGAGTTCCAGCCTGTCGTCGCTGAGGAGGTAGACACCCACCCAGCTGTACCGTTCGTCGGACTTGTAGAGGCTGCGCACAGCGTATCGAAGGAGGGCGTCCGAGAGATGTCCGTCTTCTCTCATTTCCTGCAGTTCGGTGACGACGTAGCGGGCATCGATCATGTCGGGATCTTGTTTCCGGCGGCATTTGAGGGATCAGGGAATGCGGGCGGTCGAGGGCCAGCCCTTAAGTATAGGCAAGGTAGGCGGTCAACGCAGAGCCTGCCCGCACCCCGAACGGCCGCGGACGTCATCGGCGCCCGAAGTCGACCCCCTCGTCCAGCCGTTCCACGAACGCCGCAAGCAGGTGCGCCACATGAAAGAGATCCGATGTCGCGACCATCTCGCAGGGCGAGTGCATGTAGCGGTTCGGGACCGAAACGAGGCCGGTGGGGACGCCGCCCCGGGCGAGGTGGATCCCGTCCGCGTCGGTGGCGGTCCGCAGCGGCGCAGCCTGGATCGAGTACGGGATGTCGTTCGACTCGGCGGTCTCGGCCAGGAGTTCGAAGACGGCGGGGTGCGTTGACGAGCCGCGGGTCAGAACGGGTCCGCCGCCGAGCGAATGCTCGCCCACTTCAGTCTTCTCGACACCGGGAACATCGGTGGCATGGGTGACGTCCACGACCAGCGCAACGTCCGGCGACAGATCGAAGGCGCTGGTCCGCGCCCCACCCCCGGAATAGCCGATCTCTTCCTGGGCGGTCGCCACGGCCACCGCTCCGGCGCTGCCGTCGCCCCCGGCCAGCAGGCGAAGCGCTTCCAGCACCACGAACGCCCCAACCCGGTTGTCGATCGCGCGGCTCGCGACCCGGTCGCCAGCCAGCCTCACCATCCCCCCATCCAGCACTGCGGGGTCGCCGACGCGCACACCCAGCTCCCCGAGCTCGTCGCGTGACCCTGCGCCCACATCGATCCACAGCTTCTTCACCTTCACGGCCACATCGCGCTCCTTCGGCTCCATGAGGTGAATCGCCTTGCGCCCGATCACGCCGGGGACGTCGCCCCTGGCGCCGAGAATCCGGACGCGCTGGCCCACGAGCACCTGGGCGTCCCATCCGCCGATCCCGGCAAAGTACAGCAGCCCGGACTTGTCGGCGTGCGTGACCTGCAGTCCGATTTCGTCGATGTGGCCCGCCATGAGCGCCAGCGGCCGCGCATCGCGCCGAACCGCCGCGTAGCTGTTGCCGACCACGTCGGACCACACATTCGCGAAGGAAGCGGCCTCGTCGCGCCACACGCCCGCCGGCCGGGTTTCAAAGCCTGACGGCCCGGGAGCGTCAAGAAGACGCTCGAGAAAGGAGATATCGTGGTTCATGGGCGGCCCTGGTTCATTCGCGATCCCTGTAGCGTGGCGGATGCGTGCCCACCTCCCGCGTGCCGACATCGCCCCGGCGCGTGCTGGAACCGCCCCCGGGAGTGAAGACCCTGAACTCGACGCTCCCCTCGCGCACGCGTCGTTCGAGCGTGCGGCGCAGGGCGCGCTGCAGCATGCGCCTGGAAAAGGGAACCAGGAGGCTGAACCCCGCGATATCGGTGAGGATGCCGGGGGTCAGCAGGAACGCCCCGCCGACGAGAATGGACAGGCCGTCGAGGAGCGATCGCCCGGGAAGCCGGCCCGCGGCCAGTTCCTCCTGCACGGAGAGGAAGGCCCGAAGCCCCTGGTTGCGCGCGAGCGCCGCCCCCGCGATGCCGGTGGTGACGACCAGCGCGATCGTGGGCAGCAGCCCGATCCACTGCGCCACCTGGAGCAGGATCGCCAGCTCCACCAGCGGAACGGTGACGAATAGAAGGATCAACCTGCTGAGCACGGATTCACTGTTCCTTGTCGAAGTGTCGCCCCTGCGCGCAACGCCGCGTTATCCGGGTACGGCCAATGCAATGTATATTCATCGCCCGGGTTGGGAGGAACCATGAAAGACACATATTTCCGCAAGGGCTTCGGATTGAAGGCCGAGGTGAAGCCCATCATCGAGTCGGAATATCACTCGGCGCTCCTGGAGCGGGTCCGGTCGCGGGCCTACACCGACCGCTTCGGCGACATCACCGTACGCCTGGCGAAGGACTTCGGGTTCTGCTACGGCGTCGATCGCGCGGTCGACTACGCCTACCAGACGCGCCACAAGTTCCCCGACAAGCGCGTCTATCTCGTTGGGGAGATCATCCACAACCCCCACGTGAACAAGCGCCTGCAGGAAATGGGCATCGAGTTCATCTACCCGGACGACGCCGGCGGTTTCGACTTTCGCCGCGTCACCCCCGAGGACGTGGTGATCATCCCCGCGTTCGGCGTCACGCTCCAGGACCTGAAGACCCTCCAGGCAATCGGTTGCGTTCTCGTCGACACCACCTGCGGCTCGGTGCTGCTGGTCTGGAAGCGCGTCGACGGCTACGCCCGCGACGGTTTCACGGCCGTGGTCCACGGCAAGTACAGGCACGAGGAGTCGCGCGCCACGGCCAGCCAGGTGGAGCGCTACCAGGGGGGCAAATACATAGTCGTCCGGGACATGGCCGAGGCCGAACTGGTCGGCGCCTACCTGACCGGACGCGAGGGGCGGCTCAGCCGCGACGACTTCATGCGCCGTTTTGGCAGGTGCAGCTCCGAGGGCTTCGATCCGGACCTGCACCTCAGGAAGATCGGCGTCGCCAACCAGACCACCATGCTCGCCACCGAATCGCTGGCCATCGGCGCCCGCTTGCGCGAGATGATGGCCGAGTCCTTCGGAGAGGAGCACGCGCAGGAGCACTTCCGTTCCTTCGGGACCATCTGCTCCGCCACCCAGGAGCGCCAGGACGCGGTCCTCGAGATGATGCAGGACCCCCCGGACGTGATGATCGTGATCGGCGGGTACAATTCGTCCAACACCAACCACCTCGCTCACCTCTGCCGCGGCTACACCAGGACCTTCCACATCGACAACGCGGCGTGCATCGACCTCGGCACCGGGGCAATCCACCACAAGCCCGAACTGGATCCGCACACCCCCGAGGCCGTCGACTGGGACTGGCTCCCCGCCGGCCCCTTCCAGCTGGGGATCACCGCCGGCGCATCCACCCCCGACAACGAGATCGGCAGGACCCTGGCGCGGGTGCTGGAGCTGAAGGGGTTGGAGGTCGAGCTGTAGGCTACATGCCTGGCGGCGTGAACCTCCCGTCGACGGCGGTCCAGCCGCCGTCCGCGAAGAGGACCGTCCCGGTCACGTAGCTGGCGGCGTCCGACGCGAGGAACACGGTCGGTCCGGCCATCTCCCGCGCGCAGCCCCAGCGGTTGAAGATGTTGCGCGCAGCGTAGGCTCCGTACCAGTCGGGGTTGTCCCTGATCGGCGCGGTGAGCGGCGTGTCGATCACGCCCGGCGCCACGGCGTTCACCCTCACCCCGTGCGGCCCCAGCTCCGCCGCCGCGGCTCGCACCATCTGCACGATCCCCGCCTTCGTCGCCGCGTACATGCTCTGGCCCGGCTCGACCACGACCGAACGGATCGAGCTGAACAGGATGATCGAGCCGGATCCCTGGGCGCGCATGATCCGCCCCGCGGCCTGGATGACGTGGGCGCCGCCCTTGAGGTTGAGCCCGAGGACGCGGTCGATCTCGTCGTCGGTGTAGTCGAGCAGGGGCTTGCGCACGTTCACGCCGGGCGTGCAGACGACGACGTCGAGAGAGCCGTGCGCGGTCGCGATGCCGCTGAAGGCGGCGGTGACGGCGGCTCCGTCGACGATGTCGAGCCGGGCCGAGTTGGCCTCTCCGCCCGCCGCGCGGATGGTTGCCGCGGTGCCAGCCGCGGCTTCCGCGTCGATGTCGAGGCAGTGCACGCCGGCGCCCGCCTCGGCGCACCCGATCGCCACGGCTTCGCCGATGCCGGAGCCGCCGCCGACGATGGCGGCCGTGCGGCCCTGAAGGCTGAACATGGAGGTCATCGGAGGTCGTCTCTCCCGGCTGAGTTTGCTTTGGGGCATTCGTGCGGCAGAATGTAAGGGAAAGTTGCCCCCGAGCGTCCCCCCCCAAAGCGATCCCGCGAGGCCAGGCCCTTGAGGCGCACCCGCAAAGACAGCCGGACGGTCCTCGCCGACCACCTGATGGCCCAGGTGGAGGCGGCCCGCGACGAGATCGTGGCCTTCACGGCCGAGATGATCCGGATCCCGACGGTCAATCCGCCGGGAGACCGCTACCGCGAATGTGCGGAACTGATCGGGCGGCGGCTGGGGGAGGCCGGATTGGCCGTGGAGTACGTCGAGGCGGAGGGCCGTCCGGAGCACACGGCCGGTCACCCGCGCGTGAATGTGGTGGGACGCGGGCACCGGAGCGGAAACGGCGCGAGGCTGCACCTCAACGGACATTTCGACGTGGTTCCGCCGGGTGAGGGGTGGACGGTGGATCCGTTCGCGGCGCAGGTGCGGGACGGCCGGATCTACGGGCGCGGCGCCTCGGACATGAAATCGGGGATCGCCGCGGCCGTCTTCGCGGTCGAAGCGATCCGCCGGGCCGGGATCGAACTGGAAGGCGCCGTCGATATCAGCGCCACCGTCGACGAGGAGAGCGGCGGGTTCGCCGGCGTGGCTCACCTGTGCCGGGAGGGCATCATCTCGGCCCGCGATGTCGACTACGCGATCATACCGGAGCCGTTCGGACCGGACCGGGTTTGCCTGGGGCACAGGGGCGTCTACTGGTTCGACATCGTCGCGCACGGCCACGTGGCTCACGGCAGCATGAGCCACCTCGGCCGCAGCGCGATCGACGACATGGGCGCGCTCCTCGAGACGTTTCGGACCCGGCTCGGGCCGGCCCTGGCGACGCGCCGTTCCGAGCTTCCGGTGGTCCCGGCGCCCTCGCGGCTGCCGTCGCTCAACGTCAACGCCATCACTGGCGGCCAGGCGGGTGCGGATACCCAGTCTCCCTGCGTTGCCGACCGTTGCGTGGCCACCTTCGACCGTCGCTTCATTCCCGAAGAGCCGTTCGAGGAGGTCCGTGCCGAGGTCGCGGCGCTCGTCGGCGCGGTCGAGCGCGAAGATCCGGGGCGCCGCTTCACGATAGAGGACCGCATGGTGGTCCACCCCACCTCCGCGCCTCGGGGGTCCCCGCTCGTGCGGGCGTTGTCTCGTGCGGTGCGCGAGGTCCGTGGACGCGATGCGGAACTCGTGGCAAGCCCCGGCACCTACGACCAGAAGCACTTCGCGCGGATCGCCGGCATCGAGCACTGCGTGGCGTACGGCCCCGGCCCCCTCGAAGAGGCCCACCAGCCCGACGAATCCTGCTCCGTGGACGACCTGGTGTCCTGCACGCAGGTGCTGGCGCTCGCGGCGCTGGGGCTTGCAGGTCCGGGTCGGGCGCCGGTCGGAGGGTCCCGCTTGCGGAATGGATGACCGGGGTGCGGATGTCGGCAATCCGTGGATGTTGCGAGCCACGAGTCTGTTGCTGACAACGTTGCTGCTGGCGACGTGCGCGTCCCCCGATTGCGCAACCTGGAATACCGGAGCCTTCTTCAAGGCGGCGACTCCTGGCGATACGAGGGCCTGCCTGCAAGCAGGGGCTGATGTGATGGTCCGGGATTCAGCCGGTCTGACTCCCCTTCATCTCGCTGCGGCGTGGAGCGAGCACCCGGGCGTGGTGAAAGCAGTTGTTGAAGCCGGGGCGGACATCGACGCCATGGACAGCTACTTCGGCACAAGCGCCATGCATCGGGCGCCCCTGGACATGGCAGCGCGGTACAACGGGAATCCCCAGGTGGCTCTTGTCCTTCTCGGGGCCGGCGCACGCGCCGAAGTCCGGCACCTGCTCGGCGCCGCAATATTCAACGAGAATCCGGAGGTAGCCTTGACGTTCGTCCGCGCCGGAGTGGACGTGGACGCCACGAACCCGGAGGGATCAACAGCCCTTTCGCTCGCGGCACGGTCCAACGAGAACCCGGAGATGGTTGTGGCTCTCATGCGGGCCGGAGCTGATCTCGACGCTCGCGCGAGCCACCTCGACGAGGCACCGCTCCACCTGGCGGCAGCGAACAACGAGAACCCCGAGGTCGCGTTGGCTCTCGTAAACGGGGGATCCGACGTGAACGTCGAAAACGGGCATGGAGATACCCCTCTCCTGAGGGCGTTGCATGCCAACTGGAACCCCGGAATGGCTCTTGCCCTCATCGAAGCCGGAGCGGACGTGAACGCCCGGGAGTTGGCAACGTCCGGAGCACCCCTGCACAGCGCGGCGTCCTTCGGCCATGGCCCCGAGGTGGCCGCGGCGCTCATCCAGGCCGGGGCCGACGTGAACGCCAGGAACGCGACGGGTGCGACACCCTTGCATTTGGCGGCGAACACGGAGAACACGGACATTCTGAATGTGCTGCTCGAGGCCGGCGCTGATGTGTCGGTCCGTGACTACAACGGTCGCACACCTCTGGAAGCGGCAGAGGATGCCGGGAGTTCAGGGGCGGCTGCACTGCTCCGTCAAGCGAGCGTCCAGGGGAGCCAGGCTAGATGTGCAGGGGCCTCCCGAGCGCACCGAGCGCCCCTTCCGCGACCGCCTCGGACAGCGTGGGGTGCGGGTGCATGGCCAGGTCGATCTCTTCGACGGTCGATTCCAGGTGGCGCGCCATTACGAATTCGGCGATGAGCTCGGTGGCGTGGGGGCCCACGATGTGCGCGCCTACCACCTCGGAGTAGCGCTTGTCGCGGATGACCTTCACGAATCCGGTGGAGTCGCCGGCGGCCAGGGCGCGGCCGTTGCCCGCCCACGGGAACTTGCCGACCTCGATGTCGAGGCCGTTTTCGCGGGCCTGTTCCTCGGTCAGCCCCACCGACGCAACCTCGGGGTGGCAGTAGGTGCAGTTCGGCACGTTGGCGTAGTCCACGGTGTGGTGGCCGACCCCGGCGATGTGCTCGGCGGCCACGACACCCTCGTGCATGCCCTTGTGCGCCAGGAGCTGCTGGCCCGCGCAGTCGCCCACCGCCCAGATGCCCGGGACGTTCGTGCGCATGGCCTCGTCCACCGCGACGAAGTTGCCCCGCTCGGTGACCTTCACGCCCGCCGCTTCGAGCCCGATGTCCTCGGTGTTCGGAATCCGCCCCACGGCCGACAGCACGTAGTCGACTTCGAGCCGGTGGGCCTTGCCGCGCTTGTCGGTGAAGGAGATGACGACGCCGTCGTCCACGACTTCCGTGCTCTCCACGCGGGCGCTCGTGAAGATGTCCATCTTCCGCTTCTTGAAGGCCATGGCCACGGTGCGCGAGGAGTCCTTGTCCTCGAGCGGCAGGACCCGGTCGAGCGCCTCGATGACCGTGACCTTGGTGCCGTAGGCGTTGTAGATGTCCGCGAACTCCATACCGACCGCGCCGGCGCCGACGACCACGAGCGTTTCGGGCGCCTCGTCCTGGAAGAGTGCTCCCGTGGAAGACCAGATTCGCTCCTCGTCGATCTGCAGGAAGGGCAGGCTGCGGGGTCGTGAACCCGTGGCGATGATGATGTCGCGGGCGCTGATGACCTGCTTCTCGCCGTTGTTGTCGACTTCGACCCTTCCACCCCCCAGAAGACGTCCATAGCCCTCGATGTGGGCGACCTTGTTCTTCCTGAGGAGGAAGCTGACGCCGTTCGAGAGCTTTGCGGCCACCGAGCGGCTGCGCTTCTGCGCGGGGCCGAGGTCGGCCGTGAATCCGTCGAAGGTGATGCCGTGCCCGCCGGCGTCCCTGAGCTCGTTGACCATGAGCGCGCTGCTGAGGAGGGCCTTGGTCGGGATGCACCCGATGTTGAGGCACACGCCACCCAGTTTGTCCGCCTCGATGCACGCAGTCCTGAGGCCGAGCTGGCCGGCGCGGATCGCGGCAACGTAGCCCCCCGGTCCGCCGCCGACCACGACGACATCGAAATCCGTTTTGCTCTGTCGATCTCCTGCCAAGGGAAGCCTCTCGCTGGGGTGAAACGGGTGTGGCCCCTGGACGGGCCGTGAAAAGCTAACGTCGCGGCGCCAGGTCGTCCCGGTGGATCTCGCCGCCCTTCATGACCCAGATGACGCGTTCGAGGGCCGCGATGTCGTCGAGCGGGTTGCCGGGCACCGCGATGACGTCGGCGTACTTGCCCGGCTCGAGCGACCCGACGTCGGACTCCCAGCCCATGATCATGGCCGAGATGCTGGTGGCCGAGGTGATCGCGTCCATTTCGCTCTCGCCGATCTCGACCCGGACCTGGAACTCGCGGGCGTTGTGGCCGTGTTCGAAGACGCCTGCGTCGGTGCCGAACCCGATCGTCAGCCCGGCCTCGAGGGCGCGGCGGAAGGTCGAGTTGCGGTAGCGCATCATCTCGGTGGAGCGCCTGATCAGCGGCTCCGGGATGCCCAGCGCCGCGCCGTCCCGCGGGACGATCACGCCGACGTACAGGGTGGGGACGAAGTAGGTGTGGTCGCTCTGCCGGAGCATGGCGATCGCTTCGTCGTCGAGCATGGAGCCGTGGTCGATCGTGCGCACGCCCGCCCGGATCGCGGCCTTGATGCCCTCGGTCCCGTGAGCGTGCGCGGCGGTGAAGCGTCCCCAGCGGTTCGTCTCCTCGACGGCGACTGCGATTTCCTCGTCGGAGTACTGCTGCGCGCCCGGAGACAGGCCCTGGGAGAGGACCGCGCCGGTGGCCAGGATCTTGGTGAAGTCGGCGCCGTGCTTGTGGTTGGTGCGCACCGCGGCCCGCACCGCGTCGACGCCGTCGGCGAGGTTCCGGACGGCGGGCACGTCGACGTAGATGGAGAACTGGCGGGCGTCGCCTGCACCGCCCGTCGACGAGACGTAGTTGCCGGCCACCTGCATGCGTGGTCCCGGGATCACGCCGGCGTCGATGATGTCGCGCAGTTCGACATCGGTGTAGGGCCAGGTGGGGCCCATGTCCCGGACCGTGGTGAAGCCGGCGCGCAGGGTGGTCAGCGCGTTCGCCGCGCCGTAGAGCGCCGCCTGCGCGGGTGTGGTGGTGGTGAGCACCTCCTCCCAGTGCACGCCGACCTTGTCGGTGAGGTGCGTGTGAAGGTCGATCAGGCCGGGGAGGAGGGTGGCGTCGCCGAGGTCGATGGTGCGGTCGGCAGGGTGGGAAAGCGCGGCCGCGCCGACCGCCTCGATGCGCTCGCCCGCGACGAGGACCACGCCGGGGGCGACGAGGGCGCCGTTGCCGTCAATGAGGCGGGCGGCGCGGATCAGGGTGGTGGCGTCCTGGGCGTGGAGCGGGGGAGAAAGGGTGGCCATCGTTGCCGCGATCAGCGTCAACAGCCCGTTGCGCGGCCCGGTGTGTGTCATGTTGACATTACATTTTGTCATGTTGACATTACTCTTTCCGTTGCCGGTCCGGCTCCGCGTGGACACAGCCCGCTAGATCAGGATCGCCGCCGGCTCCTCCAGGAACGACTTGAGCGTGGCCAGGAAGCGTGCGCCCTGGGCGCCGTCGATGACGCGATGGTCGCAGCTCATCGTGATCCGCATGCGCGGCTGCACGACGACCTCGCCGTCAACCACGACCGGCCGCTCCTCCACCGCGCCCACGGCGATGATTCCGGCTTCCGGCGGGTTGATCACCGCCGTGAACTCCTCGATCCCGAACATGCCGAGGTTCGAGATCGAGAAGGTCGAGCCGGTGTACTCGTGCGGCTGGAGCTTCTTCTCGCGCGCACGTCCTGCGAGTTCGCGAACCTCGGTGCTGATCCGTCCCAGCCCCTTGGCGTGGGCGTCGGTGACGACGGGCGTGATCAGCCCGTCCGGCACCGCCACAGCCACACCGATGTGCACGCGGCTGAAGCGCCGGATGGAGTCGCCCTGCCACCACGCATTGCAATCCGGGTGGTGGGTGAGCGCTACCGCGACGGCCTTGATGACCATGTCGTTGAGCGACGCCCTGGCGCCCTGCGCGGCCAGCAGTTCGTTGACACGCACACGCGCCGCCAGCGCGCGCGTCATGTCCACGTCGACCGTCAGGAAGAAGTGCGGCACCGGCCCGAGCGATTCGGCTAGGCGGCGCGCCACGGTCTTGCGCATCTGAGACAGGGGGATGTCCACGAAGTCTTCGCCGGGCGCGGCTGCGGGAACGGTGACCGTAGCCGGGACTGCCGGCGTGACGGGCGGCGCCGAAGCGGCCGCCGCGGCCGCTTCGATGTCGCGGCGGATGACGCGGCCGGCCGGGCCGGACCCCTGGACGGTGCGGATGTCCAGGCCGAGCTCGCTCGCCAGCCGCTTTGCCAGCGGTGAGGCCTTGACCCGTCCGGTGGCCACGGAAGCGGTCGCGGGAACGGTGGACGGGGCAGCATCGGGAGCCGTGGCAGCCGCCGAGACCCGCGCCGAACCGGCGGCGGCGCCAGCGGTCTCCGATGCCTGCCCTGTGCCCGCTTCCCCCGCAGGCGCGGCCGCCCCGCCATTCGTCGCCGCGCTCCCGCTGCCCAGCCCCGCCAACAGCCCGGCGATGTCCTCGTCGCCTGCGGCGATGATCGCGATGACGTCGCCCACCGGCGCCGCGACGCCCTCGGCCACCAGGATCTTCCTGAGCACGCCGTCGCCGCGCGCTACCAGCTCCATCGTGGCCTTGTCGGTCTCTATCTCCGCAAGGATTTCTCCCTGCGCGACCGCGTCGCCCTCATCCTTCAACCACTTCACGACCTGGCCCTCTTCCATCGTGGGCGAGAGCGCTTCCATGTGGACCTTGGTTGCCATTTCTTCGCTTGTCCGGGTTTACGCCGGCAGGTACATCACCTTCCTGCAGGCTTCCACTACGCCTTTCACGCCGGGCTTGGCGATCTGCTCGAGGTTCTTCGCGTACGGCATCGGCACGTCGGCCTGGGTCACCCGCACGACCGGCGCGTCGAGATCGTCGAAGGCTTCCTCCTGAATCAGCGAGACGATCTGCGCGCCGACCCCAGCGAACGGCCACCCTTCCTCCAGGTAGACCACGCGGTTGGTGCGCTCCACCGACTCCAGGATGGCGTCGACATCGAGGGGGCGGATCGAGCGCAGGTCGACCACATCGGCCTCGATCCCGTCGCGGGCAAGCGTGCGCGCCGCCTGCAGCGCCACGTGCACCATCTTGCCGTGCGTGATGATGCTGACGTCGTCGCCCGAGCGCTTCAGGTCGGCCACGCCCAGCGGGATCACGTATTCGCCGTCGGGCACCTCGCCGCGGACGTTGTAGAGCAGCTCGCCCTCCATGACGGCAACGGGGTCGTCGTCGCGGATCGCCGCGGCCAGCAGTCCCTTGGCGTCGGCGGGGGTTGCGGGCGTGACCAGCTTCACGCCGGGCGCGTGTACGTACCAGGTCTCGCAGGCCTGGGAGTGCTGCGCGGAGAGCTGCAGCGCCGCGCCGGTGGGGCCGCGAAAGACGATCGGTACCGGGATCTGCCCGTTGGTCATGTACAGCATCTTGGCCGCGCTGTTGATGACCTGGTCGAGGGCGAGGATGGAGAAGTTGAAGGTCATGAACTCGCAGATCGGGCGCAGTCCCGTCATCGCCGCGCCGACGCAGAGCCCGGTGAAGCCCAGTTCGCTGATCGGCGAGTCGACGACGCGGCGGTCCCCGTAGCGGGCCAGCATTCCGCGCGAAACCTTGTAGGCGCCATCGTATTCGGCGACTTCCTCGCCCATGAGGAAGACCGAGTCGTCCCGGTCCATCTCCTGGCACATGGCCGCGTTGAGGGCCTCGCGGTAGGTCATTTCAGCCATGAGGGCTCCTCCCGTCCAGGAAAAGCCGACCGTGCGGGTTGATCTCCGCGTACACGTGATCGTAGAGCGTCGAGGGGTCCGGAAGCGGGGATGCGTCCGCAAAGTCCGCGGCATCTTCGCTCGCCGCTCGCGCGTCGGCGTCCATGGCCTCGAGTTCAGCCTGGGTCAGCAGGCCCGCCTTCATCATGCGGTCGCGCAGGATCGTGATCGGGTCCTGCTCCTCGACGTGCGATTCGACTTCTTCCTTCGACCGGTAGGTCCCGGACACCGGGTCCGACATCGAGTGTCCCCGAAAGCGGTAGGTCACGGCGTTCACGAACTGCGGGCCCGCCCCCGATCGCACATGCTCGGCGAGATCCTCGAAAAACCGGTAGGTCTCCAGCACGTCCTGCCCGTTGACGGTGTGCGCCGGGATTCCGTAGGCCCCCGAACGCGCCTGCATCTCGGTGGCGGAGACGCGTGAAAACGCGGTGCCCATGCCGTAGCCGTTGTTTTCCACGACGTAGATCACGGGCAACCGCCAGATCGCGGACATGTTGAGCGCCTCGAGAAAGGCGCCCTGGTTCACCGCCGCGTCGCCCATGAAACACATGCAGATCTGATCGCCGCCGCGGTACCTGATGGCCCACGCGACGCCCGCACCGAGCGGAATCTGGCCACCCACGATTCCGTGTCCACCGAGGAAACCCACGGCGGTGTCGAAGAGGTGCATCGATCCTCCGCGTCCGCCCGAGCAGCCGTCCGTCCGCCCGTAGAGTTCGGCCATTACCGCCCGGGGCGTTATGCCCTTGGCGATGGCCTGCGTGTGTTCGCGGTACGCGGTGACGACCTGGTCGTCCTCGCGGAGAGGCTTGATCGCACCCGCCGCAAGTCCTTCCTGCCCGATGTGCAGGTGACAGAACCCGCCGATCTTGCCGATCGCATAGGCTTCCTCCGCCTTCTCCTCGAAGCGGCGGTAGAGGAGCATCTCGGCGAGCAGGGCCTGCAGTTCGTCGCCGGAGAACCCCTCCAGCCCTGCGGCCGCCGCTTCGGTCTCGTCGTCGGCGGTCCCGATTCCGGTAATCGTCGCCACTGCTTCCTTCTCCTGTATGCCTTGCGCCACGTTGCGTCAGCCACCCGTGCCGGTGGCGCGTTTGGGCGGCCTCGTGGACGTGCGGAGCTGGATCAGCTCGCGGCGCACGGCGGGCTGCCCGGTTCCATCCGTGCCCGCTGCAGGACTGCCCGGGCCGATCAGCTCGGCCGGCGCCGGTACGTCCGCCTCCATCACATTGCGTATCGAGCCCGCGCCGCCAGCCTCGACCTCGCGCGCCTGCTCCTTCGCGTGGTAGCTGGAGCGCACGAGCGGCCCGGACTCCACGTGGCGGAACCCGTACTCGTCCTCGCCGATCCGCTTCCAGTCGCGGAACTC
The DNA here is from genome assembly GCA_009841165.1 of Gemmatimonadota bacterium. Lineage (GTDB taxonomy): Bacteria > Gemmatimonadota > Gemmatimonadetes > Longimicrobiales > Gaopeijiaceae > Bin94. The sequence goes on along the minus strand of VXMI01000177.1, from coordinate 15,188 downwards.
CCCGGGCGTCACCCAGCGGGCCACGGGAATGTGCTGGCGGGACGGGCGCAGGTACTGTCCCAGTGTCAGGATGTCGACCGCGGCTTCGCGCAGGTCGGCCATGGCCTGGCGGATCTCGCCGGCTTTCTCGCCCATCCCCAGGATGATCCCCGTCTTGGTCAGCATCGAGGCGTCGATGCGCTTGGCGCTCCCAAGGTACGAGATCGAGCGCCAGTAGCGGCCGCCCGGCCGCACCTCGGGGTGGAGCCGCTCGACTGTCTCGAGGTTGTGGCCCAGGATCGCGGGGCGCGCGTCCATCACCGTGCGCAGCGCATTCTCGTCGCCCTTGAAGTCGGGGATGAGCACCTCGACCGAGCAGTGCGGCAGCCGCGCGTGCACCTCCCGGATCGTCGCCGCGTAGATGCTCGCGCCGCCGTCGGCAAGCTCGTCCCGATTGACCGATGTGATGACGACGTGGTCGAGCCCCATCGCCTCGATCGTCTCGGCCACCCTCCCGGGCTCCTCGAGATCGAGTTCGGTGGGCATGCCGTGCGCCACCGCGCAGTACTTGCAGGCGCGGGTGCATACATCGCCCAGGATCATGAAGGTGGCGGTGCCGGCCTCCCAGCACTCACCGATGTTGGGGCAGCCGGCCTCCTCGCAGACCGTGTGCAGCGACTGGCTGCGCATGAGCTGCTTGAGGCGCAGGTAGTTGGGCCCTCCGGGAGAGCGCACCTTGAGCCACGACGGCTTGCGCGAGGTGATCGGGATGGTGTCCACGCCGCAATGAGCCCGGATCCGGGACGTGCCTTTCGGCTTCACCCGGCCCGTATCCTTGCCTGCGGGCGCGTAGCCGCCCGGTCTATTCGTATCCCGCGGAATCACTTCCGGTAGTCTCCGATTGCGTCGAATGGGCGTCAATCATAAGAAAGTCGGACTTTCCGCACCATGGAAGCGGGGGGTGCAGCGCGCGCCGCGCCCGGTCTCACGCACCGCTTGGCGCCCGAGCCCGGTGAGCGGCCTCGAGGACGAACCGGGTCCGACCGGCTATCGCAGCAGGTAGGCTACACCGAGGCCGAGGTAGGTGCCCACCGCGTAGCCGAAGAGCCCCATCACGACGCCCGGCAGCACGAGGTGGCGCCATTCGCGCGCGATAGCCACCGCGAGCGCGCTCGACGGGCCTCCGACGGCGGCCTGGGACGCCACGAAGAGGGTTCCGATGTCGAGGCGCAGCAGCTTGCCGACTCCCAGCACCCAGACCCCGTGAACGCCGACGACCGTGAGGGTGAAGAAGAAGACCTCGAAGCCCACCGCAGCGATCTCCGAGACTCGTGACAGGATGCCGATCAGCACGAAGAAGAAATGAAGGCCCACCGACCCGAGCTGCATCGCGCCGGGCGCTTCGCGGTAGAGGGGTGAGTGGCCCAGCACCAGGGCGAGGGTGGTCAGGATCAGGATCGCAGGAATGAGGGGAAACAGCTGGTTCAGCCATTCCGAGGCGAAGACCAGGATCAGCCCGGCGGCGAACAGGTTCGCGATGCCGACGGCCGACAGGCCCTCGCGGACAAAGTAGGGATGGTGACGCGAGCGCTCGTCCGAATCCGCCGCGGGCTGGTCGGCGGGCGTCTCTTCGGCCCGCGCCGGTTTGGGCACCGGCGCATAGAACCGCGCGAGCCACACGGGAAGTACGAGCGTCGCGCCGAGCCAGAGACCGGTCACCACCGCGTCCGCGGCGTTCAGTCCGGCGAAGAGTGTCCCAGACAGGCCCAGTTCGCGGCCGACCGACACGAAGTTGACGGAGCCGCCGGAATAGGTGCCGGTCAGCGCTCCCGCGATTCGCCAGGTGTCCTCCGGGAATCGGTCGCTGTACAGGAGCGCCGCCACGACCGCGCCGATCGTCGTGCCCACGACCGCGACGATGAACGCGCCGGTCATGCGCGGCCCCGCCTTCACCAGGTCGCGCAGATTCACCGACAGCAGCAGCCAGGCGATCGATACCGAGGTGACGGGACCGAGTACGGCGTCGTAGACCGGCGACGCGACGGGCACGAGGCCGGTGTTGGAGAGGATCGCGCCGAAGATGATCGCCATCATCGACGCGCCGAGCTTGCCGAGCGCGGGAAAGCGGTAGTCCAGCCAGAAGGCGAGCGCGGTGACGGCCGCGATAAGGGTCGCGAGGGCCAGGGGGGATTCGATCATGGTGCTTTTCCTATCCGGTGCCGGCGAGATAGGCAGCGGCTTCGGCCTGTAGGGCCGGCAGGAGGTTGGCGTGGCCACCCGCTCCCATCCCGTACTCTTCCAGGTCCGCGCGGATCTCTTCGTCGTAAACGTCCACCACCGTCTGATAATGCGCGCGCGCGCGCGCCGTGTCGCCGATCGCCAGCGCCGCCTGGGCGGCCGCCCCGAGCAGCAGAATGTGCGTAGGCCGGACGGCTAGCCCGGCTTCGGCCGTCAGAAGGGCCGCGTCGCCATTCCCGGCGGCCGCGTAGAGCAGGGATAGGTGAAAGCGGTCGTCCAGGGACAGAGCCGCAATCAGGTCGTACGAGGCGATCGCCATCGGCAGGAACTGGTTCGCCTCGGCCTGATTGCCCGCCTCCAGGGCCCTCATGACCCTGTCGAACAGCCTTGTGGCCGCGTCGCGCGGCGTCATCGAACCAAGGTCCACCGCCGAAGTCGGTCCGAGCGGTGTGGTGGGCGAGCCCTGGCCGCCGGACGGCGCGCCAGGCGGGGGCGACAGGGTGATCTCGCGCCCACCGCCGCCCCGAAGCACCAGGATGAGCACCAGGGCAAGCGCCAGCATTACCGCCACCGCCCAGGGCACGCGCGCGGCCGGGCCCCCGAAGCGCGCACGTTCGGGTTGCAGGGCGGCACCGCACTGGGTGCAGTAGATGTCTCCCGCCTGCGATGGCGCGCCACACGACGGACAGGGCGGGCCGCGCAGGGTGGCACCGCACTGGGAGCAGAAGTGGGCTTCGGCGTGCACTCGATGCTGGCACTGGGGGCAGGCCACAGGGACCACCTGGGTCATCCGATGAGCCTCCCCCCCGCTATCGCGTTGAAAAACAGCGGCCAGGTAACGATGCTCTGTCCACGATAGTTGGGCTGAAAGCCGAAGAGGATCACCTCGCCCTCTCCGACGCGCGCACGCAGCAGTGCAGGCTGTCCGGCCAGCCTTTCCGGCCCCAGGATCCAGCCCGCAACGGCCGGGTTTTCCTGCCCGTACGTCCCCAGGACCTCTACGCGGTCGTCGTCGACCGTAAAGGCGCGACTGCTGCGCCAGTACCACGCCGCGGTGGAACCACCGTAGCCGCTGGACAGGGGGTCGGGCGCCAGATCGACGCGCAGGATCGAACCGGGCACGTAGAAGTCGGTATTGGGCAACCCCTCCACTGCGTTGCCGACCCCGAGGCCGAACACGCTGGCAGCGAAGTCCGCCGCTTCCTCCATGACGATCAGCCGGCCCCCCGACTCGACGAAATCGCGCACCGCGGCGCGGCCGTCCTCGCCGAGGCCCCCGGTGTACTCCTCGGGGAGGAAGCCCGCGGCATGGCCCTCGCTGATCGATCGGTCCGACTGGCTCTGGAAGATCAGCACATCGTAGTCGTCGGCCAGCGATCCGGCCCGGATGCGCGCGTCGTGGAGCGAGTCGTAGCGCATTCCGTGCCGGTCGAGCATCCAGCGCGTCCATCCGGCGATCATCGGCTCCTGGTGGCCCTTGTACATGCCGACTCGCGGAGCCGTGCTCCCGCTCAGGGCCTCGGGCAGCACATAGTCGACCGACTGGACGGGAATCGGGGCACCCAGTGCCACTTCGGGTGCAGCCTCGAGAGCGTGCGCCTCGATCCCCATCAAGAGCGGAAGGGTGTGCGCGGTGACGTCGTAGGGGCGCTTCGGCGGGCCTCCCGGAAATTCGCGCAGATCGGGGTATTCCTGCTCGACAAGCAGCGTCTGGGCAAAGGCGGCGTTGGGCTGCCGCATGGGGACGACCCAGGAGCCGGCCGGCCAGGTCGCGCCGTCCGCGGTGAAGCCGGTCTCCGCGCGGTGGACCTCCACGTCGCCCATGGTGAGGATGCGCAGGACGCTTCGGACGCCGACTTCGTTCTCCTGCCCGGCGGGAATCACCCACGCGGCCGGCCAGCTATCCCAACCGTCCACCGCACGTTCGTTCACCCGGTAGAAATTCTCGAGCCAGAAGCGCCGGTTCCTTGCCGCATTCGTCAGGAGCGCCATCGCCCCCGAGAACTGGTATTCGACGATGTCGGGCAGGCCCCACTCGCCGCCTCGCCAGGGCCAGGGGAAGTTCCAGGCCGCCTGGCCGGCGTCGTACTCGCGCCCGCCCTGCACCACTTCGCGCGGCACGTTCACGCTGCTGGCCAGTTGTGCGGACGCGGTCTCGCTGAGGATTCGGGCTCCCCCGTGGTAGTGCATGTAGGCGCGCCCTGGATGAAAGCCGTCGTAGATGGCGTTGATGACGACGCCCTTCTTCCCCTGAGAAGTCAGTTCAGCGGCCATGTACGCCCCGAGCTGGTTGACGGCCGTCACGAGCCCGGGGTCCACGTTGGGCTCGATCGGATCGATGTAGGGCGGAAAGAAGATGCGCGCGCCCGAGCCGCCCATCTGGTGGATGTCGTGCACGATTTGGGGGTGCCATTCGTTCTGGGCGCGGACGGTGTGCTGCGTCTCGTTCTGGTAGAACGTGTACCAGTCGCGGTTGTTGTCGTGACCGGTGTAGAAATGGTACAGCCACGGCGGCGCGCGACCCTCGAAGTCGGTGTCGACGTGTTCGTTGTAGAAGTCGTTGACCCACTGCGTGCCGTCGGGGTTGAGCGACGGGATCTGCAGCAGGATCACGTTGTCGAGAATATCGCGGACTCGCTCGTCCTGAGAGGAAGCGAGGTGGTGCGCGAGCTTGGCGGCCGACTGGGCGCTGCCGACCTCGGTCGAGTGGATGGCGTGGGTGATCATGACGATCGTGCGGCCTTCGGCCAGCAGGCGTTCGAGGTCGTCGTTGCCGGCGATGGTGCGCGGGTCGGAAAGCCGGCGCTGGATGCCGTGCAACTCGGTCAGGCGCGCGTGGTTGGCCGGGCTGGTGATGGTGAGCATCACGAAGGGGCGGCCCCGGGTCGTAGGCCCGAGGGTATCCACGGCGACGCGGTCGCTGGTGTGCGCGAGGACCTCGTAGTAGGCGGTGAGGTCGTCCCAGTTGGCGAGTTGCCGTTCGGCGCCAATCGGGAAGCCGAAGTGGTCGCTGGGCGTCGGGACCTGTCCGTGCACGCCCTCGGTGCCGATGCCGGCCAGGAGTGCTGCATTGGCGGCCGCCGCCGCGATAGCCGAAAACAAACGTCGTGTTCCCCGGGGACTGCTCATCGGTTTCTCCAGTGGATGTTGGGCGGAGGCCTGCTCAGAGCCCTGTGGGCGAGTCTACGAAACGGCCCTCGATTCCGAAATGCCGAGTCAGCAGTTCGCACACCTGTTTCACGCCCCAGGTTTCCGTGGCGTAGTGGCCTCCGAGCAATATGGCAACCCCCGTTTCGGCAGCTTCGATGGCATGATGATGCTGGGCTTCCCCGGTGACCAGGACGTCCAGTCCAAGCGCGGCTGCTTCGTCGAGGGCCGACGCGCCGGCACCGGTCACGATGCCCACCCCGGATACCGAATCGGATCCCCCAGGCAAGGTCCTGACCTCGTTGCCGAGGACTTCCGACAGGGTGGCCGCGAAGTCGCCGAGGGTGGCGCCCGACCCGGCCAGCACGCCGTGCCAGCCGACCGGTGCCCCCCCGTACTCTCCGAAGGGCTCGAGGGAGGTCACTCCCACCGCGCGCGCCAGCGCCGCCGAGTTTCCGACCTCCGGGTGGGAATCCAGGGGAAGATGAGCGCTGTAGAGAGCCGTGCCACTTTCGATCAGTGCCCTCACCCGCCGGAAGTGTGGCCCCGTCAGGGGTTGAAGGCCCCGCCAGAAGAGGCCGTGGTGGACGATCAGCAGGTCCGCCCAGTCCCGCGCGGCATGGATGACCGCCTCGCTCGAGTCCACCGAGACCGCGAACCGCTCCACGGGACCATCCGCTTCCACCTGCAGGCCATTGAGTGCGTTCGGATAGTCGACGACCGACTCGACTTCGAGGTAGCTGTCCAGGAAGGCGACGATCTCTCGGAGCGGTACGCCGCGCATTGGCGGGCTGCTTTGCCCTATTTGCGACCGAGTCGCCTGCCGGTGGCGGCCGGCTGCGGTGGCGGGGCGTTCGTCTTCGTCCCCTGTCCGGTCGGGCCGGCGCCATCCTTCGGCGCCGCGCCTTGCGGACCGACGTGCAGCGCGCCGCTGACCTTTCCGCCGTCGTCGAGCTGAACGCGCGCGGCCCGTATCTCACCGTCGATCACGCACGTTTCGCTCAGCTCGAGGCGGGACCGGACGTTCAAGGTGCCCTTGACCGAGCCCGCGATCTTCGCGTCGGCCGTGGTGATGTCTCCCGTGACGCGGCCTTCCTGGCCGATTACCACCGCCTTCTTCGCGGTGACGGATCCCTCGACGACACCCTCGATGCGGATGGTATCGCTCGTCTCACAGTCGCCCTTCACACGCATGCCCGGGCCGATGATCGACATGACCGTCTCGGGCGGAACCGGGACCACACGACCCTTCGCCATTTTTCTCGTCCTCATTGTCAGGTCATCTGGGAATCTGTCGGACTTCAGGGCCGGCGAGGTCAGGGAGGCGTCACCATCGACAGTGGATCTACCGCGCGCCCGTTCCTTATGATCTCGAAATGAAGGTGGGGGGCCGTGGACCTTCCGGTTGAGCCCGACAACGCGATGACTTCGCCGCGCTTTACGCTCTGGCCTCGCTCAACCGTCAAATATATGGCGTGCCCGTACCGGGTCCAAACACCGTTCCCGTGATCAATCAGCACGAAGCGTCCATAGACCGGATCTTCGGCTGCCTCAATCACCTCACCGCCGCCCGCCGCTCTGATGTACGAGCCGCGCGGGACCGCGATGTCGATCCCGGGATGATCCCCATCCTCTCCGGCAAGCAGAGACTGGGTCAAAAAGCCTCGCTCGGTCAGCGGCCACATCGTTGGAGCCGTGGCGGCATCGCCGGCTGCAGGGTTCGAAGCCGAGGCTACCGCACGGGGAGCGCCGGACAGCCAAAGCGCCGAATCACGACTCCCTTCGAGGCCCGATAACACCCGCAGTTGCGTCTCTCTTGTCTCCAGCCCGGCAAGACGCTCGGCCAGAATGGCCATGCTGTCCCTTCGAGCCAGGAGTGCGTCTCTCTCGATCCTCAGTTCTTCGGCGGTCGCGGCTCGCCGGGCCATGGAGATCCAGGTGGCGGCCACTACCAGCAATCCCGCCGCGACGAACGCCCCCAGCGCGGCCAGGATCCTTGCCCGCCGCCAGGTAATCTCGACGGTCCTTGGCGCCGGCCCCCAGTCCGGGAGCACGATGATCGACAGTTTCCGGTCGTCCTTTTCCACGGTTCCGACGCCTATCCGTTCACGCGAGGATCGCCGCGGCTTCCCGGCCGGTCATCGCCGCGAAGACGCGCTCGAGATCGCGTGCGGATTGAAACGTGACGCGGATCGTGCCGCGACCCTGGCCCTTCCACTGAATCGCAACCCGTGTGTCGAAGTGGCCGGCAAGGGCATCCTCGAGCGCGCATATGGCGGGATCCGGTTCTTTCGCGACCGCGCTGGAGGACGGCTCCGACGATTCCTCCGATCCCTTCGACAATTCCCGTACCCTGCGTTCGGTTTCCCGCACGGACCACCCGCCCGCGACCGCGTCACGGGCCAGGTCCGCGGCTTTCAAGGGGTCTTCGACGGCCAGCAGGGCCCTTCCGTGCCCCATGGTGAGATTGCCCTCCACGAGCATGCGCCGGACGGACGGCGGCAGTTTTCTAAGGCGCAGCATGTTCGCGACCGCCGAGCGGCTCTTGCCGACGGCGTCAGCAATCTCCCTCTGCGTATACCCGAACGTTTCCCGAAGTGTCTGATATCCGTCGGCCTCCTCCAGCGGCCCCAGCTCCTGCCGCTGGAGATTCTCTACCAGGGCCAGTACGAGGAGCGTGCGATCGTCCACCTCGCGCACCAGGGCGGGGATCTCGGCCCAGCCGAGCTGTTTGACCGCCCTCAGGCGGCGTTCCCCCGCGACCAGGTCGTAGGTTCGTCCGGAGGCGGAGCGTCGGACCAGAATGGGCTGTAACAGCCCGTTGACCTCGATCGAGGATGCCAGTTCGGCCAGGTCGTCGGGATCGAACGTGCGCCTTGGCTGAAAGGGGTTCGGGGCTATGGCGCGAACCGGGAGTCCGCCGGGCGATGCGGTGTCGTCCCGCGTCGAATGGCCGGTCTCCATGTAGTCTCCGAGGAGCGCTCCGAGGCCTCTGCCCAATCGGTCGTTCTTGCTCATGGTTTGCCAACTCCATTGTGCGCCGGGGGTCTCCCGCCGTTGCTCGCGATCTCCCGTGCCAGAGCAGCATATCGGCGGGCGCCGGCGGAATCCGGACTGTAGTCGCCGACGGGCAGGCCGAAACTCGGCGCCTCGGCAATGCTCACATTCCTCGGTATGACCGTTTCGAAGACCCTCGATCCGAAGAAACGCTTGGCGTCGGTCGCGACCTGCCGCGAGAGGCTCAAGCGCTGATCGTACATGGTCAACAGCACTCCCTCGATGGACAGAGTGCGGTTCAACGCCCGCTGTACAAGCCGGACCGTGTTGAGCAGCTGGGACAGACCCTCGAGTGCATAGTACTCGCACTGGATGGGGATGAGCACCGATCCTGCGGCTGCCAGGGTGTTCAGGGTCAGAAGACCGAGAGAAGGCGGACAGTCGATCAGTATGAAATCACTGTCCCCTGCGATCGGAGCGAGCGCTTCTCTGAGAATGGTCTCCCGGTCGCGCACACCCACCAGTTCGACTTCGGCCCCGACGAGGTCCCGGTTTGCGGGCAGGAGCGACAGTGTCGGGTGGCACGCGGTCTTCTGGATGGCCCTGTATGCCGGGAGACCGCGGACGAGCACATCATAGACCGTGTTGATGTTGTCCCTGTCGACCAGACCCAGCCCGCTGGATGCGTTTCCCTGCGGATCCATGTCGACGAGCAGTACCCTCGCACCCCGCTTGGCGAGTGCCGAACCCAGATTGACCGCGGTTGTGGTCTTGCCAACTCCGCCTTTCTGGTTTGCGACTGCGATGACCCGGGTCAAGCGAAGCGAATCCGTTTCTACGCCGGCCAGCGTGTTGGGGCAGGTTGCGGGCTCTTCGGACGTTCTCGGGACGATTCCCCGCGTTTCAGAAACCTAACACGGTGATGCAGCCCGTGTTTCACGTGAAACAGTCTCGCCCGTCCGCCTCCGGACTTCCATCACAAGGTTTTGCAGATCTGCAGGAGATACGCCCGGGATTCTGCTCGCCTGGGCCACGTTGGCCGGCCGTATCCTGGCGAGTTTCTGACGGGCCTCGAACGAGAGCGTGGTCAGCTCGCCGAAGGGCGTGTCTTCCGGAATCACGAAGCCCGCCTGTGCCCTGAGCCTTGCCGCACGATCAAGCTCCCGCCGGACATACCCTTCATACTTCACGTCGATCTCAACGGTCGCCAGGATGTCGAGATCCACTTCCGGGGCCTCGTCCCCGGCCACGCGCAGTAGCGCACCGGCAGTGACTCCCGGCCGTTTGAGGAGCTTGCCGGCCCGCACCGGTCTCTGCACGGGGGCGCTGTTCACTTCTTCCAGCACCCTGTTGGCGTCCGCCGGCGCAAGCGTGTGTTCCCGAAACCAGACCATCGTGCGCGCCTCCTGAGCGAGTCGCTCTCCGAGGGCCACCCGTTGCTCCGACGTCAGCAGCCCCACAGAACGAGCCAGCTTGCCCAGTCTTGCCGGTCCGTTGTCCTGTCTCAGCAACAGGCGGAATTCCGCACGGGATGTGAACAGGCGATAGGGCTCGTCCACGCCCTTTGTGACGAGATCGTCGATGAGCACGCCCATGTACCCCTGGTCTCGCTCCAGCACAAACGGGTCTCCGCCCTGTACGGCCAGCGCCGCATTCGCGCCCGCGATCAGACCCTGCCCCGCCGCCTCCTCATATCCGGTCGTGCCGTTGATCTGTCCAGCGAAGTAGAGACCGGGGACCTCGCGCAGCTCCAGAGTGTGACGAAGCTGATCCGGAGGAAAATAGTCGTACTCGATTGCATACGCCGGCTTGGTCATCCTTGCGTCTTCGAGCCCCGGGATCGACCTGAGAAAATCGATCTGCACATCGGGAGGCAGTGACGTCGACAGCCCGTTTACGTACAGTTCGGTGGTTTCCAGCCCCTCGGGCTCGAGGAAGACCTGGTGCCGGGGCGCGTCGGGGAACCTCTTCACCTTGTCCTCGATCGACGGACAATAGCGGGGACCCTGCCCCGAAATCTCGCCACCGTAGAGGGCGCTGCGGGTCAGATTCGAGGACACGATGGTCTTCAACGCCTCTCCCGCCCACGTGATCCAGCATGGCCGCTGCTCCAGGAACGGCTCCTTCGAGTAGTAGGAGAAGCGGAACGGTTCGCTGTCTCCTTCCTGGCGTTCACACTGCCCATAGTCGACCGATCTGCCGTCGATCCGCGGCGGCGTACCCGTCTTGAAGCGAGCGATTCTCAGTCCCTGCGCCTCCAGAGCCTCGGCGAGGGCAACCGACGGGCCTTCGCCCGCGCGGCCCGCACCGAGCGCCGCCGTTCCGCCGACGTGGATCTTCCCACGGAGAAAAGTCCCCGCTGTCACCACGACCGCGTCGGCCTCGATCACGATGCCGCCGCGCGTTTCAACTCCCTTCGCCCGGCCGTCGAAGTGCAACCCGGTCACCATTTCCTGAAACAGGTCGAGGTTGTCCAACTCGTCCAGTATCCGGCGGACCGCGATCGGGTAGCGCGCCCGGTCACATTGGGAGCGGGGGCCCCAGACCGCAGGTCCCTTTGAGCGGTTGAGCATTCGGAACTGGATGCTAGCCGCGTCGGTGGCCCGCGCCATGACCCCGCCCAGCGCATCCACTTCGCGAGCTACCGTTCCCTTGGCCACTCCCCCGATCGCCGGGTTGCAGCTCATCTGTCCGATCCTGGTGAGGTCCGGCGTGACCAGCACCGTCCTGGCCCCGATGCGAGCGGACGCGGCCGCCGCTTCAGCGCCCGCGTGACCCCCGCCGACCACGACGACATCGTAACGAAGCCTCATACCGCTCACTTCCCGATACAGAAGTCCCTGAATACCCGGTCCAGCACGTCGTCGGTGGCAACGACGCCGAGAATCTCTTCCAGCGCACTCTCGGCCGTCTTGAGATGCGCCGCCGCCACCTCCGGCGGGATCCTCCGCCCCAGCGCTTCGCCGAACCCGCCGACCTCCGCCCTGGCCTGCTTCAACAGATCTGCCTGACGGGCGTTCGTGACGACCGGAACCTCATCACGGCCCTCGACGATTCCCTGGAAGACCAGATCGCGAAGCGCCTCCTTCAAGTCGCTCAATCCCTCGCCGGATACCACCGACACAGGCAATTCACCGTTCCCTGGCGCAGCTCTCCCGGGTACCAGATCCCACTTTGTGAATACTTTCACAATAGGGCAGGACAACGACCGGAGGAAAGCGGTTTCGTCGGCGCTGGGCGCCTCACCCGCTTCCAGGCAATAGAGAACCACGTCCGCACTCGCCAGGTAGCGGTGCGCAATCTCGATCCCGATCTGTTCCACTCTGCCGGCACCGTCCCGCAACCCGGCAGTATCGACCAGCCTGAACGGGAAGCCGGCAATCGACACAACCGCTTCTATGGCGTCTCTGGTGGTGCCTTCCTCGTCGGTTACAATTGCCCGCTCCGTCCCTACTAACGCGTTGAACAGACTGGATTTACCAGAATTCGGACGCCCCGCGAGAACCGTCACCGCGCCGTGTCGCAGAAGTTCGCCGGCCGGAGCTGTCGCGAGCAACCGATCCATTTCGCATGTTACATGCTTCGCCCGCGATACGATGGTCTCGATGGAAGTCGGCGCGTCGTCTTCTTCCGGAAAATCGATGTGTTGCACCAGCAGCGCCGACAGCCCGATCACCTCGCTGCGAAGGTGGGCGATCCGTTCGCCCAACCCTCTCTCCAGCTGATGCAGCGCGACTGCCCGCCGCTTCGGCGAAGTCGCGGCAACGAGGTCCCCGACGGCTTCCGCCTGGGTAAGATCGAGCTTGCCGTTCAGGAAGGCGCGCTGTGTGAACTCGCCCGGTCGGGCCTCGCGCGCTCCTAGCGCGACGCACGCGTCCACCACGCTTGCCGGAATGGAGACGCCCCCGTGAGTCGATATCTCGACGAGGTCCTCGCCGGTGTAGCTCCGCGGAGCCCGGAACAGCGTGAAGAGCGCCCGATCGAGAACATCGTCGGATCCGGGACGGTACAGCGACCGCAGCCGGCACCGACGTTCGGGCCACGCCGTCGCCGACTCCTCGTCCTTGTTCGCCAGGCCGCCCGCGATCTCCTGCGCCCGCGGGCCGGAAAGCCGGATCAGCGCGACCGCGCCGACACCGGGAGGAGTCGCCAGCGCGACGATGGTGTCCAGAAGCGAACGGGGCTCGGCCATGCCGCCACCGAAGTCACACGGGGCGTTTGAGCGGCCCGGCCGCCTGCATCCTCTTCCGCTCCCTGCCGATCAGGATCTGCTGCGGGACGGACGCCAGATTCATCGTGGCGTAGTACAGGTTCAACCCGGACGGGAATCGCCAGAACAGGACCGTCAGGAGGATGGGCATCATGTACAGCATCATCTTCATCTGCGGATTTCCGGCGCTCCCGGAGATCCTCATGGTGATCAGCTGCGTCAGGTAGAGGCTCGCACCCATGAAGACCGGCAGGATGTAGAACGGGTCCGGGGCCGAGAGGTCCGGAAGCCACATGAACGGAACGCCCCGCATTTCAATCGTGTTCTGGAAGACGAAGAACAGGGCGATCAGCACCGGCATCGGGATCATCATCGGGAGACAGCCTGCCAGCGGGTTGACCCCGTGTTCCTTGTAGAGCTTCAGTGTTTCCTGCTGCATCCGCTGCGGATCTTTCCCGTACTTGCGCTTGATCTCCTCCGCCAGCGGCTGTACCGCCATCGTCTTGACCTGGGAGAGCATCATCTTGCGGTTGAGCGGCCACATCACGACGCGGATCCCGATCCCGATGACGATCAGAACCCAGCCGTAGGAAAGGAAAAGGCTCTCGTGCAGGAACCTCACCAGCCACAGGACGATGCCGACGAAGGGACGCACAATGGGCCGGAATACCCGCCAGCCGTAAGGGTTTACCTCCTCGAGGTCGTCCCCGATGGCAATGAGGCGCTCTCGCTCGATGGGCCCGAGGTAGGCCCTGTAGGCATAGCCGCCGGCTTCGCTCACGGGGGTGCCGACCCTGATCCGCAGCGGGCCTCCGACAACCGGGCCCTCCTCAGCCCGGATCCCCGCCAGGAAGTCCGTCCCGCCCGATTGTCTCCCCGGTAGAATGACTTCGACGAAGTACTTGCTCTTGACCGCGGCCCAGCGCAGCGGGCCATCCAGCGATTCGGGCTCGTCCACGCGCGCCAGCGGTCTGGACGTGATCCCGTCGTCGATGTGGTTCCCGGCGAAGGCCATCATCCTGCGGTCGTCCGCCTCGCGCAGCTCGTTGATCTCGAGGCCCGGCCCCAGATCCACGAATAGCGAGGCCCTCTCGATGGCCGGCAGGTCCCCTTCGACGACCACGATGTACGAATCCGGCGAGAAGGTGTACCGGATCTCGCTGAAGAACTGTCCACCGGGGTAGTCGTATCGGAAGGTAAGTGTCTGCGGCCCATCGCCTTCCGCAATCCGAACGCCCTCCGCCGGGGTGACCGTGTGGGCGTAGCGCGACAGGTCGAACGCATCTCCCCCGACCCCGGCGACCCAGATTCCACCCAGTATTCCCTGTCCCTCGGGGACCAGTTCCACGGGCCCCTCACGGGTGAAGGATTCATACCCCAGCAGCTGGATGGACCGTGCGACGCCGCCGTAGCTGGAAAAGGTCATCCGGTAGAGGGGCGTCTCCACGGTGACCAGCCGTTCCGCGGCTTCCTGGTCCTGTTCAGGTTCCTCGACGACCGGCGTCTGGCCGGGCGGCTCGGGCGGAGTGACGACTTCGGCGGCGGGCGGCTCGACCGATTCGATCGCTCCCTCTTCGAGCGGAGGCGCTTCCGGCCGGATGGGAGGGAAGAGCATTTCGGTAAGCACGAAGACGCCGATCATCAGCGTCAACGCCAGAAAGAACCGGAACTCGGGCCTCATCCTTCGCCCCTCCCGGGCACCGGGTCAAAACCGCGTCCGCCCCATGGATGACAGCGTCCAATGCGCTTCATGCCCAGCCAGACGCCCCGCGCAACGCCGTGCGTCTCGATCGCGAGACGGGTGTATTCGGAGCAGGTGGGCAGGAACCGGCAGGACGGTGGCAGGTGCACCGAGATGTACATCTGATACAACCGGATCATCGCGGTCGTCACGTATCTGAGCACGCGGCCTCCAGACCCTCCACAATCGCCAACTCGAGTTCCGCATACGCGGCCCGATACGCGGGCCTTCGGATCCTGATCAGAATGTCGAGCTCGGGCCCGTGTTGCCGGAGCCTCGGGAGCAGCTTGCTCCGCCCGATTTCCCTCACCCGACGCTTGATCCGGTTTCGGTCGACGATCCGTTGGCCCAGCTTCGGAACTACCAGCCCCATTCGCGGCAGCGGTTCCACCGATCTGCGCCAGTAGAGATCGACCAGGCGCGTCCGTTGCCTGGCTCCCTCCCTGAGCATTGACCGGATTTCCGCTCCCCGGCTGATCCGTGCCGCTCGCGGCAACCGATGTGGCCCGGGCTGCCGGCGGCCGTCCTGGCCTGGCACCTCCGGACCGCTAGCGACCGTTCTTGGATCCGGTCCGCACCACAAGCGCCCAGCGTCCGCGACGGCGACGCCGGTTGAGTGTCGCACGTCCGGCCTTCGTGCTCATCCGCGCCCGGAAACCATGCTTGTTGACCCGTTTGCGGTTCCGCGGCCTGTATGTCGGTTTCATCTCTTTCCGGTCCCCGTCCTGAAGGCGGGCCGCGCGCACCTGCACCCGGCCAGATCGCTGACAGCCCTGTAAGCTATCTGCTCGGCATTTGACCGGTCAACCGCCATCGATCGGTCTGTTGGGAGCACATGAATTGTCCGGTTTCGTAGCACAACATCTGTCCGGTTCT
>VXMI01000082.1 GCA_009841165.1 Gemmatimonadota bacterium | reverse complement strand
TGGAATCTGCGATCGGCTTGGCGGAATCGGTGGTCGGCATGGCTGGAATACGGACTGCGAGCGGAGATCGGCCGGACGCTGTGGGCGCAGGTGTCTAATCGCCTGCGCGGAACCATCGTCTCGGAGCCCAAGCCGGACAGCTGGCTCGATCTCCCCGGTGGCTACGGCGACCCGGTGCCCGTGAGGCCCCGGGTAGGGCAGGGGATCTTCCGGACGGTCGTCGCCGACGTGTACGGGAGGCAGTGCGCCGTAACACGCGAGAAGGCGCTTCCGGCGCTCGAGGCGGCTCACATTCGGCCCTTCAAGGAAGAGCCAAAGCACTACGTCAGGAACGGACTACTGCTGCGCTCCGACATCCACAAGCTGTTCGATGCCGGCTACGTGACGGTCACACCAGACTACGAGCTTGAGGTAAGCGGCCACATCCACACGGACTTCGACGACGGCGAGTACTACTACGACCTGGGTGGAACGGAGCTGTGGGTTCCCAGGAGCTCCGAGCATCGCCCGGGGCGAGAGCACTTGGAATGGCACAATGAGAATCGGTTCCGGGGGTGAGGTGAGGTGAATCCCAACGACAGAATCCGAGAGCAGATCCTTCAGTACTTCTACGGCCGCGGGTCCATGAACTCCCTTCGCCGCTGCTGGGATGAAATGGGCTTCTGGTGAAACGTCCGGGCCACTGACGGGCTGACTCGAATCATAGTAGTGATAACTGTTCGTCAGTCCCGCGGCGGGTAGCATCCCAGAAGGCTCGTCCCAAAGGATGCTTGCTGTACAGCACCAGGTAGTAGAGCAGGACGTTCTTGTTCTTCTCGAGCAACCGAATCGGATGGGCATCATCAGGCCTAACGGCACTATACCCGACTCGCTCCATCGCTTGGTTGAACTTATCGAGCATGAACCGAACTACATTTCTGGCCTGATATCCGCGATCCGCCCATTCCTCCCGCCAGTTCTCGTCATCAATGAGTTTGGCGATGCGCGTATCGTTCTCGTCTTCCAGATAGCGGCGAAAATTCGTCCTGACGTCGCGACCGAGCATCAGCAGTACAAGGAAATCCATCTTGTATTGGCTACCGAGCTCCTTGAAGACCGAGAAGTCCAGCTCAGCGGAGAACGGGTCCACGAAACAAAACGATAGCAGGCCCCGGTTCTTGCTGAACGACGGCATCGCTTTGGTGATTGCAGGAACCGCTGTCGAGACATCCTTCTTAATGAAGCTCACGTCAAGACCCTTGTCTAGAGCACTAGCGCGGGCCTTCAGCGCCGCGATGCATTCGCGGTTGTTGTCGACGAAGATGTACTTGGTGAAAGGGTCCGCTACAGCGAGCGCCGAGACGGCTGTTGTGGCCACGATCTTCCCGGTCTCGGTCACGCGTGCCCGGCCTGCTCCCGAGTACAAACCCAGATACGCTCGCTGAGGCCACTTGTTCTTCATGGCTGTGCTAAAGAGGGTCACATAATAGTTGTGCAACCTGATTTTTCGTAGAGAGTGCTCCTTGATAGACGGTGTATGGAGTCCATCGTCTTCGAACTCCAATATGGGGTTGCGGTCGGAGTTTTCGTTCATCGAGCAGTCACCACCTTGGGCATGTCATCCCACAACCTGCCCTCAAGCTCTCTGCCACCCGCCTTCGGTGTGCGCCCACCCCACTGCTTGAAGAAGAACGGGACCTCGGCGGCTTGGCACTGATTGCGAAGTTCAATGGCCCACTCGGATTTCATGGGTCGCCTGACTGGCCCGCTCTCTCCACCAGCTATCAGCCAGTGGATCCCCGTCAGGTCAAGTCGCAGTGGACCGATGAGGGGCTCACAGGAAAGGAAGCGAACGGTGGCGGGAACACGTCGCAGGTGGCGAACACGATACGCCACGGACTGGTCTTCGACCGAGGCGCCGAGCCAAATGTGCGCTGGTATTGGTCCGCCATCAAAGAGATCCCGGTTGTCTGTCCAGAAGCGAAGCGCGCGTGCGGGACGCTTGGTGAGTATCTGATAGGTGTGCCAGTTCGCCCGAAGCATGGTAGCGAAGACGCGTCGCCCGTAGTCGGTCGGGACATGGGAGTGAAACAGATCGCTCATGCTGTTGACGAAGATCATTCTCGGGTCGCGCCACTTCTCGGGCTGTGCGAGCCGCTCTGGCCAGACTCGGACCGCGAAGGGATCTGCCCGCGTGATGTCGGAATCCACAACCGGCAAGCGGGCGAGGTACTGGGTACGGAGCAGTCTGTGGGCTAGCGTAGCCGCATAGCAGTTCTCACATCCCTTGGAGACGCGGGTGCATCCAGTAACCGGATTCCAAGTCGCATCTGTCCATTCGATTCCAGTACGTGTCGACATCGAGTCTCCTAGTAGGACCGAAAAGACACCGAATACTCAATCTAACGCCTGACCTCCTTCTCGGGAAGTCCGATCCGGTATCCGAGTCGCCGAAGCGAACGGGCAAGCTTAACGGTAACCGAATGCGTCTTCTTCGCGTTGAACTTGGGATGCTTCATGGGGTATCCTGGCGGTCTATGAAGTTGGGTAGTGGACGACCAACATGCAGTCACAGGGAAGTGCGGCTTGATACTGTGGGCCCGGCGCGCTTTCCGCCGGGATGCCCCGTCGTGCCGCACAGCGACCGCCCTCCGCGACGACCCCACCACCGCGTGACCCGGGTCAACCTCCCCTCGCGCCGATTCCCACTCGCTGCAGTTCGGCGCGGCCACCCCGGCCGCAACCGCCATCGCCGCCCTCGTCTCCCCCCCTCCCACCGGCAATACCACTGATTCATTGCCCATCGCGTCCCAAGCGCGTTCGGGGGCTTCCCGCCCTCGAATGGAATCGCACCCCTGAGCTGCTCGAACTCCTCGTAGCCCAGGTCGACGGCCGCCGGGATAGAACGTGATCCGGATTTCCCCGGCCTCGCCGATCGTTACGCAGTGCGACCCGCGGACACGCACGCCATCGGGCAGGGTGGTCGTCCGCTGCAGGCAGGTGATGCCGGATTTCGTGTAGTACGTCCGAACACTGTGGTCCAGTGATTCTCGTGCATCCTGCCAGATCGCCGCGACTCCGTGCTCGGTGGCCTTCCGATTCAGGTCGGACGAGGTTGGCGGACCCGCAGACGACGTGCGGGTATCGTCCGCAGCCCGTACCTGCCTGGCCAACAGCATCTCGTGGTCGTGAACGTAGCCATGGAAGGTCACCAGGAGGATATCGATGGCCCTGTCCGCCAGTTGGGACACCATTCGGTGGGGGATCGCATCGAGGCCGAGGCCGACCGGGACCATCCTGACGGGCCTGAGAGACTCTCCCCTCTGGCTTCCGTACCACTCCTCGAAGTCCCCCATGCGCTCGACGCCGTCCTTGGCGGATCGCTGGGTCGGAAGGGTTCCGATTTCCGAGTCCGGCAGGGTCTCCAGGTAGGTACAGTAGTCCAGCACCTGGGCGACGGTGGCCCCTCGTGAGCTTCTCGCGCTTGAATTCGAACGCAACGAATCGGAATCAGTGGACGGCATCCGTCGGACTCAGCAGGATGCTGCTGAAGGCCTCGGGATCTAGAGTTCTGTAGAGTCGAGACGCGAACTCGCCTTAGTTTCCTCGGAGACTTGATGTCGCCACAGGCTACTCGACAACCACACGTTCGGCGGAGGCCCGGAATTGAACGATAGGCCCAACCACGAGGAACGGGCATATCTTGCCTGGAACGAGCTCACACGCGCTGCCGGAGAGCGCAGGCGCCTGCGTTACAAAGAGATCGGGCAACCACTCGGAATCCATCATAGGGCGGTGGGATTCGCCTTGGGCCCGATCCATCGATACTGCATCCGCGAGAAGCTTCCGCCCCTCTCGATCCTGGTAGTGAACGGAACAGGGAGGCCCGGGAAGGGGTTTACGGCTTGGGAATGGGAGCGATTTGATGAAGGGTGTGAGCGAGTCTTCAACTACCCGTGGGCAAGCCGGTCTAATCCCTTTCTCTACGCTGCGACAGGCGCTCGAATCGAAGAGTTGGCCACCGAACTCCTGTCTACCGCGGATCCCGGGGAAGTCTACTCACGCGTAAGGGATAGAGGATCTGCACAGGACCTCTTCCGGAAAGCCATGCTCAAGACCTATCGATCACGATGTGCGGTGTGCGCGCTTCCTATTGTGGAGGCACTTGATGCGGCTCACATCAAGCGTTGGTCTGCCTGCAACCACAAGGAGCGGCTCGACCCGGCAAACGGTATCTTGCTTTGTCGGAACGATCACGCACTGTTCGACGCGGGCCTCTTCGCAGTGGCCGCAGACGGTCGGCTTCGTCTGAACCGGGCCAGACTCAAATCCGATGCGATTGATGAGCTCGACGGAACCGTGCTGTCGCGTCCTGCTTCGCCGGATCACGGACCCGGAATCGAATACCTGCGGTGGCATCGAGAACACACAGCGGGCCTGGATGAGTAGTAGCGCGCCAGTAGCGAGGAGGAGTAGCTACACGGCCTCGGGGCA
Source organism: Gemmatimonadota bacterium (assembly GCA_009841165.1). GTDB lineage: Bacteria > Gemmatimonadota > Gemmatimonadetes > Longimicrobiales > Gaopeijiaceae > Bin94. Next base: position 33,807 of record VXMI01000082.1, on the reverse strand, counting down.
TCGGGAGGAAGCGTGTCCGAGGTGAGAGGAGTGGCGGACCTTGAGATGACCTCCCCACGGGTTCCAAGGTTGCGGGGGAATCAGCGGAGCGTCTACCGTTCGAGAGACAGGTGACGCAGCGTAGCGTGAGGAGGGCACTATGGGGTCAAGCCTCGGTAACCGGATATCGACCGCTAGGAAGGACATGGGGATCAGTCTCCGCGCCCTAGCCAGGCGGGTGCGGAAATCGCCGGCCTTCATTTCGGTTCTCGAGAACAGCAAACCCGCTCCCAGGGTAAGCGAAGCCACGCTCGTGGCCTTGGCGAAGGAACTCTCGCTGGATGTTGACGAGTTGCTGGGACTAGCGGGCCGGATGCCGGAAGCGGCTTACCCGGAGTCCGGCCTGGACGTGGCGCTATACAGGCGGGTTCACGAGCTTCCGGACTCTCGAAAGAAGCGGTTGCTTAAGGAGTTGGAGGGTGATGGGTGAAGTACCCCTACCTGCCACCCAAGGACATCGTGCGGGCCGCCGAGGGTCTGCTGACGCGCGCGTTCGGCGCCGAAATCCCCGTCCCTGTGGACCTCGAGACCATATTGTTTGACGTGCTCGCCGAGGAGGAGCAGCTCGCTTTCGACGACGAGCGCGTCCTCGGGCGAAAGGACGGTGATCGCATCCTGGGGCAGATGTGGCCTTTTCGAAATCGGATTGAGATCTGCGCTAGCCTCAAGGATCCACACAGCAGGGGACGACGAAAGGGGAGATACCGGTTCACGGTTTCCCATGAGATCGGGCATTGGGTGCTGCACCGGCCGCTTTACCTTCAGTCGGACGCTGGCGCGTCACACGGACTGTTCGGCCCGGCGGACGCGCAGGATCGCATGATCAGCCTGCACCGCAACGTCTTCGCCACGGCGTCCGTCTCGCCGCCGGAAGAGGTCCAGGCCAACCGTTTCGCCGCTTCCTTGCTGATTCCCGCATCGGGTCTCCGGCAGGAGTTCGCTCGCCGCTTCGGACAACCGCCGGTCGCAACGAACCCTGCGGATAGCGTTCACACCACGGCGACCGATCTGGCCCGGCGAACGACGCGGAGCATCGGTACGTCCCTGTGCGATTGCTTCGAGGTATCTGGCCACGCGATGGCAATAGCTCTGGAATCGGCGGGGTACGTCACCGACCAGCCCACTCTCCTGTGACGGATCGGCCAGCTGCCAGCGGCCCGGCGCGACGCATTCAAATGCGCCCGATACTCGCGACCGGGCTCTCTGCGTAGGTCGATCGTCCTGGCGGTCGGCTTGTCGACACTGACCGAGCGCCCTTGGTCCTGTAGCGGCAGGATTCGACCGACGCCACGTGCCTCCGATACCTCAGCTCCGAGGCTGTCCTTGACTTGCGGTGGATAACTGCTATCGTTTACTGAACCATTGACACCGCCGCCGATTCCTGCGAGTGTCAGAGTTCGTAGCTGAGATTCACAGCAAACGGGACGAAGATTCCCGCGAGGACAGGAGCTCCCGCAACGATGAGATACCGCAACACCAACCGACGCGGCCACAGCTTTTCGCCGGCAACCGTGGAGGCAGTCTGGCAAAAGGGCGTGCCGATCCCGGATTACGACGCGCGCCAGTGGCGAAGGGACGTATGCGGCGCGGTGATGCGACGCGACCTGCACGGAAACACAAGCTCCCAGCACGGCTGGGAGGTGGACCATGTGCTGCCGGTCGCAATAGGGGGTGGAGACGAGCTGTCGAATCTTCAGCCCCTTCAGTGGCAGAACAACCGGCACAAGGGCGACCACACGTCGTGGAGTTGCCTGGTTCGGGGCTGAGGTGGTCACACCGCGGCATGAGCTGATCCACAGAATAGGAGGAGCAGTGGCAAGAAGACCGAGGGACACGCAGCGATACCACATCACGGGCGTGCGCGGGAGGATCCTGCACACGGGAATCACGAACGACGCGGGCCGACGGCTGCAGGAGCACCGGCGCGACCTGGGCCAGACCGTGAAGATGCGGAAGGTAGGGCCGAAGGTCACACGGCCCAGCGCAATCGAATGGGAGCGCGAACAGCGGAAGAAGGGTAAGCCGACCGGCCCATGACACCAATGTCGGATCGCAGGGCAGTGTTCAATCGAGCTCGCTTGGCAACCCTCGAGGTCATTGACGCCGACAATGACGTGAGCTACGGGTCCGCATTTGCCGTACACCGAAAGCACGGTCCGGGAGTGATCGTCTCTGCGGCTCACGTTCTGCAGCCGACCGACGAAACACCACCCACCCACTTCCGCTTCTTTATCGTCGATTCCGATGCCACCACCAACGAATGGGGCGCGCAGAGCGTGCTCCTGAGAATCGATGCATCGGCAGTTGTCGTGCACGAGAGCCACGACTTGGCGGCGATTCAGTATCCCGACACCCGGTTTCCAGAAGGGCAGACGTTAGAGCTGGCGATGCGGAGCGCCCCCAAGGTCGGCGATCAAGTTGCGACGTTCGGCTGGCCGGCCACGACCCCCAACCTCCTGGACAGGGAAGTCATCATCGCCCCCACGGCCTGTGCCGGAATTGTGAGCGACATCTTCCCCCATCCCGAGATGCCTCTGGGCACCCACGCGTTCTACTTGGTGCAGCTTCCGCTCCATCCGGGAAACAGTGGCGGTCCGATTTTTGACCTGCGCACCGGCAGCGTAATCGGAATCGTAAGCAAGAGGCTGGCTCAGAAGGTCGTTGGGATCGTCGATGACGTGTTGGCTGACAGCGTCATGATCATGCATGGCTTGACCAGCGCTGTGCCCATTCACCATTTTGCTAGCCTTGATTTCCCGCGCCTGAGGAGGGCAGAATGAGCGACACAATCCACGGGGCTGAGAAGAAGATTGTCGCGACATACCCGGGCGACCGCTCCGAACCCGAACGCTTTCGCAGTTTGCTGGGACGAGTCTACGGCACCCCTACCCCTCCGCCACCGCCAAGCAAGCCGGGCGCGCGTGCTTCCAAACCCTCCGCGAAGCCCCCCGTGGACCCAGGTACCGCGGGAGCCTGAAGCTCACACCGCAGTAGCCCGGTATCCGACCGAGCCAGGTGAGCTCAGGCCGTGTGACACGGTCACCCTCCCCCCGGTGCCGCTTTCCGACAATTGCAGAGCGGCGTGGCCGACTCGGCCGGGACTGCCGTCGTCGCCCTCTTCACCCCTCCCCTCCACCAGTGCAATCGCGGCGCCCCTGGTAAGCGTATTCTTCCTGTCCGGGTCGGCTTGTAGCTACAATGAAGCGACACACACAGGAGGTCCAGAATGAGCACAGACACTGTCGTCCGCGCGAGAATCGACAGCGACACCAAAGCGCGTGCTACAGAGGCGCTTAAGGCCATGGGCCTGTCCGTGTCCGACATCATCCGCATGGTGCTGCTGCGGGTCGCCGAGGAGAAGCGACTGCCCTTCATCGTCCAGGTGCCAAACGCGACGACCGTCGAGGCCGTGAAGGAGCTGGACGACGGAAAGGGTCAGCGTTTCGATAGTGCCGAGGAGCTGTTCCGCGATCTCGAAATCTGACGTGCTGATTCCGCGACTTCTGATTACCCGATGACCAACTGCTGACCACCCCGGCGCACTTTACACCCAGCCGCAGCCGCCGACCCCGCACAGCCCTCCTTGCGCCCCGAGGCAACCAAGGTGACCTTTCTCGCCTATCACTATGTAAAGCAAACTGTAAACTCAAGAAACGACAGTGCACCGAAACTGCCGATACGAGCCCCTCTCCGCACAGCCATTGGTGCTGGTCCTCTGCCAGGTCCGTTTCAGCCGGGTCCGCCAGATGGCGCGGTACATTCCCGCGATTCAGGACGCGTTCCGGCGGACCGGTTTCCCGATCGAGCGGGCCGGCAAGGTGCAGCAGGTGACCTTCGAGCCCGGGGGTGCGGCCCCTGTCCAGATGGTCGAGCAGCAGCGCTGGGAGTACCGCGACAGGGAAGAGACGACGAGCGTCCTGGTGACGGAAGACAGTGTCATCCTGCAGACCACGGCGTACACGCGCTTCGAGGACTTCGCCGAGCAGCTGCAGTCGGCCGTCCAGACAGTGCTTGCCGGGTCCGAGCACGATGGCTTCGGCGTGATCCACAGAGTCGGCCTTCGGTACATCGACGTGGTCGCTCCGAGTGCTGGCAAGGACTTTCGGTTCTACCTGCGGCCGGGCCTCCGAGGAGTGCCGGACGAGGTCTTCCAGCCGGGACGGCACCTCCTGCACGTCGAGAGCAGGGGACAGACAGAGGCCGGTGGCCACCCCGGAACGATGATCGTCCGCATCGTTCAAAACGACCAGGGCCTTTCGCTCCCTCCCGACCTCATGGCCGCCGCGCCGAGGTACTTACCGAGGGCGGGCCCTGGCGAACTGATCACCCTGATCGACATGGATCACTACGTTGAGGGCACTTTCGATCCGAATTCGGAATGGGTGATGGCCCGCGCCTACGAAATGCACGATCACATCGTCGAGACGTTCCACGATCATGTGGTCACCAGGGAAGCGATTGAGGAGTGGAAATGATCGCCGCTTGGTACTGGGACGCCTCGGGTGGGTTCATCCCCGAAACGCCTGACAGCTGGAACTCGCAGGTCGCTTTTCTGGTCTTTCCGAGAATCACGTCCAGTCCGCGAATCGACCGCCGTGCCGTCGTACGGTTCGACATCCCCACCCAATACATCTCGACGCTCTCAGTCGCGGACCAGGTACGCGAACTGCAGATGGCGCTCTCGCTGAACAAGTCGGAGCTCGCCCGCGTGCTGCGAGTCTCCCGCCCCACGATCTACGACTGGCTCGATGACGGTCAACCGAATGACGACAACCTCTCGAGGATCCAGACGCTGCTGCGGTTGCTCCGGGAATCACGGGTTTCGCCGGCCAAGCCGCTTTTCCCGCGCTTCGTCAGGTCTCCACTCGATCCCGGCGGCCGGCCTCTCCTCGATGCCTTGGGCGAAGAGACGATCGACGAAGCCAACCTGCGGAGCACGATTCGCAGGGCAAAGGCGCTGGGAGATGCCATCGACTCGCGGCGTGAAGAGCGTGAAGCTGGTCTGCGCGCCGCCGGTTTCGAGGAACCGGACGCTGAGCAGCGGAAGGCCAATCTTGCGACGAACGTGGCGCTCACGGAGTGGCCGCGGGAGTAGCGATGGGGCGCGGGATGAGAGAATACCTCATCCTCCTGCGGGAAAGATACACTGGAGGTTGTCCACATCACCCTGTGAGGCGTAGTAGATCTGAGATCCGGTCAGCCACGGCTGATCGAGGGCACCGCGCGACATCTTGACTCCGATTAGCTCTGGCTGATCGTCGGCGTGCTTGAACCCCAGGAGGTGAAACAATTCGTGGACGATGCCCTCTCCGTCGCGTGCGTTGGCGCTACCCTTGCAGCAGGGGTCGTCGTCGTTCCACCACCGACCCAGCGCGCGCTTGTTGTAGGTGATCGTCCCACAACAGGGATGCGCGTTCATGATCGAACCGCCCCCGCTGTCCCAATCTCGCGTGCTATCGTCGTTCATGTAGAAGACGAGAATCTGGCCGCGCTCCCGAAGCCGATGGGATTGCGCATAGAGATCGAATCTCTGATCCCAGCCCGCTGGGGCGTCCGACGGTACATCGATCACCCCTCCCATTTCCACGATCCGATACCCGAGCTGCGCCTCGACCTGATCGGCCAGCCGACCGACGGGAGCGAGCAGCTGTCGGAGATCCGTGTCGGTAACGAACTCGGGAAAGTTGCGCACCATGTCCACCCGAAAGGGCGTTCCGTCCCACTCCCGGACGATTCCGTTGGCACCGAACTGAGCATCATGGCCCCGGGCCAGGGATCTCACGTCCGCACACGTCATCGGTGGATCTGAGGGCTGAGAGTCGATCATCCCATCGCCGCAAGCGGTCAGCACCACCAACGCACTCGTGACGGTTTGCGATCGGCTCATCTATGTTCGATCCCCATGTACAGGCGTGAGTGCGGCCATGCCGCGAGGGTCGTCGCGCGGAAACGCGAACGGCTGCAATCTACAACCGTCTACGTCGCCTACGCAGCGTTGCGCGGCGGTCACAGCCGAATGAGGGCAGACACCGGTTCGATCGTCGAATGAGCCCGCCTTTAGTGTCCAGGCGGGAGGCTGATATGATGAACGCGGACCAACTGGTCGGGATTCACGATCGACTTGCTCACTCCTGGCGGTAGCGCCGCCAGGCCGCGGCATCCGGAATCCCGCGGCTGTGCAGTACCTGAAGTCCTTCCGTAGCCAACGCCGACCGGGCCGCACCGGTTTGCGGCATTGCCGCCCCGCCGGAGTCTCGCAGGATGGCGCGAACACGGCCGGCCGCGGGATCGAGCAGAACGGTGACCGACCGATCGGTCTCCCGGTCCAGCGTCGTGGATCCTGCCGGCCCAGACAGCGTGATTCTCTCCAGTGCGCCGGACCACTCAGACCGTGCTGGGAGCGTGTAGGCAAACGAGGACCGTCCGTCGCCGTCGGCCACGGTCGGCATTTCGAAGTTCAGCGAGAACAGTTCGCGCCCGTCCGCGCCCAGGCCGGCCAGCCGGTAGGCCCCGCCGGAGCTCGGCAGGACGGCTGGGGCATCGACGACGATCGCCGGGTCCACGAAGAGATCCCCCTCGGCGTCAACGCCGCCCCAGAGGAGCAGGGATGTTGTTGGAGCGGCCGAGGACGCGGCCGCGTCGGTGCCCTTCGCCGCCCGGTGATTGAGCATGTTCGTGAAGTTGTAGCCGCTGATCCATCGCGGCTCGCAGTAGGTCATCAGGTCCGGGTCGCCGGGTGGCACGAGCACGTTGTTCATGAAGTCGAATCCCCAGGCACCGATGGAACCATCGCGCTGGGGGAAGGACGGGTCCGGGCCTCCCGCCCCGCCGCATGGCGCGTGAACGAGACTCAGGTTGTGGCCGATTTCGTGCGCGATGACGTCGGGCACGGGTATGCTCGCGCTCGAGTAACTGCCCAGGTCGGCTACGCCACGAAAGGCGGCCGTTGCGCGTGCGAGCCCGAGGTGGTAGCCGCCGCGGCCCTCCATGATTCGGATGGCCTCCGTCTCCCGGAGGACGCTGTGCATGTCGACCGAGGCAGTCACCACCGGCTCGTGCACCGTTACGGCGAAACCGCCGATGGGCAGGAGAGACCGGACATGCCGGAACAGATCCGATTCGGCGTCAAGGTCCCGGGTATGCCCCAGGACCGAGGAATCCGGATCCGATTCCGCCAGGAACGGGATCACCGTGAGATCGAATGACGGTATTGCCCGCACGTCCAGTTCGGTCCGTCCCGTCTCGGGGAGGCGTCCGGTGACGCCCAGCGCCGGGTCCAGCATCCCGCCGGGGTCGATCTCCACCACCATCTCCAGTCCGGGCTGCATGACCATGCCCGGGATCACCGCGTTCGCCGAGCGGGCGAGATCTCCTTCCTCGAACTCGGTGGGGATCTCGGCGGACTGGGCGGGGATGTCGACGACATGCGTTTCGGCGCCGTTGAGAAAGAAGCGGGCGCGGACGTCGGGCAGACTCTCGCTCGTGCTCGTGTCGGCTCGCACGAACACCCGGAGCAAGCCGTCGTTGCCCGCCACCAGCGGCACGGGGAAGTCGACCGATTGAACAGCCTGTGTCACGTAGGCGACCGATCCCTCCACGCCTCCGCAACGGGCCACCTGCTGGTTGGCCAGACCGCCGAGCCAGTCCAGGAATACTGGCTCCCGAGGCGCGCACAGGCCGGTCCCCGCCAGCAGGAGCGTGTTGAGTTGACGCAGCGCAGTGAGGGCAGCCGGCAGGACTCCCCGCATGTCGCGATTGTACGTCAGGTCGAGATGCTGCAGGCCCGTGAGATTCCCCAGTTCGGCCGGAATCGATCCCGACAGGTGGTTCTGTTGGAGCTGGAGTGTCTGCAGACTGGAAAGGTTACCGATTTCCGTCGGGATAACCCCGTTCAGGTTGTTTGACCGGAGCTCCAGTACCTCAAGGCGGGACAGGTCGCCCAGTTCGCGGGGGATCTTGCCGGTGAGCAGGTTTTCTCGAAGGAATAATGCCTTGAGGTTGGCAAGATCGCCGAGCTCGCGCGGAATCCTGCTTTCCAGCGTGTTCCAGCGCAGGTTCAGGATTTCGAGGTTGGCGAGGTCGCCGAGGGCGGGCGGAAGAGCGCCGCCGAGACGGTTGCGTTCGAGGGTCAGAATCTCAAGCCGGGAAAGCTCTCCGAGCGCGGGAGGCACCTCGCCGGTCAATCCATTCTGGTAAAGGACAAGGCGCCTCAGGTTGGAGAGGTTGCCCAGCTCGGGCGGGATCCGACCCGTCAGGCGGTTGTCGTTGAGGCTCAACTCCTCCAGGTTGCCGAGTTCGCCGAGTTCGGCCGGAATCGATCCCCGCAGCCCGCTGGTACTGGCGAGATTGAGTACCCTCAGGTTCGAGAGTTGCCCGATTTCGGGCGGAATCTCGCCAGCGAGAGGATTGAACGAGAGGTAGAGCGTCTCAAGCCGGGAAAGATCGCCAATGGCGGCTGGAATGGGACCGACGATCGAGTTGCCCGACATCCTCAGTGTCTGCAGTCGGGACAGATTGCCCAGTTCCGCGGGGATGCGCCCCGACAGATTGTTCCGGTTCAGCAACAGCCCGACGACCCTCCCGTCGCCGTCCACGCGAACGCCATGCCAGTCGCCGATGGACGAATCGGTCAGCCAGCGATCCGCACGCGCCCAGTCCGGTCCGCCGAGGGACCGGTACAGCGTTTCCAGGACCGCGCGATCATCGGCCGGCGGACATTCCAGACCCGTGCCCTCATGAGACGAAACGGTGCTCAGCCACTCCTGCAGCCGTCCGCCGGGGGGAACACACAGGGTCGTGCCGGAATAGTGGAAATCCCGGAGACGAAGCTGGGTGAGCGAGCGCGGCAAAGGACCGGACAGCGCGTTTCCGCCGATTCGGAGCGCGGTCAGACCGTCAAGTTCGCCAAGCTCCAGAGGCAGGGCGCCAGTCAGCCCGTTCCCGTTCAGATCGATTTCCTGTACGCGACCGATGGAGTCGGTGACGATGCCGTACCAGTCGCTGAGCGGCTGGCCGGCCAGCCAGCCGTCGGATCTCGCCCAATCGGCACCGGCTGTGGCTTCGTGGAGCCGCTCGAGCACCGCAGCATCGTCTGCGTTGCAGTACGGTCCCCGCGCGTCCGCGATGTCTCCCAGCCACGACAGGAAACGGGCCGTCCCCGGTGCGCAGAGGCCGGGGTTCTCGCCAAAGTTGAACCGACTCAATTCGAGCCGCAGCAGACTGGAGGGGACCGGGCCGAGCAGAAGGTTGCGGTGAAGTTCGAGATACCGCAGGCGGGCCAGGTCGCCCAGCGCGGGCGGAACCTCGCTGCTCAGAGCATTCAACTGCAGATAGAGGGCTTCCAGGCGTGTGAGTTGCCCGAGCTCCCGCGGGATCGCGCCCGTCAGACGATTGTTGGAGAGCACCAGCACTTCCAGGCTCGATGCATTCCCGATCTCCGGCGGAATGGGGCCGACGAGCCCATTGTTGGAGAGGACCAGTCTCCGCAGTTCAGGCAGTTGGCCCAACTCGGCCGGAATGCGTCCGGTCAATCCTCTGCTCAAAGTCGTCAATTCAAGGTGCTGCAGGTTCGCCAAACCCCCGATTTCCGGCGGGACAACACCGTTCAGTCCGTTATACGCCAGGACCAGACGCACTACGCGTCCGGCGGCATCTGTCGTTACGCCGTACCATTGCCGGAGGGGTGCCTCGGTGAGCCAGTTGGTGTTGTTGTCCCAGTTCGGTCCGTCCGTCGCCTCGTAGAGACGCACCAGGATCTCGCGATCGGTGAGCGGAGCGCATTCCTCGCCCGTGCCGGCGTGGGACCCGATTCCGCCCAGCCAGTTGCGGAACGTCTCATAGGGCGGGACGCACAATTCGGTGTCGGCGTAGTGGAACTCCGTGAGCGACAGGGCCAGGAACGACCGCGGCAGCGGGCCGGAAAGCGCGTTGTTGCTGATCCGCAGCGAGGTGAGGCCGGTGGCGCCCGCGATTTCCGCCGACAGCGGGCCGCTCAGCTCGTTTTGGTCCAGGTGCAGGTATTGCAGCCGGTCGAGGTCTCCGATCTCCGGCGGGATCCAGCCCCCAAGGTTGTTGTCGGCGAGTGCCAACCCGATCACACGGCCCGCTGCATCTACTTCGACACCGTGCCATTCACCGACCGGGGCGTCGGTGAGCCAGTTGGCGGCGTTGGTCCAGTCTGCTCCCAACGTCGTCTCGTACAGCGTTTCGAGGGTGCGTCGATCCGGCGATGTCGGCGACACGGCCACAGTGATCCCGGCAGTTCCAGACACGCTCCCGACCGAAGCCGTGACCGTCGCCGTCCCGTTGCCGGCGGCCGTGACGAGACCCGAGCCGTCCACGGTCGCCACCGCCGCGTCGCTCGACGCCCAGGTGACCGTGGTCTCCGCAATTGCCTGGCCGTTCTGGTCGAGCACCCTGGCCGTCAGCCGTACGGTCGCCCCCAAAGCGATCAACTGTGATGTGGCGGGGCTGACGGTGACGGTCGTGGCCCGAGGTGGATCGGGCGGCGGTGCGGTGGCACCGTCGCCGCAGGCGGTGGCCCAGGCGAGGGCGGCGAGCACCGGGAATGGGGGGGTGGGAGTCCGACCGTGGCGCGTCCGCGACTGCACCGCCTGCGCGAGATAGGCTATCACGGGAATGCTCCCCGCTGAGAGGAATGGCCCGCTCGGCAGGCGGCGCAGCCAGTTCAGGAAGTTGGCGTCAGAAAGGCGTTAACCCGACTGGACAAAGGACCGATCTGGCATCTACGGTGAAACCACATATCATACAATCTGGATTCCGATTTGTGATCGAGAAGTTGACCCATTTCGGCAGGTTTTTGCCGATGACCTCCGCACGGACCCCCGCCAGCGTGCGCGGAGCCCGAGAGAGCGATGAGCGGTGACCGAAGATTCAGCGTCGTTGCGGGAGAGAATCGAGGCACTGGAACGGCGAGTCTCCGAGTTGAGCCGCGCCGCCGTGCGCATCAGCGCGAGTCTGGATCCCGACGCCGTGCTGCAGGAGGTCGTCGATAGCGCCCGCTCACTGACCGGTGCGCGGTACGGCCTGATCACGACCGTCGACGAGGCCGGCCGGCCCCGGCGCTTCGTCGGCTCCGGCATGACCGCGGCCGAGTACCGGCAGTTGCAGGACTGGGCCGACGGCCCGCGGCTGTTCGAGCATCTGACGCGGCTTCCCGGCCCGCTGAGGTTCGACGACGCGCCCGAACACCTCCGCCGCCACGGGTTCGGCCCGGGCGTGCTGCCCTACGGCAACGCGCTGGGCGCGCCGATTGATTGCGGCGGCCAGCGCGTCGGCTACCTGTTCGTCGCCGACAAGCAGCGCGGCGGGGACTTCACGGACGGAGACGAGAAAGTGCTCCCCCTGTTTGCGTCGCAAGCGGGGACGGCGATCGCCAACGCGCGCGCCTTCCGGGACGAACGGCGGGTGCGGGACAGGCTGGAGGCCCTGGTCTCCACGTCGCCGGTCGGCGTGGTGGTTCTGGACGCCGGGACCGGCCGTGTCGTGTCGCTGAACCGCGAGGCGGAACGGATTGTCGAAGGCCTGCGGGTTGCCGACCGCCCCGTGGAGGAGTTGGTCGAGCTCTTCACCTGCCGGCGTGCCGACGGTAGCGAGGTCGCCCTGACGGAGTTCCCGCTGGAGGGGCAACTGCGACGCGCCGAGACGGTGCGCGCCGAAGAGATCGAGCTCTCAGTGCCCGATGGCCGGAGCGTGAGGACGCTGATCAACTCGACGCCGATTCATGCGCCGGACGGTGAGGTCGAGTCGGTCGTTGTCACGATGCAGGACCTGGCGCCGTTTGAGGAGCTGGAGCGGATGCGCACGGAGTTCCTCGCGATCGTGAGTCACGAGTTGCGCACGCCGCTCACGTCGATCCAGGGCTCTACGGGCGCGGTGCTCTCCGCCGAACCTGGATTCGCCCGGGCCGAGATGATGCAGTTCTTCCGCATCATCGACGAGCAAGCGGCCCGGATGGCCGGCCTGATCCGTGACCTGCTGGACGCAGGGCGGATCGCGACGGGTACGCTGTCGGTCGCGCTCGAACCCTCGGACGTGCCGGCCCTGGTGGACTCTGCGAGGACGAGTTTCGTGAGCGGCGGCGGCCGGCACGCGATCGCCGCCGACCTGCCCGCCGACCTGCCGCGCGTGATGGCCGACCGGGAACGCGTCGTCCAGGTCCTCAGCAACCTCTTCTCGAACGCTGCCCGGCACTCCGCCGAGTCGTCGCCCATCCGGGTCGCCGCCCGGCGCGACGGAGCCCACGTGGCGATTTCGGTCTCCGACGAGGGCCGGGGCATTGCGCCGGAGCAGCTCCCGCACCTGTTCAGAAAACACACCGTCGGCGATGACGGTACCCATGGACTCGGCAGCGGCCTCGGTCTGGCGATCTGCAAGGGGCTCATCGAGGCCCACGGCGGACGCATCCGGGCCGAGAGCGCCGGGCCGGGCCGGGGCGCCCGTTTCACCTTCACGGTCCCGGTGGCTGAAGAGACGCCGCCAACCCCGGCCGCAGCCCCATCGGCCCGGAGCCGTGGGGCAGCGTTCGCTCCGCGGCGGGAGGCGGCGACGATCCTCGTGGTGGACGACGAGCCCGAGGTGCTCCGCTACGTCCGCGACGTGCTGCGTGCAGCTGGCTACGCCACGTTGTCGACGGGCGATCACCGGGAGCTGTCCGGCCTGATCCGCGCCGAGAAGCCCCAGCTCGTCTTGCTTGACCTGATGCTGCCCGGGACGGACGGCATCAAGCTGATGGAGCAGGTTCCCGAGCTGGCCGATCTGCCGGTCGTCTTCATCTCCGCCTACGGGCGCGACGAGACGATCGCCAGCGCGCTCGAGGCGGGAGCTGCCGACTACATCGTCAAGCCCTTCTCCCCGACGGAGCTCACGGCAAGGGTCCGGGCGGCCCTGCGGAACCGCGCCGAGCCCGCGCGGTTCGAACTGGAGGCCCTGTCCATCGACTACGATGCGCGCCGCGTGACCGTGGCCGGCCACGCCGTCAAGTTGACGGCCACCGAGTACGAGGTGCTGCGGGTGCTGTCGAGGAACGCGGGACGGGTCTCGACCTATCGTGCGCTGCTCCGGCAGGCGTGGAGCAGGCACCCGGGCCACGTCAACCCGAGGCTTGTGCACGCCGTCGTGCAGACGCTCCGGCGCAAGCTCGGCGAGGACGGATCCCGAGCGGCCTGGATCCTGAACGAGCGCGGGATCGGATACCGCATGCCCGCACCATGACTGCATTGAAAAAGAAGCTCATGATTGACCCGCCCCTGCAGCACGAGCGCACTCGCGACGGCTTGCGGCCGGCTCATTGCACTCCATCTCGTTGTCCACGAGCGAGAGGTGCGGCCACGTCCGGAATCAGCACTCCCGCCGCAGCTAGTGCCGCCGCGCGTTCGCTACGGTCCTCTCGCTTCACATACAGCGCAGCCGCGATGCCTCCCGCGATCGCGTAGAGCGCCGTAGTCACAGACACTACCGAGCCCGCAGTACCGGTCGCCAGAAAGAAGACGCCCGTCGCAACCAGGACGAGCACCGCAGACACCGCGAGATCCTGCCACCGCAGAGTCTTCTCCAGTTGCGCTGCTCTCAGGGCCATCCTGGCGATCACCCGCTCGTTCAGATCGGCCCGAACCGGTATCTGGGGGTCCAACACGTGGCGCAGGCCATGCTGAATCTGCCAGTCGAGCCAGCACGACGGACAGGTCTTCAGGTGCTCGACCAACTCCGGGTCGGCATCATGTGCGCCTATGCGGCCAAGCGCCGCGTGGTCAGGGCAAGTCTTCATTTCCATCTCCCAGCATCCTCCGAAGGCTCTCTCTGGCGTGCCGATGATGAGATCGGATCGTCGCTTCCTTGGACTTCAGGATCTCGGCCACCTCAGGAATACTGTGCCCATGCAGGTACATCAAGATCATCACGTCTGACTGTCGTTCCGGGAGGTGGGCGAAGACGTGGCCGATGCCGTGGAGGAACTCATTGAAGTCCAGCAGTTTCTCCGGGTTACTGATCAGAGACTCAGCAAGGTCCATCGGCAGCGTCTCCGCTTCATATCGTGCCAGCCGCTTCTCGTGGGCCTTGCGCGCGTTCCACCAGTTCCTGGCGAAGCGATGTGCCAGCCTCTGGATCCATCCACCCAGCGCGCCTCGGCCTTCGTACTGGTCTATTCGGTCCAGGATGCGGATCCAGATCTCCTGGTATAGATCATCCTGCTCGTCACCATCTTCGGCATATCGCTCGGCGACTGTTTCGACGAGGGGTCCAAAGCGCTGCATCAGTGCCCGAGCGTTGTCGAAATCCGGCCCGGTCGATTCACTCATCGAAGCCCACGGACTGCTCAGTTGCCGGACTCACATCCGTGATCCCCGGATGGACCAGCCCGGCCGTGTTTGGTGTCGGCGGCGCTCTCGCCGGCGCACCAGGTACACGAGCACGAACGCCTGCACGAGCGGGAAGACGAGCGGCGCCCAGGCACCGAGGACACCCGATCGCATGATGCCATCGCGCACGAATGGCTCCACGGGAGATGCTGCCGCGAGACATGCGAAGAAAGCGATTCCACCGAACACGCCGATTGCCAGGCGAGCGTTCCGCTGCGCCCGACGACTGAAATCGAGGGTCAGTATTGCGGCCAGCACACCCAGGAATACGTTGACGACGGCGAATGCCGCGATGGCGGGGGGGCGATGTAGCTCCCAACGGAGCACGTTCGGGGGGAACCGCTGGGGAGCACTTACACTCAGGGTGTACTCCACGGGAGGGTCTGCCTCCACGAACCGCAGATTCTCCAGGATGCCGGTTGGGGTTCTTGGCCCGAACCGTTGCAAATCCACGGTCTCGGGGTCCAGGGCGGCCAGGAAACGACTGTGTACTTCCGGTGCCACCCAGGCGCCCAAGGCGTACGAAACCGCACCCACTGAGATACCGACAGCCACCGCCGTTCGTACGAGGCGACGGGAGTGTCCCAACACCCCAACCAGTGCTACGCCGCCCGCGAAGATCAGGAACGGGAGAGCGAGCGCGGCGTCTTCCGTAACACCCCACGCCCACCGCAGGGAGCTTGCGGACCACTCATACGGAGGCTGCCGCAGTTCCAACAGCGGCTTCCCGACGATGAAGAGCACACACCAGGGCCACATCGCTCTCGCGACCGCGCCCATCCAGGCTGCTTGTCCGCGACGTGTTTGCGCCATCGTCCCCTTCATGCCCCTCTGGAGAGCCGCCTCCGGTGATCATCCCTACCGACAGTCGCTGTCCCTATCGCAATCCGGAAAGAGCCAACAGCAGCCATAGCAACAGTACGCTTCCGGACCATCGCCCCGACAGCAAGAGCGCACGCCGTCAGCGGAGCGGGCGGCGCTCGCATGCGCCAACAGAGCCCTCGGGCAACGGACCCGGGATTCGGCCCTGGATCACTTGGAGCACAGACACCTCATGGCCAACAGAGTCGGTGGAGACATTCCACACGTGCGACTGAACCTGACGCAACGACTGCGGCGCGTCGAAGAGCTGGTTCCTGGTGTTGGTGCTGACCGCTGTAGCCGTTTATGTCTACGTCGATGTGACGATGGGAGGGCAAGAGTTGTGTCGGATCGTGGAAGACGGCGGCGTGACCTGGGAGGGTCCCTGCGACCAAATGCCGGACCTTCTGGTGTAGTTCTCCGGTCGGCAACAGACCAAAAGCCCCCGGTCGCGGCGGACGAGCGGTTTAGTCGTCGACCGGGGGCCAGGGTCATGGAGGAACGTGGGGTTTCGAATACTGAGGAATAAAGCGGGTGTTCCATTGTGGGCTACTCGGCAAAACACGCCGGGGACCAGATGGTTTCTGGCGGTTTTCGCGCTCCCTGGGATCTTCGGCGGGCCTTTCGCGGCCGGCGGCCAGTCCCACGACGGCTTCTCCACCGATCCCACGCAGGACGCCTACCTCGACGAGGAAGCCCGCAGATTGGTCCTGGGGACGAAAGCAGCTCGTGACACGGCGCTGTTGGCGATCGATTCCTATACGGCCCTCGTCCGTGAACGGATGGGCTTGAGCCTGTCCATCGGTCGGCGAGACCGTCGCCTGGGTCGGGGTGAGTCCACAGCGCGGATCAGGTGGTCCCGCGATGAGCCAGAAGTCGTGCGTTTCCTGGGATCCCGCTTCGAGAGCTTCGGCTTCCTGTCCGCCAATCCGTCGTGGCAAGTGGGGTTTCGGCAGGCCGCCGATCCGCTTCGGGACCCCTTCACCTTCGGTTTTTCCGTCCTGGGCGCCGACTCGGTGGCCGCCCGCGTGCGAAGTCCACTGGACCTGGATTCGGAGCGCTTCTACCAATTCCGCTCAGGAGACACCATTTCGGTCGCTTTGCCCGACGGGCGCTTCATCCAGGCGGTGGAGGTCACGGCCATTCCACGATACCGGGGTATCCAGCTGGTTGCGGCGGTCATGTGGATTGAGCCCGAGTCGTTTGGGCTGGTTCGCGTCGCCTACCGGCTGGCCAAGAGGCTCGATTCCGAAGTGGGTGTCCAGTTGAGAGGTGGTGACGGACCGTTTTTGGGTCTGGCCGTTGAACTCGGAGATGGCCTGATGGCGTGGGACTCGGTGACTTCGCAGAAGCCCGGTCGCCTTGGCGGATTCGTAAGCGAAGCGGTCAACAGCCTGCTGCCCCGCTGGGAACTGGACATAACGACGGTCGTCGCTGACTACGCGCTGTGGGATCTGCGGCATTGGTTGCCCCGGACCGTAAGATGGCAAGGGTATCTCGGCGTGGTCGACGACGTCGGCGAGCAGGATGCTCCGCAGGTTGTGGAGCCGATTTCCTACGAGTGGGTCTTCAGTATTGAAGACATTCGCGAAAGGGGGGCGGAGGCAACCGCCGACACTCCGGAGACCGCGATCGACGCCGTCGAGCGCTGGAGCGAGGACGGAGACAGCATCAGTGGCGAAGCCGATTCGACCAATCACCGAGGGATCGTCGTGATCCTACCCCGCGACAAGGAAGCACTGGCCACCAGCGACCATTTGCCCCCGGCAATATGGGACGCCAGCATTGGCGGCGTGGACGATCATGCCGTTGAGGAAATCGGGTCGATGTTGGCAGCTATCGGGTTCGGCGAGGGCGGCGACGAGCCCGAAACTGCAGCGTGTCCCTGTCACGTTGAGGCGCCCTTCCGGACGCTCAGATTGCTGCGGTACAACTCGACGGAGGGACTGTCGGTCGGAACGCGGATGTGGTGGGACCTGGGGTGGGGCAGGGCAGTGGGAGCCATGCGGATTAGAACCGCGTACGGCGATCCCGACTTCAGCTTCACATTGCAGCATGATCGGCCGCAGATCAGGCTGATGGCTTCCCTATACCGAAACGTCTACCCGTTCCATACCGCGCGACGCGGACGATCGGTCTCCGGCAATCCAGTGGTGATTCATGCCACTCGCTACAGGGAGACCGACGGCGTTGCTATCCGGTTTCTCCCCAGGAGGGGCAAACGCAACTGGGGTTCGCTACGGCTCTTCGCTGAACGGAACAGCGTCGCCAGCACCGGTCATGGAGCGGCCCAAATCGGCGCGTCCGCACGCCTCACGCCGTGGTGGGGAGGCCTTTCGGACCGGTCGGTTGCCGGTGGAGGCGAAATCGTGATCCGCGGCTCCACCGGTGACAATTCCAACGTCAGCGCCTCGGTCACCGGCGCACTGGCCGTCCCCCTGGGCTCGAAGTGGTCCGCCGCGTTGGAGGCCGGGACCGCGCGCATCTGGGGTGATCCAGCGGAATACGAATTGTGGTCCCTTGGCGGAAGCGGCGACCGGCTCCGGGGCTATCCTGAGGATGGGCTTACGGGTCGATCGTTTTGGCGCGGCAGAGCGGAACTCCTGCGATCCACACGGTTTTTCCGTGTTGCGGTCTTCGCGGACTGGGCGACAGTTCGCAGCGTGGACCTCTATTCGGCCGGAGTCGGCCTGGTACTCGTTGACGGGCTCGTTCGCATCGATGTGGCGCGAGGTCTGACTTCAAACCCGGGCATCGACGGACTCGGCTCGATCACCGCCGGGTGGCAACTCCACTGGCGGGCAGACTCGCTCTTCTGAGTCTGACCAAAGCAGCAACCTCGCCGTTACCGACATAGCGGGCTTCGGTGTCATCCGCGGCGGGCGAATCGTCCGATCAGCAACCACTTCAACCCGCCCGGGATCGAAGTCGCAAACCCCCTCTCTGCCGCTGACGAGGCTTGCGGCCCAGCAGGGCGACAGAAATCGATGACTCCGGAGCACAAATGAACCCGAAAGCCACTCTCCAGCGCCATCACGCGAACAACACCGGATCCGAAGACGGTCCGCCGTACCTCTGGGCGGGAGTGGCCGCGTTCGCGATCGGGATCCTCTACACCGTGACGCTCTCGCCGGGCACGGCCTTCTGGGACGCCAGCGAATACATCGCGACCGCCCACATCCTGGGCATCCCCCATCCCCCCGGGAATCCCCTCTTCGTAGTCATGGCCCGAACCTGGGAGATCCTTCTGTCCCCGTTCGGGCTCTCGAGCGCGGTCCGCATCAACCTCTTCTCGGTGCTGATGAGTTCACTGGCGCACGGGATGTGGTTCCTGGTGGTCCATCACATCCTCGGGCACTTCTCCACCGACCGGCGCTTCCGCCTCGTCGGCGCGGCCGCTGCCGTCCTGGTCAGCGCGACCGCGTTTACGGTCTGGAACCAGTCGAACGTCAACGAGAAGGTCTACACGGTTTCCCTCTTCACCGTTGCGCTCCTCTCCTGGCTGGCATTCCGCTGGCGGGAGCGTCTCGGGCGCGGCAGGGAAGGCAACCTCCTCATCCTGATGGCGTTCATCCTGGCGCTGTCGGTCGGCAACCACCTGATGGCCTTCCTGGCGGCGCCGGCGCTGGCGGTCTTCTTCTTCCTGGTGCGCCCCTCCACGCTGCTGAACTACCGCATCTACCTGTTCGGCATTCCCGCGGTCGCGCTCGGGCTCAGCATTCACCTCTTCCTGCCGGTCCGTTCCGGGCTGGGGCCCGTGATCAACCAGGCCGAGCCGAACTGCGAGAACGTCGGGGCGGCGCTCGCCAGCGCCGTTACCTATGGGAATGCCGGGTGCGAGGAGCTCTCCGCCGCGATCAAGCGCGAGCAGTATCCCGAACGGTACCTCACGGTTCGGCAGGCATCCATTCCGGAACAGTACACGAACTGGATGCAGTACTTCGACTGGCAGTGGTCCCGCGGCCTCTCTTCGGACGACGTCCTCTTCGGACGGCTCCGGGCACCCTTCACGGTGCTCTTCATCGCCCTGGGCATCTTCGGCGCGATGCAGTATTACCGGCGGGACCGCGCGGGCTGGGCCTACATGGCGACGCTCTTCGCCGTGCTCTCGGTGGCCCTCGTCTTCTACATGAACTTCAAGCCCGGCTTCTCCATGCCGCTGCCCGAAGGCGACGCCCTGCAGCGCGCCATGCGGGAAGCCGGCGCGCGGACGCTCAGCGACCTCACCGAGGCGCGCGAGCGGGACTACTTCTTCATGATCGGCTTCTCGGTGTGGGGGCTCCTGGCCGGGATCGGGATCGTGGGCCTGTGGGACCGGGTTCGGCGAAAGTCCGGGCGGTCGCTGATGTTCTGCGCCCCCGTGCTGGGGCTGGCCCTGATCCCCCTGGTCCTCAACTTCAACTGGGCCAGCAGGGCCGGGGATCACTCGGCGCGCGACTGGGCCTACAACCTGCTCATGAGCGTCGAGCCGTACGGCCTGATCTTCACCGTTGGCGACAACGACACGTTCCCGCTCTGGTACCTGCAGGAGGTGGAGGGAATCCGGCGGGACGTGACCGTGGCGGTGACCTCGTACTTCAACATCCCCTGGTACGTCCAGCAGCTCCGGGACCTCACGAGGCCCTGTGAGCCCGGCGAGGACCCCGACGAAGACCCGACCCGCATCCTTTGCCAGCGTCCCTATACCGCCGAGAACACCGACAGCATGTACACGCACGATCCGGCCGAGGCGGAGGCGCTCGGCAAGATCCCGATCCTCCTGCGCGAGGCGATCCGGGTGCCGACCCGCTCGATCCTCGACGAGTCGCGGTTCACCGACCAGGCCATCGAACAGACGGCTGCGCAATTCGTGCCGATCGACAGCGTTCAGGCCGTCCCGCTGGGTCCGATCTCGGGGGTCATCACAGGGCAGCGGGGACTCGCTCCCTGGCAGGTATTCGGGCTCTGGGCGATCCGGAACTCGATTGGCGACCGGCCCATCTACTTCGCGTCAAGCGGCACCGCGCCGTACGAACTCGGCGTGCGCCCATACGTGATTCGACAAGGCCTGGCATTCCGGTTGTGGCCGGGCGATCCCGCCGAGCTGGCCGACTCCGGCGTCATGGCGAACCGGGCCGTCGACCCGCATTCGATACGGGTGGGCCCCTGGGTCGATGTCGAGCGCACGCGGACACTGGCCGACGACGTGTTCGTACACCGGAGCGGCCTGCCGGATTGGCCGGTGTGGAAGGACAGGTCGACGATCGGCATCCCCCACTACTACTCCTGGGTGTACCTGGCGCTGCTCAAGCATGCGGAGCAGGCAGGCGATCGAGAGGGGATCGCGGAGTACGGCGCGCGTGCGGATGCGTGGGTGCGGCTTGGGGGTGAGGTGGAATAGGGGGGTGGGTCGAGGCCGGTCCGTGGATGCCTCGAGCACTTGCGCGATCCGACGCCTGCCGTCCATCGTCCAGACTCGCGCCGACCAGACGAGAAACCGGACGCTTGCGTGTCTTCCCAAAACTAGGAGATTGTCCCACATGTCCCGAGCCAGAGTAGCAATCATCGCCGCCTTGGTTGTCTTTGTTGGAGGCTGGACGTTGTCCCATCCACTTCCAGCGCAGCAAGCGGACGAGCAGACTTGTTGCGAGAACGAAGACTTCGACTCTGTCTGTTGCGGCAAGAGATGTATTGTACTTGTCCACGGATGCGCTGCGTGCAACGGCAGTCAGTTCTATTGCTACTTCTGGGATACCATAAACTAATGGAACACTCCACATGACACCACTCACCAAGACCCAATACTGGAAGCTGACATGATGACGCGATTCAGACTAGCGACGAGCCTTCGCCTTCCGATCGTCCCTTTGTTGTTCGCGACCCTAGTCGCTTGTGGCGCCGATCCTCAAGGCGAGGAAACCAACATCGGCGACGCACGTTCGTGGGCTCGTGGCCCAATACTGGCGACGACGTTGGCGTTGACATCCAGCACCGACACGCTCTTGTCGTACATAAGTGACATGGCAATCGATTCCCGTGGACGTGTATATGTCGCCGATGGTCAAACGGCCAGCGTGATAGTCCTGTCACCGAGTCTGGCATACGACCGCATGATCGGAAAGAGGGGCGAGGGACCCGGTGAATTCCAGAATGTATGGTCACTTCAGATACTGCCGGACGATAGTCTGCTGGTCTATGATGCCACGGTGGATCGCATTACTGTGTTCGCGCCAGGTGATTCCTCGCATGCTGCGTACACGCAGGATTTCCGCACCACAGGGATCAGTTTCTCGAACATGCAGAGGCTGCCGGGACGGGGCGACTATGTTGGACGGACGTCGCGCGCGTACTATGCGGATGGCCGAAATGAGGATTCGTTGCGCGTGGACGTACTGCGACACCTGTCGTGGAACGACGAGGTGGCCATGGCCGATTCCTTATTCTCCTTTCCTTCCAATGAAGCACTAGTACGGCGGCGAGGAAACTCACGCGGTCAAGCTGTCAGCGTGGCGGGTCATCCATTTGGTCGAAGATCGTTCACTGATGTACTCGACGGTGACCGGGTCGTGTATGCAACATCTCTGGCCCTCGAAATCACTGTTGTTAATGTCCGGGATCGAATCCAGAAGGCATTTGAGTATGACACCGCGCCTCTTCCTGTGACAAGACAAGAGCTGCGAGCGGCGGAACGTCGCCTACGAAACTTCGCCGGTGTGCTGCGGGAGGGTGCGCCGTACACATGGCCTCCGATCACGGGGATGT
Organism: Gemmatimonadota bacterium; assembly: GCA_009841165.1. GTDB lineage: Bacteria > Gemmatimonadota > Gemmatimonadetes > Longimicrobiales > Gaopeijiaceae > Bin94. The sequence continues at coordinate 11,788 of VXMI01000082.1, read as the reverse complement.
TCGTAGACAACAACGAACGAATCTGGGTCGGGATTCGGAAGATCGACCGAGCGATCCTGGAGTGGGCAGCATTTGATTCGACCGGGGAGCATTGGGCTTCGGTACGACTGCCGTCGGGATTTCGGCCATACGCTATACGAGATGATCGGATCATCGGTGCAGGTCGGGACGACCTCGGAGTGCCATACATTCAGATCTACAGATTGGATAGCGCGGCGATGAACACAATTCAGCTGAGGCCAACAGATGCCGATGGGCTTGTGAAATGAGAAACTGTTTGCGGATTTGGTGTATCGCCACAGCGAGATACTGGATCTGCTCATCGCCCACGGTCATGCGGACCCACCCGCTGAGCTTCGAGCACTCAGAGATGAGATGAGGCGACTGCTCCGCGAAACGCCTCGCAATCACCCTTAGAGGTTGGGGGCGAGCGCCTCAATTGCCTCTGAACTCAGCCGTCGAATGTCCCCCGTGACTCTCACCGCGGGCCGGAGGTTTGGTGCGCACCGCAACTGACTCCGAAATGGTCGGCCATTCTCACGACATCATGTAGTTCGATGTTCTGTGTATCGGCAGCCTTCCTTCCTTCGACGCGCGTCGACACCTCTCCATCGAACGTGTCCGCTCTGGTCCGGCTTCCCAGCCCCTTGGACAGGGCGTTGACGTAGCTGCGCACGCGGTCGGCGGGCATTAGGAATGAGGCCGCAAACGCGTTGGCTCGCACTTCCAACAGGCTCGACCGGTCTCGGGCGTGGCTCAGGATCGCCATCGGCGGCTCTACCATGCCGGAATCTGTGATCGGCATGGAATGGAATCACTGATCGGCATGCGCCGCCGGGAGGGGGCGTCCACTCCATCGGAATCAGCATGCATCCATTCCGCCTCGCACGGTGTCTTATTCCGTGAGCAGTCGAGACCCCGACCCCTGCACGAGAGCACCATTCTCGAGGAGCACTCAGTGAGTATGACTACCGCGAAACTGACCCGTACAGTTCGTTGGCTCCAACTCTACGCAGCCTTGATGACTGTCGCACTGGCCGTGCTGTTCGTCAGAAGCGGGACGGCTGCGGGCGGTGTGCTGAGAGCACGCGGGCTGATCATCGAGGACGCGGCCGGGCGAGAGAGAATCCTCATCGGAGCCCCGGTCCCCGAGGCGGCCAACCGCGTTCGCACGGATGAGACCCGGGTGCGGGACCTATGGGCACCCCGCTTTCCCGACGCCTACATGGGCTACTACCAGGACTACATCCACGAGACCAACGGGATGCTGATCCTCAGCGAGGACGGATTCGATCGCCTCGTCGTCGGGGATCCGGTGCCCGATCCGAACATCGGCAAGCGGATCGTGCCGAGCACGGGCATGGTGATCAACGACCCCGAAGGATTCGAGCGGATGGGGTACGGCCTGAAGCCTGTCGACGACCGCCATGTTGTCAGCTTGGGCCTCGACACGGAACGCATCGAAGAGGGTCTTGTGTTGATCCTGGACGATGACGGCCCACGCGGCGTTTTAGTGGGAACTCCGGCGGACGGGATCTTCCTTGGCAGCGCGCCCGCGGGACATGATTGGACCGGTCTCGAGGAGTCGTTTCAAGGACTGCTGATCCGGCGAGATGGAGAGACCGTGTACCAGATGAATCCGGCGCCTGGCAACTGACGCGATTCGGCGGACACCGGGTTGCGGACCTTGAGAACTGCTACCGGATGGCGCTGCGGGTGACGGTTGCGTGGTCGGTAGGCTCAGCACCGGGGAGTTTCTGCTCGGCGGCGTGACAGGTGCCGGCGGGCAGTCCTGCGCCGAATCCGGCGACGCACCGGAGCACCCACCGCCGGGCCACGGGCGTCGCGGCTAACGCCTGACCGAGCGTCTCGACCAGCACGATGCCGACGGTCATGCCGACACCGGAGCCGAGACCCGAGGTCCCGACCCATGACGCGCCGAACCGCGGGCTCTTTCCCAGGGCCAGCCACTGGGCACCGCCGAACATCGAACCGGTCAACCCCAGGGTGACGGGCGTCACCAACATCATGCGTAGACGTTCCGTCCCCGGCTCGCTGGGTCGCTCGGGCAGCGCTTGAGTAGGTTGACAATCGTCTGCGCAACCCACTCAGTGCCACCTCGCTCGCGAACACCCGATGGCGGCTCTCCCATGATACCCCTGACCGTTCGTCTGTAATTCGAACGGGCCGAGAACTCCAGTGCCTGTGCGATGACGCCCGCGGGTTGTCTGCTCCAATGAAGGAGCCGCTCAAAGCAGAATATCCGAGCGAGGGTCATCAATGTCCTCGGGGATGGTACGCCGATGGCCGCGCACTTGCGTTGGAGCGTCCTTTCCGAAAGGCATAGACCCGCGGCCATTCGCCGAACGGAGCATGGCGCTACGCTCAGTTTGAGGGCGAGTTCAAAAGCGGTGCGAACCCATGGATTGGCGCATTGCGCGAGGCGCTCCAGCAGCTGCAGGTTCCTGTTTGCGTCGATGCTTCTAAGGATCGCCGCGTCGACGGCGCCGGGATGAGTGTCGCCGAAACCTGGCCGCAGGCCGTCAACGAAGGTGCCGAGTGCGGCCAAACGGCGTTCCTCACTCGGCTCAAGGTTGGCGTACCAGACAAGCGGTACGGCACGCCAACCGCCGATGTCATCCGCATTGCGGTGAGGTGCGAATGGACTGCGGCTCAGCGCGAAACCGGGATCCACGAAGGCTGGCGAGCCCGGGTGTCGTGCCACCAGGTCACCGAGTTCCTCCCAACTCGATGCAAGACGTACCGGCCCAACCAATCGAAACGCGCGCCCTGTGCGGTGAATGGACCGGAGTCGCATCTGCAGCGAGGAGCTCGCGTGCAGCGCGAGCAGGGGTTGCGGCGCCCTGACGCTCAAGTAGCCGCAGGCTCCGATGCGATGCCCGGCTGCCCAGGGAGGCTAACCACCATCGCTCCGATGAAGCCAACCACCGTCGCCGATACGATGCTGGTTGGAATGCCCCCGAGGGGTCCTACGATGACGAGGCCTGCGGAGAGGCAAACCCAGGCGGAACCGAAATCCCCGAACGCGGCGAGCCTTCTGCGGCCGAGACCTTGGGTAGCACCGGCTGGCTCGGGGCCCGGGGCCACGTCGCCCAAGACCTTGACGATCTCCTGCACACGATGTTCCGAGATGGTCGATGTCGGCGCGAGCAAGCGACGAACATGGCGCGCGAAAACCGCCATTCGAGCCTCCGTTTCGGTGTAGGCCGATGTCCCAACCTCTGACACATCATGCCCATCTTCCGCAACTACATCGGCGACAATGCGATCCACGGAGTTCGTGCCGGAATCCCCTATCTCGTGCCGGGAAGAGTGAAACGCCACCGGCCTGTGCCCACGCCAAAGCGCTACGGCAACCGTCAGGACAACAGGCACAGCCAGGGGGCCCCACAGGATCCACAGGCCCGAGAATCCGCTGCGGATCAAGTTCGTCGTGATCAGAAAGGGGAACCAGAATGAGGCTATGAGTGTTAAGCACGCGAGCCACCGCAAAGGGTGGAGTCTGCTGGGCGCGAACTCCCTCATATAGTTGCCTACCAACCCACCTGCCACCCCGGCGACTACAGCAAACCCTCCGATCGCCACCGGCAGCAGCGTGCGGGCGACCTGAAGTACGGGAGCGGTCGTCACGCCAACCGTATCCAGGGGTTCGCCGCGCACCGACTCCGCGAGATTGATACTGATACTCGGCCCGAACGCCGAGAACAGATAGGCTCCCAATCCCACCAGCGCCAAGTGCGCCCATCCACGGTAGCCATGAGCGTCAAGTGCCGTTCCGAACGGATCAAAGTTATCCAGGGCTGCCGCGAAAACAGCCGGCGGGATGAGGAAGGCCAGGACAATCGTCATCTGCCCCGACAGCATGATGATCGCCTCGACGGGAGAGTGACGCTCCGCCAGCGCCAGAAAATGGACGGAAGCATACAGTCCGAACAGGGCAAACAAACCCAGAGCCCAAGCCGCAGTCGGTCGGATAAGACCCGCTGGCCCGGTTCTCTGGGTGAGCGACTCGAAGCGGCGCAGTTTCCGCATCTTGAGAAGGTGCTCCAGAATCCAAGGGGGGGCAAGGGCGGCTCGCACGGCCTTCGGGCAGAGTGTCGCCGAGACGCTTACACTATCTTCCGTCCGTCCAATCTCTACGCCTTGAGTTGAGAGAGTTGACCGATCGCGGAACCCATTGACTTAGAGCGTCTCTAAGCGCGCGACCCAGAGTTGCTGGATCAGCTTGTGCGCGATCTTAGCCCGCGGATTCAAGTCGCGATTCGGCCATACGCCCTGGACGACGACGATGTGAACGACATCTTGCAGGAATGCTGGATACGTATCCTCAACCGCCTGGACAGTTTCCGCCGGGATGGCTCGTTTGCTGCCTGGGCTATCACGGTCAGCAAGAATGTTGCCAGGAAAGCGTGGCGTAAGCGCAAGCGGGTCGAAGCGGCAGCGGCGTTACTCAAACACGGCAGTCAGACCGCCGATCACGTACCGGATCCGGAAGAGGTACTGAGCTTACAACTCCAGCGGCGTATTCTGAGTGAGGCACTCGCGCGCCTGCCTGACCGTGAAAGAGACGTGGTGGTTCTGCGCCTCTTGGAGGGACGGAGTGCAGCGGACACGGCGGCGGCGCTCGGGATGAGCGTTCGCGCGGCTCGAGCGGCGCTCGACCGCGCCATGCACAGGCTACGCGGAATGAAGGCTGTGCGCAGGTTGCTGATAGAATGGGATGGCGGAAACTGATCCCCCCTCCAATGCACCTTCAGGGATTCTAGAGGATAGTAGCATAGGTATCTCTGGTCGTCCCGAGTTGCCGATCCGATCCCTCCACAGGAGTCCCGAGCCAACGTGCCCTGGAAGACAAAGGCAAACGTCGCGGAATTCGAGAAAGTGCAGCCCGCCTCGGCCGTCGCTCTGCGGCCGGCAGCGCAAACCCTGTGCCGGATAGCTGCCGGACTCGGGTGCGCGACGCTGGTAACCCTGGCAGCGGTTCCCTCCGCTGCCAGGGCCCAGTTGCGTGTAGATACGCAACCGATCCATCGATTGGGCGGCGATGCAATGCTCTGGAACGGCGTGATTGCGTTGGACGCGCACGATTCGCTGCTGGTGGTGTTGACTGAATCGGATCCAGTGCTGCACCAGTTTTCTCTCTCCCGTGGTGATCACATCCGAAGCTGGGGGGAAGCAGGTGAAGGGCCTGGAGAGTTCAGGTCGTCCGCCGACGTAGTCTTGGTGGGAGGGCAGGTGTATGCTCTCGACACCACGCAGCGGCGAGTGTCGGTTTTTGACCTCACCGGACGCTTGCAGCTGACAACCCCGGTGACCGGTCTGGGATTGCCGTATGCCAACCGCTTGGAGCATGCCAGCGGGGATACTATGGTCATCCGAGCCTATGCTCCGATGGGCGATGCCAACGCGCTCGTCGCCTGGACTGTCGAGGGCGTAGCAGGTACCGTGCTGTCGTTCGACGACCCTCCGGAAGAACTTCGGCTGGAAGCACCGGGGGCACCTGGTCTAACGCTCCGGCCACCTTTCTCGCCATACCCCAGATGGACCGTGGTTTCGGGACAACTCGTGTATTGGCCGGCCCACGGCGAAGAACTGCAGATCGTCGGATTGGATGGGACACAGACGACATCCATTGTGCTCCCGATCGAGGATCGCTTCGAGATTACTGCGGGGGACAGGGAGTGGTGGTTTCGCACCGGCATTCCCACGGAATTCAGGGGGAGGCGGCCTTTTGAGCCCCTGCGTAGGGTAGCGCGCCAGACGGTCGACTTCCCTCCTCATCAACCCTTGGTGCTGGAACTGCTCGGCGCGCCGAACGGAGCGGTTTGGGTGAAACGGCAAACGTCGTTGAGCGACGAGTCGCGAGGACAGGTCTGGGATGTCGTGGATAGAGAGGGTGGGTTCGTCGATAGAATCACGCTACCGGTCGGACATCTACTCATGGCCGTCCTGGCAGAGCACGTGGTGATTCGGACCACGACCGAACTGGGCAGCGATGTGGTGCAGGTTCACCGCCTGCTTCCGGCGAACTGACAAAGGGCCGGCGTTTCGTATCGAGCCGATCTCATGTCATCCCGACTACGGTTGATCTACTCTGGGGTTGACCGAACCCCCTTCATACTGGTCAATGGAGAGGTCGTCGCCTGGGACATGGTTCAATCGCATGTTGCTCGCCTGCTGGAATGAGATTCTCCAGCTTCACCGAGCCGCTGAACCGCGCGTGCTTGACCCGAGGTTCACGTCGGAACCGCGCATGCACAGAGTCGTGGCGCCAAACCCGATTTCACTCCACCGGCACAATCCTCGCGCGGACGACGTAGGGCACGTCCAGCTCGTCCGCCCTCGTCTTCTTCCGCGGAGAAGATTGAATCGATCTGCGTCATCGTGGAATCGTAGATCCGCAGCATCGGTCGAAAGTCCTCGCGCGACATCGAGGGCTTCAGGATGTGGCCGCGATCGGTCATGATGCCCGTCCAGATAAACCCGCGAACCATGTATTGGTAGCGAAAGGACTCCAGGAACCCATCGACCGGATCGAACACCGACATACGCGCGCCACGTGGATCCGCCGCCCAGATGCATCCCTGCGGATCCAGCATCAACCCGGTCGCGTCGACGAATTCGCCGGGCCGGTTCTCGCGCGCCGGGGCGCGTCAAGGGTCGGCCGGGAATCGGTTCGGTCGTTGTGCTCTTGGAGGGGTCAGCCCAACGTCAGGGTTGCCGATCCTGCACCGACGACGAACCTGGCCTGTCCGGGACTACCGCCGAACCCGATCAACCGAGTCTATTCGATGCCAATCAATCCTGACGACCTCCAGGACCGGGACCGACTGTCCCGATGAGGGCGGCGGCGGCCACGGCAACCAGCCGATGACGGCGCGCAGGGGCGACGACGCGGCGCGCGAGTTCGGAGGCGCGCTCGGGGCGGGCCTCATCATCACGGTGTCGCACGCCTTGATGCTCTACCTGTGGCTGGCCTGGCGCTTCCATGACGGCGCCGTCTTCTACCCGGCCGGGTTGTCCGACATGGGGTCGTTCGTGGGGCGGGTCTGGGAGCAGGTCGTTGCGCACGCAACGCCGTCCTGGCGCACGTTCGCGATCTACTGGACGTTTCTCGTCGTGCAGGGATTGCTGTCGGCCTTTCTTCCGGGATTGAAGGTCAAGGGTTTGCCGATCCCGTCGCGCGGAGGCGAGCGACTGGTCTACCGCTGCAATGGAATCAGCGCCTGGTGGCTGACCCTCGTCGGCGTCGCGGGGCTGCACTTCTCGGGCATCTTCCCATTGCAGACGATCTACGAGCAGTTCGGCTCGTTCATGATCGCGGCCATGGTCACCGCGAACGCGATCGCCGTCGCCGTGTACGTCGGCGCGAGGCTCTCGGGCAATGCCGAGCGGTCGTCGTCGAACATCCTCCACGACTTCTTCATGGGGGCACGGCTCAACCCGCGCATCGGGGAGCTGGACCTGAAGATGTGGGCGGAGATTCGCGTGTCCTGGCTCACGCTCTTTCTGCTGACGGCGAGCTGCGCAGCGCACCAGTACGCCGCCCATGGCCGGGTCAGCGGTCCCATGATCTTCATGATCGTCGCCCATTTCCTCTACGCCAACGCCTGCATGAAAGGTGAGGAGGGCATTCCGACGACGTGGGACTTCTTCCGCGAGAAGTGGGGATGGATGTTGATCTTCTGGAACCTCGCGGGCGTGCCCTTTGTCTACAGCTTCAACTCCATGTACATCGCGTCGCGGCCACCCTTCGAACACTCCCTGCCCTACACCGTGTTCTGCTTCGCCCTCCTTTGCGGAGCCTACTACGTCTGGGACACGTCCAACAGCCAGCGAATCTACTTTCGCATGCAGCTCAACGGCTCGTACGTGAAGCGCAGGACGTTCCCGCAGTTGCCCTGGCGCACTCTCGAGAACCCCCGCCACCTCGACACCGCCGCCGGTTCCAAGCTTCTCATCGACGGATGGTGGCGCTACGCTCGCAAGCCCAACTACACGGCCGACGCCCTCATGGCGCTGTCATGGGGACTGATCTGCGGCTTCGAATACTTCCTGCCCTATTTCTACCTGGTCTTCTTCGTGATCATGATCCTTCATCGCGCGCGCCGCGACATCGAGCGCTGCAAGCGGAAATACGGAGCCGACTGGGATCGCTACGTCGAGGAGGTGCCGTACCTCTTCATCCCGAGGGTCTACTGACGGGGGGACTGCATCGCGCTGGGTGGGATGGTTCCAAGGTGCCTACACCCGCTCGTGGTCCGGTCTCCACTCGCGCACGGCCCGCTTGATCTCCCGCCGACTGACGAGTTCGCCGGAGAAGATGCGCTGGACCAGTTCCTCCACCTCGCCGTCCGACGCGAAGCGAAGCGCAATGAGCTGGTCGGTAGGGATGCCGTCGATTCGGGCCGCGGGCACGTCCGGAAGCAACTCCTTCAGCCTCAGCCGCTCCTCAAGCCTGATCACTCTGTCCTGCACGGGAAACGCATGGCGGCGCGACTGCGGGACGACGAATGCGACCAGGAGCGCAAGAATTGCAAGCGCCAGATTGTCCCACGAGAAACCGAAGATGGTCCGCGCCACGAAGTAGGCTGAGACCAGGAGGCCCAGGATGAAGGGGCCCCAGACCGTCAGGAAGGGAGGATGCCTGACGTGGTGGGAAAAGTCCTGGGGCTTCATGGCTGACCTTTCGCAGGTGTGTTTCTCAAAGGTAGCCCACCCATTTCCTGCGCTCCATGGGCGGCCTCGCGCAGTGGGCGACGATTCGGCCTGTCGCGGCAGCGCAGATATTGCCGGGATAGGAAACGATTGCTATAGTCTGCCCGAGCCCACGATCTCGTCTACTCCACGAAAGTGAGGACACCATCATCTCAGAACAGGCTGTCATTGATGCACAACAAGCCTGGGGCGAGGGTATTGTCGCGATTGCCCAAACTCACGCCGATGGCGGCGACTACACCGCCCGTGCGACGAAACACATCAATGATCTTTATGCATATGGCGCGACCAGGGTCATGTTCAAGCCGACCCTGGCGGCGGAAACCCAGTTCCGTGACACATTTGAAGGAGCTCTAAGCTACTTCATCGGGCGGGACGGAACGGAGGACAAAGGGTTCGCAATCTCGGGCTGGGCCAACGTTCGGTGGGAGAACATCGGCATCTACACCAACGACGCCGCCGCAATGGCAATGGGCAACTATTACTTTACGGGCCCGGACGGCAGCGAGACCAAGGTCGAATACAGCTTTGGCTACGTGCTCATAGACGGCGATTTGAAGATCAATCTTCATCATTCATCGCTGCCCTACAGCCCCGAATAGTCGTGGAGCCCGGCCTCCGGGACGCACCCTTGCAGGCACGGCCCGGTCTTCGCTACTGCGTGCGGCTACGAGGCGTCACCGGCGTTCCAGAAAAGCCGTTGTGCCACCTGTCATTCGAACAGCTGGGCATGTGTGCCAGCCCGGGCAAAGTAGACAGAGCCGGTCGGCCCGTCTGTATCGTCGATGCGGTAGATGAGGAGGAAGTCGCCGCCGACGTGACATTCCCGGTAGCTCGCCCATGAGCCTTTGAGGGCGTGATCCCGCCATTCAGGACCGAGTGGGGCATCGTCGGCGATGAGAAGGAGCATGACCGCCTTCAGCCGACGCATGTCGTATCGGCCGGAACGCGAGAGACGCTTCCAGTCCTTGAGGAACCTCCGGGAGTAGTCGACCCGGCGTGGCGGCTCGGCCCGCCTACCGGTCGGCGGCTTCTTCAAGATCCGCAAACAGCTCGTCCGCGCTCGCGAATCGCGCCGCGCGCGTGTTGACCATCTCGTCGATCTCGGCCATGGCGGCTCGCGTTTCCGCGTTTGGAACCTTCAGTTCGAGCGGGAATGCCTGGTCGACGGCAATGCGATGAAACAGGAGGCGCACGGCCTCGGAAGCCGTCAGGCCCATCGCGGCAAGCGCTTCCGTCGCCTTCCGTTTCATCTCGGTGTCCATCCGGACATGCACCATCGAACTCTGTGTCTTCACTCGGAAACTCCTGTATCTCAATTGCGATGCAACGTATCATTTCGGTGTGAACGAGTCAAGTGGACCAATCCCGCATGACCCGGTCAGCCCCGAACCTCAGAACGGAAAGTGCGTGATCGGTACACGTCGCCCCGGGCTGCCACTGTTTCCCCTGATTGTGATCGCGTCCTGAGGGCCACAGATTACTTTGTGCGGCTCGGTTGCGCAGCACGAACCACGCGAGATCGGAACACGAGGTGACCACATGGCTAACTGGAAAACCTGCCCCGCGATCGAACGCCATCCGCTTCGGGTGAGCGGTGCGTGGGTATTCAAGGGTACGCGGGTGCCCGTCTCTGCCCTGTTCGAAAACCTCAAGGCCGGCGCATCGATCGACCAGTTTCTCGAGTGGTTTCAGGGTGTGGACCGCTGGCAGGTTGAGACCGTGCTCGATCACGAGCTCGGCGAATAGTTGTAAACGCGAGGATCGACAGCGTCACCGAAGCGCTCAAGGCCATGGGCTTGTTCGTGTCGGACGTGCGCCGCATGGTGACCCACCCCGCCCACCGCCCCCCGAGGAGACCACATGCCGACACCGAAGAGGAACTCGACAGTCGGACCCCGCACCCGAACCGCGGCAACTCTCCTGCTCGCCGTCGGCCTCGGAGTCGGCCTGGCGCTGGGCGTGAACGCGCTCTTCGGGGACCCGGATCCCGGCCCGGCCGCTAACGAGGGAAGGGCGGCGTCGTCCATCGTTGCACTCGTCGCATTCATGGTTGTTGCCGGCTTCCTGGCGCTCGCTGTCCACGAGGTCGGCCATGCGATCGGCGGACGCCTGCGCGGGATGCGCCTGGGCATGCTGATCGTGGGACCCGTGCACATACAGCGCGAACCCGACGGGCGCCTGGGCTGGCGGCTCAACAGAAAGCTGTTGCTGGCGGGCGGGGTGGTGTCGAGTGTGCCCCGAAGCACCCGGGGGCTGCGGCGGGCCATGCTGAGCTTCATCGCGGGCGGGCCGGTCACCAGCATCGTGATGGGCGTGCTCGTGTTCGCGATCTACGCGCGCGCGGACCTCGCGGACACGTTTGCTGCGCAGGGCCCCGTGCAGGATGCGCTGGCCGCCGGCGTGCTCTTCCTGGGCGTTGTGTCGGTCGGCATCGGGTTCGTGACGCTGTTGCCAATCAATCAGGGCGCGTTCGTCAACGACGGCAAGCGGATTCTCAAGCTCCTGCGCCCCGGTGCGTACGCGGATGCATACGCGGCCGTCATGGCGTTAGGCGCGTACGCGTTGGCGCAGGTGCCCCCGCGCGACCGGGACCCGGATCTCGTCGGGCAGGCCGCCTCACTGGCCGACGGCTCCCATGAGGACCTGGCGGGACGCCTCGCTGCCCACTCCGATGCGCTGCACCGCGACGATGTCGAGGTCGCCAGGGAGCACATGCGGTACCTGCTGGACCACCGCGACGCGGCGTACCCTCCGTATCGACCGGTCATCGATCTGGCCGCGGCATACTTCGAGGCCGCCCATGCCGGTGACGCGGAGTCGGCGCGCAGCCGGCTGGAGGGGGCGGGCGAGAGCGCATTGCTCGCCTTCGATCCGACGGTCCGGACCCGAACGGAGGGCGCCGTGCTCCTGGCCGAGGGCGACAAGGAAGGAGCATCCGGGAAGTTCCGCGAGGCGTACGCCGCCCTCGAGAGCGAGTGGAACTGGGGCAACGAGTACACCATGGCCGAGATTCGACGGCTGTGTTTGGAGCGGGGGCTGGCGGATC
>VXMI01000083.1 GCA_009841165.1 Gemmatimonadota bacterium | reverse complement strand
GGGTGGAGGGGGAGGCCGACCGTGACGGTTCCATCATCGTTGTGGTCGCGACAGATGCGCCTGTTCTGACCCATCAGCTGGAGAGGATGGCCAGGCGGGTCTCGCTGGGACTCGCGCGCAATGGCAGCGTTTCCTCGAACGGCTCCGGCGACATCTTCGTCGCATTCTCGACGGCGAACCGGGAAGCGGCTTCGGAGCGGGCTGCGGCGGCGGACGCGCGGGTGCTCGCCAACGGCCGCCTCAACCCGCTCTTCGCCGCCACCGTCGAGGCGACCGAAGAGGCGATCATCAACGCTCTGGTTGCCGCAGAGACGATGACTGGCGCGAACGACGTGACGGTGCACGCGCTGCCGCACGACCGGCTGCGCGAAGTGCTGAGGAGGTACAACCGGCTGGAGGGCTGATCTACCTCCGGTCCCAGTAGTCGACCGGCCGGTCGTCCATCCGCCACGAGGCCGGGTCCACCCACCAGTGCTCGCCGTAGGGCACCTGGTTCGGCCACACCTCGTCGAGCGTGAGCCCGTCGCGCACGACGCCGCCCTGCACCACGTACATGATGTCGGTGGTGTTGCGGATGTTGTCGAGCGGGTTCGAGTTGAGCACCAGAATGTCCGCCAGCTTGCCTGCCTCGATCGAGCCGATGTCCTGCTGCGCGCCCAGGAAGACGGCGCCGTGGAGGCTCGCGACCTCGAGGGCCGCCATGGGCCCGGCGGCGGCGTCGATCATCCAGATCTCCCAGTGCGATGCGATGCCGTGGGCCTGTCCGTGGGAACCGATCGCCCCCCAGCCGCCGGCCTCGATCACGTCCATCATGCCCAGCGTGATGAACGGGAAGGTGTAGTCGGTGTCGGGGCGTTTCCAGACGCGGCGCATGTGGGGAATGACCTGCCGCCAGGGCATCCATTCGCGCTGCTTTGGATCCAGCCAGACCTCGTCGTCGCCGAAGAAGTACTCCTCGTTCCAGGGACCTATGCCGCCCACGACGAAAGTGGGTGAGTAGGTCGACTCGGCCTGGCCCAGGAAGGTGCTGAGGTCACGGTACATCGGCAGGTAGGTCATGGGGTGCTCGAACCCGGTCTGCCCGTCCATCATCATCCCGATCGTGTAGTGGGTGTCGTTGTTCTCCGACGTGACCATGAGGTTCTTGCGGCGGGCGATGTCGGAGACCCACTGGCGCTGGTCGCGGCGCGGCTGCAGGTACTGCTTGAGCGCGGTCGCGCCCCACGAAGCGAGGCGGTTGATGTTCTGCTCGGCGACCTCGTAGCTGGTGATGTCGTTCTGGCGGGCCCCGTCCCCGCGGTACATCGGATCGCCCGTCGAGTACGTCCGTGGTCCCACCACCGCGCCCGCGCGGATCATCTCGGCGCTGGCGAAGACGTTCTGCGACCACATCGAGTTGTCAAGGTTGGCTGTGACGCCGTAGGCGAGGTAGACGGCCGACTCGAAGTCGCGTTTCGGAATCAGGCCTTTGTGCTCGCGGTAGTGGTGGGCGTGCATGTCGATGAAGCCGGGGACGATGGTCTTCCCTGTCATGTCCATGGTCCGGTCGGCGCCGGAGACGTCGCAGTCGCCTATGCAGGCGATGCGGCTGCCGTCGATGAGGAGGGTCGCGTTCTCGTGTACTGCGCGGTCGTCGAGGGTGATGATGCGGGCGTTGGTCAGCGCGAGCGAGCCTTCCGGAATGACGCGGTCGACGCTGAGGCGGATGGACATGGAGTCGGTCTCGCCGCTGGCGGCGTCGTGGATGAAGAAGCTCTGCGCGCTCCCGAACTCGAGCCGGTCGTTGTCGAGCCAGCGCGGGTAGAGGCCGCCCTCGGTGGTGAGCTGTGTGACGGGGACTGGTGCACCGCGCTTCGTGAGTGCGACGGGATCGCCGCCCGTGCCTCCCGGGGGCAACGGCGCCCAGAAGACGTTGTCGCCCTCCTGGAAGGCAACGCGGTCTCCCTCGGGCGAGACGACGAACTCGTCGCCGAACGGGATCGTCGCGTGGACCTGCAGGTCGGAGCCGTCCATGCGGGCCGACATGAGGGCGGTGCCGCCCGGTCCGGAGTCGCTCTCGTGGGCTGCCGGGAAGTACATGCGTCCGCCGGGTCCGAACGACGCGCGCGTGATTTGGCGGCGGTTGCCGAGCAGCCCGCCTCCGCCCCCGGACGGGATTGTCATGATGCGATCCTGCGAGCCGCCCTCGGCCGGCACCCGCCACAGCTCCCAGTAGGGGTTCTGGGTGGCGGACCGGGCGCGGGAAGCCGCGCCGCTGCCGCGCGTCACCACGATCTCCGAGCCGTCGGGGCTCCACACCGGGTGGGCGTACTCCGATGGCGAGGTCGTGAGCTGCCGGGGCGTGCCACCGCCCGCGGGGACCTTCCACACGTGGCCGCCCTCGCCGCCTTCCCACGTCGTGTACGCGATCCAGGTCCCGTCGGGCGACCACGACGGCGAGAACTCGTGGGGGCCGTCACCGCTGGTCAGCCGGGTGGGCGTGCCGCCGCGCGCAGGCGCGATCCACACCCGGCCGACGGCCTGGACGGCGATGCGGGACGCGTCGGGCGAGGCGGCGTACCAGCGCAGCATCCTGGCCTCGAAGGGGCCGTCGTCGATGCGGAAATCGGCGCGGGTCAGCTCGGAGATGGTGCGCTGCACCCGCACCGAGAAGGGGACGGTGGCCACCTCGCCGCTCTCGACGTCGAGGATGCGGATTTTGCCGCCCTGCGTGATGACGATCCGGGACCCGTCCGCGCTCCAGCTGTAGCCGGGCAGGATGCGCAGCGTCTTGATGCCCTCGGCGTTGTCGATCGTGATCGGGTCCATCGCGACGCGTTCGCGCCCGGTCTCCAGGTCGCGGATCCAGAGCGCGGTGCGCGGGCCGAAGCTGTGGCCGCGGTACGAGATCGTGCCGCCGGCGATGCGGCGGGCGAAGGCGAGGTGGCGCCCGTCGGGAGAGATTTCGGGGGCGTAGGCGCCGCCGCTCGAGCTGCGCACCTGCTGCGCCGCCGTGCCGGCCGTGATGTTGAGGATCTCGCCGGTGCGCAGGTCCTTCCGCCGCACCTGCCAGTGGCCGGCGATGGCGTCGCGTCCCTGCAGCCCGGGCGGGCCCGTGTAGACGTGGAAGTAGAGGTAGCGGCCGTCCTCCGAGGGAGAGGGCCACTGCGCCTGCGGCTGGTCGTCCACGACCTGGATGCCGTCGCCGCCGTCCTTGTGGTACATCCAGATCCCGCTGCGGCCGCCGGCGCCGAATCCCCCGACGACGCTCTGTAGCCGCACGAAGATGTAGTCACCGTCGGCGGACCACGCGGTCTCGACGGCGCGCAGCGTCTGGTCGCTGAAGACGGATCGCGGGTTGGAGCCGTCGGGGTCCATCAGCCAGAGGTTGTTCTGCCCCTCCCGGTCGCTGATGAACGCGACGGTGGAGCCGTCGGGCGAGTAGCGGGGGTGGTAGTGCGTGGCGACCCCGGTGCCGCCGGTGAGCAGTTCCGCTTCGTCGCCACCGTCGACCGGGACGCGGTAGACGTGGCCGAGCATGTCGAAGATGACCCAGCGGCCGTCCGGCGAGATGTCCATGGACATCCACGTGCCCTCGTCGGTGGTGAAGTCGATCTCGCGGGTCTCGCCGCGCGCGAGGGTCACGTCCCAGTCGTCGCCGGCATCGGTGTCCTGGGCGATGAGGGGTGAGGTGAGCGTGAGCGCCAGAGCGGTGGCGAAGGAGGTGGCGAAGGAGGGGGCGGAGAAGCGCATGGGGTCCTCCCGGGCGTGCGCGGTGGGCCGGGGGGCCCTGACGTAACGGCAGGGGTGGGGGCGGGCTCTTATAACCATCTGACGCTGCCGACGCTGATACGCGGGTTGGT
>VXMI01000018.1 GCA_009841165.1 Gemmatimonadota bacterium | reverse complement strand
CCCCTGCCCTCCTCTCCCCCGTCGCCGTCCCCCTCCTTCGCCTTCAGCTCTTCCAGAATGTCGCTCTCGTCGGACTTCACCCGCGCCTTGAGCGCCTCCATGGTGTCGGCCTGTGCGCGATACCAAGCCATGAGCGCCTCCGTCTCTTCGGTCGAGATGAACGCTCCCTGCATCCGCACCGGCTCGCTGCGGCCAGGTGGCAGGAACAGCATGTCTCCGTAGCCGAGGAGCGAGTCTGCCCCATTCTGGTCAAGGATGGTCCTCGAATCGGTCTTCGAGGCGACTCTGAAGGCGATCCTGCAGGGAAAGTTCGCCTTGATCAGCCCGGTGATGACATTCACGCTTGGCCTCTGTGTCGCGACAAGCAGGTGTATCCCGATCGCGCGAGCCTTCTGCGCCAGCTGGGTCAGCGGCTTCTCCACCTCCGCCTGCACCGTCATCATCAGGTCCGCCAGCTCGTCCACCACCACCACGATCCAGGGCAGCACGCCGGCCTTGTAGCGCCACCGGTCCTCGTCCTCGTCGGGACCGTCCGGCTCGGGCAGGCTGAGTTCGACCCCCTGCTCCACGCGGTCGTTGAACTCCCCGAGCGACCGCACCCCGTTGGCGCTGAGCAGCAGGTAGCGACGCTCCATCTCCATGACCGCCCACTTCAGAGCACCCGCGGCCTCCTTGGGGTCCGTTACCACCGCATGGCGCAGGTGGGGCAGGTCGGCGTAGGCCGACAGCTCCACCATCTTCGGATCGATGAGGAGGAGGCGGAGCCTGTCCGGTCCGTGCCTGTAGACCAGACTCGTGATGACCGTGTTCAGGCATACCGATTTACCCGAGCCCGTCGCCCCCGCGATCAGCGCGTGCGGCATCTTCGCGAGGTCGGCCACGTAGGCATCGCCGGTGAGATCCTTGCCCATTCCCAGCGGCAACGCGCCGCGCGAACGCGCAAAGGCCGGCGCCTCCAGAATCTCGCGCAGCCGCACGATCTCGGGACGCGGGTTTGGGATCTCGACGCCGATGGCTCCCTTGCCGGGTATGGGCGCGACGATCCTGACGCTCTTCGCCCTCATGGCCAGCGCCAGGTCGGCGTCCAGATTGGCGATCCTGTTGACCTTCACTCCCGGCTCGGGCACCACCTCGTACTGCGTGACCGCGGGGCCCGTTGTGCGCCCCGCCATCCTGCACCTGATGTTGAACGTCTCCAGAGTGTTGACGAGAACCCGCCCCAGCCTGTCGAGCTCCTTCTCCATGCCGAAGCGGTTCTCGTGGGCGGGCGCCGTCAGGATGCTGAAGGGCGGACAGGGGTAGTCGGCCGGCCGATCCTCTCCGGCTGGGGCAGGAGGGGCCAGGGGATCGGCGGTTGCGGCGCTCGCAGCACCTTTCGCACCGCGCGACGCGGCCGCTGCCGGGGCGCTGCCGGAGTCCCGGTCCCCAACGGCCTGTTCGGCCCCGGAGTCCGGGGCCAGGCCCACGTCTCGTGTATCTCCCCGTTCCGGACCGCCATCCCCCTCGTCCGGACCTCCCCGTTCGCCCCGGGCCAACACTCCTCCAAAGGGGCGTTTGCGCGCCCTGGCTCGCTCTTCCGCCGCTCGCTGTCCGGCGTCCCTCCTGGCCCGAGCCGCGCTCCTCCGCTCCGCGCGCCGGCCCCACCAGTCCCTGGCGAGGCTTCCGCTGCGGCGCAGCCTCCGCCCCATCCCGCGCGATGCGGCTCCCAGCGCCAGCGTCGGAGGCGACAGCGGGTTGAAGCGGAATGCCGCGATCGAGGTCAGTGCGACCGCCGTCACGAACAGCACCCATGCCCCCAGCCACCCGGTAGCGCGCTGCAGCGGCTCCCCGAGAAACTCGCCGACGACACCGGTAACGGTCTCACTGCCCCCGGAGAGGAACCCCCCCAGCGGGAGCAACAGAACGAGCGAGCACGCGAGGATCCAGAGTGTGCGCCGGGTCGGCCGCGACCACCATCCCCCGATCGACGCCGCGCCCGCCACCAGTCCCAGCGGCACGGCGGCGGACCCGAGCCCCAGCCAGGTCAACAGGAACCGATCGATGATGTCGCCGGCTTCCCCTACCGGGTTGGCCGTCGGAAAAAACTCCGCAACCCGGGGCCCCAGCCGGTCCAGCGGGAAGAGGGCGGCGGCGATCAGAAACGCGAGGACGACCACGAGAAAAGCCAGTGTGCGACCGATGTCTCCCCTTCGGTCGGGGGAAGCAGCGTCCCGGGACGGCTTCCTCGCGGCATTCCCGGCTTGAGCCGGACGACCCGTTCCGCCCCCTTTCCCGCCGCGTCCCGGGAACTTCACCACGGGTGCCTCAGGGTGACGGGACGGTGATGATTCTATCTCGCATCATGGGTACAATCTTATGCCTGTCGGCGCTGGCGCACAGTGCCAGATCACCTCCCAACCCCACTTCGACCAGCGCCCGGCCGGCCTCCGTCCGCCGCAGCATCTCCGCCGACACTGCGTGAATGCCTGCGAGATCCACCGCTGCCCGCGCCCTTTCGTCGATCACAACGGGCCCGGCGACCCCGTCCAGAACCCTGCGCAACAGGTGGCCGGCGCACACCGTATCGTCCATCGCGAAACGGCCCGCCTTGCCCGCGCAGATCACCACTACCGCGCGGTCGCCCTGAACCGCCTTCGCCACCGCACCCAGGTTCATGAAGGAGGCGGGGAGGATCCGCTCCGCCTGCTGCGCTGCCGCGAGAGCCTTCGTGCCGTTGGTCGTGGTCATGACCAGGCGCCTGCCGCCGACGGCCCCTGCCGTAAACTCGGCCGGCGAGTTGCCCAGATCGAAGCCCTCGATCCGGAGCCCTTGACGCTCCCCGCACAGCAGCACCCGATCACCGTCGGAGGCATCGCGCAACCGTACCGCCTCCTCGACGGAAACGGCCGGAAGGATCGCTTCGGCCCCGTTGGCCATGGCCTCGACAATGCAGGAGGTGGCGCGCACCACGTCGATGACGATCGCGCACGCGCCCTCGACGTCGTCGGCGCGCACTTCGGCCGGGGTGAAGCATACACGGAGTCTCATGGGCGCGGCCTCAACCGACGCGAGAGCGCCGTCTGTCCTGAAAGCGCTGCACGAAGCTCGTATCCACCTCGCCCGAGCGGAATTCCTCGTCGCGCGTGATCTGGGCCAGGTAATCGATCGTGGTGGATACGCCCTCGACCACAAACGATTCGAGGGCCTCGCGTCCCCTCACGACCGCCTCGTCCCGCGTGTTGCCCCAGACGACCAGCTTGGCAAGGAGCGAGTCGTAGAAGGGGGGCACGCGGTATCCCGAGTAGACGTGGGTATCGACACGCACGCCCGGGCCGCCCGGCTGGTGAAACGTCGTGATCAGCCCCGGCGACGGTGCAAAGTTGCGCGACGGATCCTCGGCGTTGATCCGGAACTCGATGGCGTGGCCGCGGTGTTCCTGCTCCCCGGAGGGAAACGAGAGCGGCTCTCCGGCGGCCACCCGGATCTGCTCCTTGACCAGGTCCAGGCCCGTGGTGGCCTCGGTAACCGGATGTTCGACCTGGATGCGGGTGTTCATCTCGATGAAGAAGAACTCGCCGGAACGGTCCAGGAGGAATTCGACGGTGCCGGCACCCTCGTAGCCGATCGCTTCGGCGGCCTTCACGGCGGCCTCGCCCATGCGATTGCGCAGCTCGGGGGTGAGCGCCGGCGAGGGGGACTCCTCCACCAGCTTCTGGTGTCGGCGCTGGATTGAGCAATCGCGCTCGCCGAGGTGCACCACGCGCCCGTGCGTGTCGCCGAAGACCTGGAACTCGACATGGCGGGGCCGCTCGACGCAGCGCTCCAGGTACATGCCACCGTAACCGAAGGCCGCCTCGGCCTCGGCCCGCGCCGCCGCGAAGTTGCGGCGGAAGGATCCGTCGTAGCCGGCGATGCGCATCCCCTTCCCGCC
>VXMI01000058.1 GCA_009841165.1 Gemmatimonadota bacterium | reverse complement strand
CCCCGAACGTTCGCCGCCTCGGTCCCTTGTGTAAAAGCCACCGGGTAAGGGGGGGGGGCGGCGCCGGGGTCGCGTCCCGCGCCGCCGTGAGAGATGGCGGCGCGGGGCGCTGTTCTCCGCTATCCGGCGTAGCGGCGCCGCAGCGAGTCGCGCCTGCTGCGGTACGGGGCGTAGTCGGTGCCTTCGGGCCGCTCTCGGTGGCGCCCGGGCTCGGAGAAGGCGGTCAGGTGGACGACCGTGTCGTCGTGAACCAGGGCTCCCGCCACCATTCCGGCGCCGACGATGCCCACATCTCTGCCGAGACCGACGGCGGGGTGGTCATCGTACCTTCCGTCGATCACGGCCTGGACGAAGCTGTGTGCGGGGTCGGACACGGATGCGGTGTGTCCGCGCCTGCTCCGAAGCGTTTCGATGGCGTAGCTCCGGATCAGCTTGGGGAAGAAGGCGGCGAAGGTGGAGGGGCTGTCGAAGAGGTCGAGGCCGAACCTCTGACCACCCATCGCGAAGATCGCCCCGACCTGGTCGGGCCTGGCCTCGAGCGCCTCCACGTGTTCGTCGAGCTTGTCGGCGTGCCGCTCGAAGATCGCGCTCATGGCCGCGGTGGGGGAAGCCGCTTCGAGCGCGGCCGCCTCTTCGTCGATGGAGCTCCACACCCGCCCCTGGTCGGATGCCCGTCGGCCGCTCGTCCGAATCGATGCGCGAACATCCTGGAGCTTCTCAGCACGTCCGCGTGCGTTCTGCACGCGATCACTGACGCCGAAGTCCCGCCTGTTGTAGGCCCACCGCCCGGCCTCCACGCAGGACACGGGGATGTCGGTGGTCTTCGCCGCCGGTACGAGCATGGTGAGGTTGGCGACCCGGTTCTGCTTGGCGCCAACCAGCTCCTCACCATCGACGATGAGGACCGGTACGTCCGCCCGGTTCGCGACCGTGAGCTCGGGGACGCTTCCGCCCTCGGACACCTCCCGAATGGTGACGAGATCCCGGCGCAGTCCATCCTCCAGCAGCAGGTAGCGGAGCCCGCTGCGGAGCTTCGTGGTGAGAGGGACTACGGTCAGCCCCCGGTGGGTTGCCGGCTCTCCGGGCGTCAGGGCGGAGAGAGCGCTCTTGACCTGGTCCAATTCGCACCTCCGTTTTGCATGTCGGCAGTTAGTGACCAGTTTATTAACAGTAATCGGGTGCTTCGGTAATGTCAACAGTCAACACCAGTCATATGCCATACGATACCAGTGCGCCACATTTCGCACAGCTGGCCACAGGCGACCGAAACGGGTAGGCGGAGATAAGCCATGCCGAGCTACACGGCGAGGGAATTGGAGCGGGAATCCGGCTTCGACCGCAGGACGATCGCGTACTACGTGCAGGAAGGACTCCTGCCCAGAGTCGGGCGGCGCGGGCCCCGTACGCGGTACCCGCAGCCGTTTCTGGACCGCCTGCTCTTCATCCGGCGGGTGCGCCAGGCGGAGGAAGAGGGCGATGTCGCTCCTGTATCGCTGGCGGAAATGCGCGAAGTCTTCGAGCGGATTCCGCCGGCACTGGTCGCGGCGGTCGCGAAGGGGCGGATTGCCGTCACACCGGAACTCGTATCGTCGCCTTCGACAGCGTTTCGCATGCCCCAGATGCCGGGCGGCCCGGTCGCGGCGCGGGAGTCGACCGGCCCGCGCTCCCCGGGTGCGCCTCGCGCCTACAGCAGGGCGAAAAGGCGGCTGGACCGGATGCGGGAGCGCGACTCGGAGGAGTGGCCGCGCGAAGCCCCCGAGGCACCCGCGGATGCGAGTCGCGGCGTCGAAGAGGCGTCAATCGTGCGGGAGACGCCGGCTCTGCGGGCGGAGCTGTGGTCCGGCGAGGAGCATGAAGAGCCGGCCCTCGCCAGCCTCCTGGCGCTGCTGCGCCGTGTTGCCCGGGCACGAACGGAGCATTCCGACGACGGCGTGGAAACCTGGGCGAGGATCCGGGTCACACCTGAAATGGTACTGTCCGTACGAGGAATCGATGAGGAGGACAGAGACCTCGTCGAGAGGGTTCAGCGGGAGATTCGCCGAGCGATCGACCGGGGGTAGTCCCGACCGCGCAGGTACCGGTCAGACTGCCGTGACCCGCCGCGTCACGAGGGCGGGGCTTCCAGCAGCCGCCCGGACCCGTCGTAGGTCGCCAGCTTCCGCCTCCCCTGGTAGGCGGCCAGACTGCCGTCCTGGTACTCACGGACTTCGGCTTCCTCGCCGGAATCGCGGCATCGAACGTCCGCCGGGATCTGCAAGACTCTCCCGCGGTACGCCACCTGGCCTCCGCGGCCGATCGTGACGGTCTCCTTGAGGCAGAACACCTGGTCGAGCGAACGCTTCAGGTCCGGAACCAGCGGGTCGAATCCGCCGCTCTCGTTCCGCGGTTCGAGCGCGAACACCGCGTTGAACCTCGGCCAGTACCCCCGCAGGAAAGCATTGGCCTCGGCGATTTCCGAGATGTCGGCGCCTGCGAGCTCCTTTCCGAGCCGATCCTTCAACGTCCGCAGCAGCCGCCCGCTCCGTCCCAGTGCCTGGGGTGAGCTGGAGGGAATCACCTCGATGCCCAACTCGTCCATCACCCTGCCGAACTGGATCCGATGCCGCCGTTTCACCTGGTACCCGGTCGCACGCTCCCAATCCGCCGCCGACCGGGCGGATGCCAATCTTTCGAAAAGCCCGATCTGCTCCACCGTTTCGCGCACGCTGTTGATGCGCGGCCAGAATCCAGGCTCTTCCGCGAAAACCCCCGCACAGATGCCGTTGGTGGCGTCGTCGATCATGATCGTCAGGTCCCAACGGCGGCCCGACACCCACTCGGTGCTCCGGCCCGCCTGATGCAGCAATGCTCCGGCCCGGGCCTGGCGCTCCAGGGGCGGTGGTCTCCGTGCACTGCGTCGACGGCGGCCGTTCAAGTGGCCTCGCTCATGCTCGACATCGCGTTTCCACACTCCTGATTTCAAGGAATCCCGCCTGCACTCGGGCCGCGCCCGAGTTCTGCGATCCGTCCCCTATGACTCAGAAGCGCGTCGGCGTCGGGGGTCGAATTGCGACACCCTGGAATTCGGCAGGGCGGATCCCCGCCAGTCGCCGCATGATGACCTGCTCGACGTACGCAGTTCCCCCCCGCTGCCGGAACACCGATGGCGGGATTCCCATCGTCTGACGCGCGAGCCTGCGATAGTTCGCCCGATCGGAGAATCCGAGGGCCCGAGCGACCGGGCCGGAGGGTTGACCGCTCCATTCCGCCAGCCGCTCGACCGTGAATATCCGCGCCAGCGAGGTGAACGCCTTCGGCGACGGCATCCCGAGGGCCGCGCAGCGACGCTGCAGGGCACGTGTCGAACTCCCCAGGTGGTCGGCCAGACTGGCGACGGTGAGGGGCTCGAAGGACAGGCTGAGGGCATTTGCGAAGATCGTGCGCACGCGAGGGTCGGCGTGCCGTCGAAGTCGCTCGAGCAACCGGCGCGGCCGGTCCTGGTCGACACTGCGAAGGACAGCCGCGTCTATCGCCGCAAAGTCGTCGTCGATGCCGGGACGCAACCGGGCGGTGAAGGACACGCCTGCCGATCGCAACGCCCCGTGCCGAACCGGATCCGCGCGGGAGTAGCAGATGAGCGGCACTGCCGACCAGTCCGCGGATTCGCCGCCATGCCCGGTCGGGAACGGACCATCGTAGCTGGCGAAGAACGGATCCACGATCGCCGGCGACCCGGGGTGTTCCTGCGTCAGGCGTGCGAGTTCCGGCCAACTCGAAGCGAAGATGACGCGCCCGACGATGCGGCGCACCTCTCCCGAATGGAGGGCAATCCGCACCTGGCGGCGAAGCCCACTGCTCGCGAGAAGCGCGAGAAGCGGTGGCGTCTGACGGGCGGATGGGCAGAGGTCTGAATCCCGGCAGGGAATCGTCTAACTAC
>VXMI01000237.1 GCA_009841165.1 Gemmatimonadota bacterium | reverse complement strand
TGGGGCGCCAGGGTGGCCGGGCGGGGGCCGGCACCCATCGCGCGGTGGTGGGCCGGACGCGCGGGGGAGTCGGCCGCGCTGCTGTCGCGGCTCGCGGACGGGGCGGACACGGCGGTGGGTGCGGGGCGCGTGCCGTGACGGGCGGGTCGTCCTCTTCGCAGGCGTGGGGGGACCGGCGCGGCACGTCGCGCGATGTGGTCGCCGGGTTGAGCGTGGCGCTCCTCATCATCCCCCAAAGCATGGCGTATGCCGAACTGGCGGGGTTGCCGAGCGTGCATGGGCTCTACGCGTCGGCGGTGCCTCTGCTGGCTGCGGGGCTGCTGGCGTACTGTCCCTACCTGCAGACCGGCCCGGTCGCGCTCACCGCGCTGCTGACCCACGGCGCGCTGGTTGCCATCGCCGTTCCGGGGAGTTCCGAGTACGTGGGTGCGGCGGCGCTGCTTGCACTCGTCGTGGGGTTGACGCGGCTCGTGATCGGGTTCATCGCTGCGGGAAAAGTCACTTACCTGATGTCGCAGCCCGTGCTGCGGGGGTTCACATCCGGGGCGTCGATCCTGATCCTCTTGTCCCAGTTCCCGTCGACGCTGGGGATGGCCGGGGCTTCCGAGAGCGGACTGGTCGGGAGAACGCTCCAGGTCCTGGGCAGCCCGGGTTCATGGAGCCTGGCCGCCGCGATGCTCACGGCGCTGACGGTGGCGGCGACCCTGCTGGCCCGCCGGATCCACGTGCTCTTTCCCGGTGCGCTGGTCGCGGTGATCGGTGGCGTCCTCTTTGCCGTCCTTTTCGACTACCGCGGACCGGTTGTGGGCGAGATTCCGGGGTCGTTCCCTCCCTTCAGCCTGGTGCTGCCCTGGGAGTTTCTCCCCCAACTGGTCGTTCCAGGGGCGGTGATCGCCTTCGTGGGTTTTGCCGAGTCCACGGCCATCGCGCGCGGCTTCGCCACCCAGGACCGGGTGACGTGGGACCCCGACCGCGAATTCGTGTCGCAGGGCGCTGCGAACGTCGCGTCGGGCCTGTTCGGCGGGATGCCGGTGGACGGCTCGTTTTCGCGGAGCAGTCTGAATCACCTATCCGGCGCACAATCGCGCTGGTCGGGGGCCGTGACCGGCCTGGCCGTCCTGGTCTTCCTTCCGTTTGCCGGCGTGCTGTCGTCCCTGCCGCGGGCAGTGCTGGCGGGAATCGTGATCGCTGCCGTGGCCGGACTGGTCAAGCCCCGCCTTCTGGTGAGCGTGTGGAGGCTGTCCCGGATCCAGGCACTGGTGGTCTGGTTCACCCTGGCCATGTGCCTGCTGCTGGCACCGCGGATCGAGCAGGCGCTGCTGCTGGGGATCCTGGTATCGCTGGCGATCCACGTGTGGCGCGAGCGGCGGGCCGGATTCCACAGCCGGGTGGAGGGGGGTGTGCTCCATCTGGAAGTGATCGGAATCCTCTGGTTCGCTTCGGCGCCGAGGCTCGAGGAAGCGATCATGGCCCGGCTCGCGCGTGCGACCGACGTCTCGGAGGTCGTGATTCACCTGGAGGGACTGGGACGGATCGACCTCACCGGCGCCCTGGTGCTCAAGCGGGTGGTCGAGGAACTCGGGGGGTCGGGGATCCCCGCGACGCTCACGGGTGTGCCGCCTCAGGCCCGCGAGCTCATCGACAATGTGTTCGGTATGCTACCGCACAAGTCGTTGTAAACAACAGGTTACATTATGTAATGCGTACTTTACAGTCTCACCAGAACCATGGAGATCCGCCATGACCAAATCCGTTTTCCTTCTCCTTGCTGCCGCGCTGCTGTGGACGTCGGCTCCCCGCAACAGGCAAAACCCGGTGGGCATCCACATCTCTGCCGCCGACATACTCGCAACGATCGAAAACGCGCCCGAGGGACGGGTGAGCGACCAGCAGATCCGGCACATCGACGCGGGCGGGCACAACGTCGGCGTCGGGCTCGTGCAGCGCCCGCCGACCACGGCACTGGGTGCGATCCAGCACCACAACCAGACCGAGGTGTACTACGTTGTCTCCGGGCGGGGGACGATGGTGACGGGCGGCGAACTCACCAACGCGCGTGCCCTCGATCCGGACGGCGGGACCGTGCGAAGGCTGACCGGGCCGAGTTCGGTCGGCGGCATCGAGGGCGGCGTCAGCCGGGAGATCGGGCCGGGCGACATGGTGATCGTGCCCGCGAACTCTCCACACGGGTTCAGCGAGATCACCGAGACGATCACCTATATCGTGGTGCGGGTCGATCCCGAACAGCTGGTGGAGTTGAAGTAGGCCCGGCCAGCCCGGAACGCGATCATGCCGGGCCGGGGTCGAGAATGGCGTCGACCCGCGCCAGGACATCGCGCAGATGGGCCTCGGTCACACGGTCGGCGACCTGCCGGTCCAGCCTCCGCGAGACTTCGAGGCGCACGATCCGCAGCTGCTCCCTGACCAGTGGGCGGATATCGGAGTTGCTCATGTCCGGGGCGGCGCCCTGGAAGGGGTTGCCGGCCGGTTCCTCGGTCATGAGATACTCCATTCGCTCCAGGTGGGCGCGGTGCAACGCTCTGCGGTAGGGACCGATCTCGGAAACTTCGTTCAGGTCCTGCCACACCGCGTGTGCCAAGTCGTCCAGGAACTCGACCAGGGGATATGGGTCTTCGTCTCCAGCGGCCTCCAGTTCCGCGAGAGTGGCCAGCCGGCGCGGAGTCAGAAGCTGGTTGAGGACCGAGGACTGGAGCCTGGCGAGGTTGGCCAGGCCCGGTCCGTTGGGTCCGATGCGTTCCCGGATCGCGGGATCGTTCAGCCAGGTGGGCGCGGTAAACGCTTCGCGCGCAAGCCAGTCCATTGCCCGCTTCTGTTCGGCGCGTGGGAGCCCGTCAAAGACCGGCCCCTCCTGGTCGGCGGTCTTCAGGTCGACGTGGACACCGCCTACGAGCGTCACGATGTGGCGAACGTACCGCGACCACTGGCTGATCGCCTCGCCGTAGATCTCGGCCAGATCGGTGTAGTCCTCGCCCGGCTGCGTCGTCCACTCGACCAGGTTGGGGACGATCCGCCGGAGGTTTTCCACGCCGTATGTGTTGGCGCGCACCAGATCGTCGCCCATGTCCTCGGTCTGTGCCCGGGGATCCGTCACACCCAGTCCGCCCTGCGGCAGGTACTTGTACATGCGGTCGCCCGCCCGTTCGACGATCCAGCGGTTGAGGGTGGGGACCTCGTCCAGGGGAGTCCCAGCGTCGGGGAGCACGCGGTATCCCCAGTTGACCGAGTAGTGGTCGTACACGCCGATACGCCTCAGGAAGTCCTCGGGCCTGAGGCCGTCATCGGGCTGCGCTATGTAGTTTTGCCGAGCGTAGTCCATGATCGTCGGCGCGACCCCCATGCGGCTCGCGAAGCTCTGCGAGCGCAACGAGTCCACGGGGTAGGACGAGCTCGCCACCATGTTGTGCGGCAGCCCGATCGCGTGGCCGATCTCGTGGGTGATCACCTGCTCCATCGCTTCTTCCATCAGTGCGTCGGTCAGCGGCAGTTGGCGGGCGTCGGGATTTGCGGCGCCCGTCTGCACCATCATCCAGTTGCGGTAGGAACGCATGTGGTTGTGATACCAGACGATGTCCGATTCGATGATCTCGCCGCTGCGGGGGTCCGAGGTGCTGGGACCCTGCGCGTTTCGTGTCTCGCTCGCCGACCAGCGCGCCACCGAGTAGCGCACATCCTCGGGATCCCAGTCGGGGTCCTCCGCCCGGGAAGGGGCCTCGAGTGCGATGATCGCGTTGCTGAACCCCGCGGTCTCGAAAGCGGGCTGCCAGTTCTCGATCCCGCGCTTGACCGCGTCTACGTACTGTTCGGGAGTCGCCGGATCCACGTAGTAGGTGATCGGCCTGACGGGGTCGACCACCTCGCCCCGCGCATACGCCTCCGGGGCGGAGCGCCAAGGGTCCGAATCCGGGCAGGAAATCGTCTAAC
>VXMI01000103.1 GCA_009841165.1 Gemmatimonadota bacterium | reverse complement strand
GAGGCCGGTGTGAGGGGATCCGAAGGTGGCGGAACCGTAGGAAAGGTTCAAGCCATTTGCTTTGGTTAGCTCGCTTGGTTTGGGAAAAAGTCTTTGCTTACAGTGACCGGGTGGGTAGGCAACGAAAGCAAAGAACAGCTTGCTTTTCTTAGTAGTCAGACCTCTTCATGGCCTGGGGCAAGGTCGTAGGTGAGCCCCAGCGGCTCCAGACAATCATAGCGCACGGACAGGCCCGGATGCGGGGGGCTCTTCATCGGCCCATTGCCTCAAGCGGCTTCCCGGTTAGTTCCATGTACAGCGCGTCCGGGCAAAGCTCGATGTCCTCGCCCCAAGCGACGGCTCCTGTCGGCCGCAGACGCACATCCCTGAAGCAATCGGGATCATTCCAGGCCGCGAACACGCCACGTCCGGCAAGGTTGCCCAAGTCGATTTCCCCGGCCGAACCGTCCGAATACCGAATCCAGATCCGGTAGCCGTCGAGGGCCGCAACTTCCGTAGGACGAACCAAATCGCTGCTCCAGGCTTCATCGGGTACCGCTGAACGCAAACACAATATGGGGGGACTGGTCCGGAACACGGCAGGCCGCTGTATCATCAGCTCATCATCATTCGATCGTCGAAGCGGTCGGGTTGATGTTCGCACGTCGCCGTGCAGCTAAGGTCGACTGAGCGCGTAAATGACGGAATGGGAGCGAACGTGGCCGAGATGAGCAGCGAGCGGTTCGACGAGTTGGTGGAGTGGGTTCGCCGTGAGCATCTGCCGGACTTGGATTTCTACGAGGGCGAATCTGGTGATGGCTACGCCGAAGACTACTGGCTCACGCTGGAAGAACATCCGGATCGGGCCGAAACAGAGATAACGGCCTTAATCGAGTGCTCCCAAGGTCCATGGAAGCCGGGCAAAGGGACGATCCCGCCCGCAATGGCATGGGATGCAGTATGGCAGATCGCTTGCCGGTATATCGGAGATGGCCAGTCAATGCCCAAACCGCTGCGGCACTGGACCATTTGGCGTCTGGCGGGTCTGAATCGCCACCCGAGGGGGCCGAAGGCAGGGCCCCGGAAGCGTGGGCGCGACCTGATGATTCGTTTTGCGATCCAGGAAGTCTGCGAGCGGTTTGACTTGCCCCCGACTCGCAACGACGAACCCGCGGGCGAGTCGTGCTGTGCAGCTGGTGGGTCCGCGTGTGATGTGGTCGGCGAGGCGGTTGGGCTTCGCTTCAAGAACACTGTCCGCATTTGGAATGAGCGAGACCCCGAGTTCTAGCCAGTCGTCGAGGACAAGCTAGCACGACAATTCGTAGTCGTGTCTCCACCGTTCTTCTTGTGTGGCGGCCACGCCCGGGAGAGGCCCTGCCGGGGCCATGCGGCCGTTTGGAAGCCAGAAGGACACAGGACAGGAGACGACGATGAAGACGCAGCAGACCAAAGATAGACTGAGGGACTCTGAGGCCGCTGTCGGCGCCCCGGGGGATGTGGGGTCTCCGGGGGTGAGGTTGACCGATGATGGGCAACCTCAGAGAATTCCTGCCCCCAACGTTCCACCCGCCCCTTTGGAGCCTGATGAGTGCCCGACTACTGGAGAAGTCAGTTGTTCGACCAGGACTGCCAATCATCACGAACACCGGATGATCGAAATGACTGACGCACTGCTGTCGGAGGAGGACGTCAAGGAGGCGCTGTCCCGCGTTTACGTGATGGCCGTGGCCACGCGCGCGGGAATACGATACCTCCAAGACGGAACTGGATCGCGACGGCGTCGACCTTCGGATCCACGCAGGAGGGGCCATGCGGCCCGCACTCGACCTCCAACTGAAGGCGACCGTGAACCTTCGCAGGCTGAGCGACGGCCGCCACGTGTCGTTTCCTGTGAAGCGCCGTAACTACAACCTGCTTTGCTGCGACACCCAGACCCCTCGCCTGCTGGTCGTGCTGGATCTCCCGTCGGGGAGAGAGGAGTGGATGACACTGACAGCTGACGAGCTTATCCTGAGGCGTCGCGCGTATTGGCTCTACCTGGGTGGACGGGAGGAAACCGAGCAGACGAGTGTGACGGTCCGCATACCGACTACCAACCTCTTCGATCTGGAGGGGCTAACGGAGTTGATGGATCAATCGAGGCAAGGGAGGATCAGATGAGGTCGGTGATCCGCGACAAGGAGGCGCTGATGGCCGTGTCGCCCAGCGCGATTGCGGCCTACGCCCGCGCCTCAGGATGGACCAAGGCCGAACCGTTTGGGGACCACTCCGATGTCTACGCTCGCCGGGGTTCGCCCGAGATCATATTGCCCCGCCACCAGCGCCTTGGGGACTACGCCAGCGTCGTGCAGCGCCTGATCCAGGTTTTCGCCGCGGTAGCCGAGACCACGCAAATCTCGCTCTACCGCGATCTGGCGACAGCAGATCGTGACGTGGTCCGGGTGCGCGCCCCGGACGGCGACAATGGCAGCGTCACCCTTGGCGACGGAGCCGGGCTGGTGCAGGGTGCCCGCGAGATGCTCCTGGCCGCCGCCTGCTCACTCGGGACACCTCAGCCCTTCTATCGAGCGGGGGCAAACAGGGAAGCGACCGATTTCCTCAGCCGCGTAAGGCTTGGCCAGACAGAACATGGCAGCTTCATCATCACCCTCCTGGGTCCAGTCGTTCCGCCCCCGATACAGCGTCGGCTGCCACTTGGGCCGGATGAGGAAACCGAAGACGACCCCATCGATCGAAGGATCACGACCCGGTTTGTTGACGCGTTGAATGCGGTCCGCAAGGCGACGGAAGACACATTGGTAGGACAGGCGGACGCATTCTGGAAGGCGGTGCCACTCGGGGTCAGTGCCAATCTTTGCCAGGGACTCGTGAAGACGATGGAGCCGTTCCGGCTGGTCGACATCACTCTCACCTGGGCGAGAACGCGACCAAAGCCACAGGTTCGCGATGTGGTGCGTTTCGCCGAGTCTGACGTTCCAGTCCTCCGCCAGGCCATCTCATCTTTCAGTAGTGGTGAGCCACAAAGAGATGCCATTCTGGTGGGTTTCGTCCGGATACTGAGCAGAGACGAATCCGAACTGGACGGGACTGTGAAGCTGTGGACATGGGTTGAGGGAAAGAACAGGTCCGTCAGCGTTGTTCTGGGGCAGAGCGACTACGAAAGGGCGTTGGAAGCCCACAAGGAGCACGCAGCGGTTGTCTTTCGAGGGGATCTGGAGCGCTCCGGTCAGCGCTTCCGGTTGCTCAACCCATCCGTGGTGGACGTGATTCGAGACGAGCCTTCGCCGGATGAGTCCTCTGCCGGGTGAAAGCCCGGTTGCCATTCCATCATCTACACACCCGGCTATTCCAACCCCGCCGCCAACGCCACCATCCGGGCCTCGAGTTTGACGGTCTCGACGTGGCATCCGTTCCGCTCCATCTCCACCTCGACGCCCTGCCGGGTCCAGGCTCGGTACCCCTCGGCGGTGATCTCGATATCGTAGGTGCCGGGGCGCTCGGGGGCTCCCCACAGGCTGCTGGGGCCGACGGCCTCCATCGTCTCGCGGTAGGAGCCGTCCGTCAGCACGCCGGTCGGATCCACGTTGAGCAACTCGCCCGTCATCGAGTCCCGGACGGTGACCTGGATGCCGTAAACCAGTTCGTCGGTGCAGACGCCGATCGGGAACAGGTCGCATCCGTGCAGAAGCAGGGCTGACAAGGCGATCGCGAAGCGGCGCATGCGGGTTCCCTCCGGCGGAGCGGGGGCGGTCAGGAGCGGCAATTCTGGAATTGCAATGGCTCCAGCACCGGAAATGCAATCACTTTGGCCGTGGAATCGCAACTGCTGTGGCCGTGGAATCGCAAACCAGGCGGGCGATGAGGCGCTCCTCCGCTTGTCCCCCCCTCCACCCCTCCCCAAGAATGAGCCAGGGGGCGTATACCAAAGGAGCGCCCACGCTCGAAACAGCCGGAGGGGAGTGCGGGGGGGGGGGGGTCAAAAGTAGAGGGGGGGGGGGGGG
>VXMI01000201.1:3659-40244 GCA_009841165.1 Gemmatimonadota bacterium | reverse complement strand
AGGGCCAGCAGGCACGCGACCGCCCCGGGCGAGAAGTCGCTGACCACCGCTACGGCGTCCCCTCGCCGCACGTCCGCCTGACGCAGCCGTCCGAGCCACTCCCGGTAGCGGGCGGTGAGTTCCGCGTAGGCATGCGGGCGATCGCGCCAGACGATGGCCGGAGCGTCGGCGCCGTCCCGAAACCGCCCAAGTTGCCAGTCGATATGGTCCATTGCCATCACTGTGGCCGAATGCCGGCCGCCTCGACGAATCCGTGGCGTTCGAGGAACTCCACCATGGTGGAGACGCATTCCTCCGGGTTCTCAAGCTGCAGGTAGTGGGTGGCCCCGGGCACAAAGTCGTAGTGGAACGAAATCAGTCCGCTCACGTCCAGGCTGGGGAGGAACGAAAAGGCGAGCGTCGGATCCCCTCCGATCACCTGGACCGGACATCCGATCTTTGCGGGATCGGGCGTGAAGTTGTACGCGAAGATGTACTCGAAGACTTGCGCCTCGTATTCGGGCGGGCAGCAAAGCTGGTAGCCGTCTCCTTCGCGTGCCGGACGGAGCAGCACCCGCGACGCGAGGTCCGCCACGCCGGGACGCAGCCGCGCGAACATGGGCGACCGGGTCATCATGTCCGCGAACTGCCCGCGGCTCCCGTAGCGCTCCGGGCGGAGCCGGGCGGCTATTCGCATTTTCTGCCATCGGGCGTCGATCTCCAGGGGCTCTCCCGAGGGCGGCAGGATGGGTGGATCGAAGAGCACCAGGGCGGCTGCAGCGCCGCCGGGCGGCTCCTGGTTCAGGGCCGTCACGGCGGACAGGGAGTGAAACACGCCGATCCAGGGCTTCTTGCCAAAGTGCCGGTCGATGCCCCGCGCGATATGATCGTTGTCCGAAACGAAGGTCGCGACGTTGTGAGAGCGGGGGTCGCCCGGGACATTCCATCCGTGGTTGCGGAAGTCGTACAGAACCAGATCGAAACGGTCGGTGAGCAGCGACCAGAACGGATAGTAGAGGTCGATCGCCAGCCCATTGCCGTGGCTGAGAACGAGCCGGGGCCCATCGGGATTGCCGTGGCGGCGCAGAGCGATTCCCGTCCCGTCGGGCATGCAAACCTCGGCGATGGCCCGCGGCTCGGGCACGTCGAGCATGTCTTGCAATGGTTCTGTCCAATGAAGCGGCTACGGACCCTTCTTCCCCCCACCGGTGCCATAATCGGATGAAATATGACATAACTTATCGCTCTTTGCCCGTTTTTGTCGCGTTTTCGCGGAGCTCTTGCCCAACGTGGTGCAGGTGGATCTGACGGTGTTCACCGGGGCAGGGGAGGCGGCCGGCCGCGTCGCGCCCGATGCCTCGTTCCGGTTCTGAGCTGGCGAGCGGGGGGACTAACGCTGGCTCATCCAGGCCAGTCGATTGACCCTACAGCCCGAAGCCATTCCCCCGCCCACGCGCAGCATGCCCGGACCGTTGTTGGCCACGAGACAGCCATTCATAAGTCCCCAATCGCCATACTATAGCCACGAACTGGTCGTTATCTTCACTGGTTGCAAAACCTAGACACCGAGGAGGCGCCATGCCCCCGGAGGTTGCGGTTTCACTCGCCCGCCGCGCTGTCCGACTTTCGATCGCAACCGTCTCTGCCTTGGCTCTGGCAACGGCAGCCGCGACCGCCCAGACAACCGGCACGATTCGCGGCACGGTCACCGATGCGGCCGACAGCGCCCTGCCGGGTGTCGTAGTGACGGCGTCCGCTTCCGGCGTGGACACGGAAGGCGTCACGAATGCCGATGGCGCCTTCGCTTTCGCCGATCTCGCCGCCGGCGACTACATCCTGACCGCCACCCTGTTCGGCTATGCGTCGCGGGAGCTCCAGGTCACCGTCCGCGCGGGGGCCGTCGAAGTCGTCGCCATCGTTCTGCAACCCTTCTTCCAGCTCGATCCGATCAGCGTGGTGGCGGAGGAGCCCACGGTCTTCGCGCGGAATTTCGTCGCCGCACCGATGATGAGGCAGCAGTCGAGCATCACGTCCGTGACGTCGGTGATCGACAACCTTCCCGGCGTGTCTGTCCAGGAAGGGGACGCGTATGCCTTCGACGACTGGTCGAGCAACGTGGTCATGCGCGGGTTCCAGTCGACCATCAACGACGTGCAGATCGGCACCACCATCGACGGATTCCCCAACGGCACGTCGGACTACTGGGGCGGGGCGAAGGCGAACCGGTTCGTCGACCCGATCAACCTCGGCGGCGTCGAGGTGTCGCAGGGAACCGCCGACATCGCCTCGCGGTCGGTCGAGGCCCTGGGCGGGACGCTCAACTTCCTGACGGCAGACCCTGCGGAAGAAGCAAGCCGGACGGCCTCGATCACGATCGGCGAGAACAGGGGCCAGCGGTTCGCCGCGCGTGTCGAGACGGGAACGCTGTTCGGCGGCACGACGCGGGCCTGGGTCGCCGCGATCCGGCAGGAGGCGACCGACTGGATGGGAGGCTCCGCACGGAACGAACGGGAGCATTTCGCCGCCAAGGTCGTGTCTTCGCACGGTGCCCTCGACCTCACCGGCTACTTCTCGTACGACGACATCCTGGAGAACAACTACCAGCGGCTGTACAGCGAGGCCGACTTCCACGCGAATCCTCGCTGGGACCGGCTGATCGGTCACTGGCCCGGGGTGCCCTACCTGAACCAGTCGTACCGGCGCGGCTGGGGAACGCTGCGGACGAACACTTTCGCCTACCTGAGCGCCGACTGGTCCGTCGGCGAGTTGATCTCTCTGAGCGCGGGCGCATACCACCACCGCAACCGGGGGCGGGGCGACTGGCTGCCCCCCTACATCGTGGACGTGGTGGACGACGGCGGCGGACCCGAGTCGGAGTTGGCGGGCCGTCCGCCGGTTCGGGGCGGCAGCCAGCTCGGGGTGATCCGCTTCGTGGACGGCAATGGCGCGGCCGTTGGACCGGTGCCGGGGTGCACGTCGTCGTACATCTTCAACTACTACGGCTCGGGCGGGCCGGAGGTCGATCCGGCATGCCACCCCGGGGCGACCGCGGTTCAGTCGTACCGGCACAGCCACTACGGGAAAGACCGGACCGGCGCGAGCATCGACGGGGAGTGGTCCGCGGTGTTTGGCGCGGGAGGCGGCAGCGCGCTGCGCGCCGGCATCTGGTACGAGGACTCGCGGCGCCATCTGGGCCGGGACTGGCACCGCATTCTGGACCCGGTGGTCGGCTTAAAGGGGGACGAGCAGCCCTATTGGCACCAGTACGAGTGGGACTTTCCACAGGACGTCTTCAGGTGGTTCGTGGAGGAGACTCTCTACTTCGGTCCGTTCGAGTTGACCGCCGGCGTCAAGCAGTTCCTGATCTCCGTGTCGCGCGAAGACCAGTTCGGCATCGATCCGGACCTCGGCGTCGATTCCGACTCGGACCTCCTCCTCTCCGGCGGCGTCACGTACGAGACGCCTGTCGACGGCCTCGACCTGTTCGTGGGCTACGCCGAGAACTTCCGCGCGATCAGCAGCACGTTGCTCGAGGTGCCGGGCCGCAGCGTGAACGAGCTGGAGCCCGAGACCGCGTCGAACATCGATGTCGGGGTTCAGTACGCCGGCGACCGGCTTGCCCTGAGCGCGACGCTGTATTCCATCGATTTCGACAACAGGATCTTCTACGTGGGACCGCTGACGCCCGCTGGTCCCAACTACCTCATCCCGGGTGGCGGCGCCTACTTCAACGCGGGCGGGATCGAGACCCGGGGCATCGAGTTGGCCGCCACGGCTGCAGTGTCGGAGCGAACATCGCTCTACACCGCCCTCACGCTGAACGATTCGAAGTACCTCGGAACCGGCGATCCGCTCATCGATGCCAGCCAGGGCATCGTGCCCGGTACGGATGTCGCGGGTGTGCCGCCCCGGCTGTGGGTCGTTTCCGTGGACCGCGACGGACCGCTCGGTGGCGGGGTGTCCACGAAGTACACGGCTGCGCGCCGCGTCAGTCTGACGGCGGACTGGTACACCGACCCCTACTGGACCGTGGACGCCTACATCAGCTTCAGGGGCGAGGCGCCAGGCGACCTGTTCCGGTCGACCGAGTTCTCGATCGTGGCGAACAACGTGCTCGACAGCCCCTATCTGTCCACCATCACCGAGAACGCCGCCTGGCTGGGCGCGTCCCGGACGGTCTCGATGACCGTGACCGTTTCCTTTTGATGGGCAGGATCCCTGCCGGTCCCGCCTCCATCCTGCTGCTCGGGACCGCGCTTTCGGCCGCAGCCCCGGCGCTGCAGGCCCAGGAGCCTCCCGACACGCTCTCCGGCGCCGATACGATCCCCGCGGTGATGGAACTGGACGAGATCGTCGTCGTCGGCACGCGGCGCGGAGGCAGGACCGCGATCGAGTCCTACTCGCCGGTGAATGTGGTCAGCGGGGCCAACGTGCGGGCACAGGGTGGGGCCGACCTGCTGGACCTGCTGCGTACGGTCGTTCCGACCTTCAACGTCAACACGCAGCCCATCGCGGACGGGGCGACCATCGTGCGGCCTCCCAACATTCGCAATCTGGCGGCGGACCACACGCTCGTGCTTGTGAACGGGAAGCGCCGCCACCGCGGGGCGGTCATCGCCTGGCTGGTGCCCAAGGCTTCGGAAGGCGCACAGGGGCCTGACCTGTCGACGATTCCGTCGATCGCGCTGGAGCGGGTCGAGGTTCTGCGGGATGGGGCGGCGGCCCAATACGGGTCTGACGCGATCGCCGGCGTCATGAACTTCGTGCTGAAGGACGACCGCGAGGGGTATCAGGTGGAGACCGGATCCGGGCTGACCACGGAGGGCGACGGCAGACAGTCCCACATTGCGGTAAACGCCGGCCTGCCGCTCCCGGCCGACGGCTTCCTCAACCTCAGCGCCGAGTTCGGCGAAGCGGGCGAGACCGTGCGCAGCGTCCAGAGGGACGACGCGGCGGCGCTGGAGGCCGCGGGCAACCCCCACGTCCCCAACCCGGCGCAGATCTGGGGCAGCCCCAACGTCAACGGCGACCTCAAGACCTTCGTCAACCTCGGAATTCCGCTCGGGGACGGGGCACGTTTCTACGCCTTCGGCAACTATGCCCGGAAGGAGACCGACGGCGGCTTCTACTACCGCAATCCCGACAGCCGAGAGGGCGTGTACACCAGAGGCGCCCACCGCCTGGTCGGTGACCTGACCGGCGACGGCAGCGGCGGCTGTCCCACGATGCTCGATCCCCATGGCGACTACTATCGGAACGGGACCTTCCTGGCCAGCGCCTTCCGCCAGGCCCATCCGGACTGTTTTGTCATGAACCAGTTGTTCCCCGGCGGCTTCACGCCGCGCTTCGGTGGGCACACCCGGGACCATTCCGCGGTTGCGGGGGTCCGCGGCGAGTCCGCTGCCGGCTTCACGTGGGATCTGAGCGGCTCGACCGGGGCGAGCGACGTCGACTTCTTCATCCGCAACACCGTCAACGCGGCGCTGGGACCGGCCAACCCCGCCGACTTCGAATTCGATCCCGGCGCCTACCGCCAGGACGAGGTCAACCTCAACGCCGATTTCACCTATCCGGTGGCGGTGCCGGTACTGGCGGCCGACCTCAACCTCGGCTTCGGTGCCGAGTGGCGGCGGGAAGCGTTCCGGATTCGCAGCGGAGAGCCTGACTCGTGGGCGCGCACCTTCGAGTGGAACGGCAGGACGCTGGATCTGCAGAGCCAGGGGTTCACGGCAGGTACGAACGGGTTCCCCGGCTTCAGCGAGGACACCGAGGGACAGTGGGCGCGAAGCAGTGCGGCCGCCTATCTGGAGGCGGAAACCGAAGTCCGGGAGCGCTTGACCGTGGGGGCAGCCGCGCGCTTCGAGCATTACGACGACTTCGGAACCACCGCGAACGGGAAACTCTCCAGCCGGGCGGAACTCACTTCGAATCTGGCGCTGCGCGGAACCTTCAGCACCGGCTTCCGCGCTCCGACCCCCGGGCAGGCCAACGCGATCAACGCAACGTCGAAGAACGCCGGCTCCGGCGATGAGCGGCAGCTGTCGATCGTCGCGACGATCGCGCCCTCCAGCCCCGTCGGCATGGCGCTCGGGGGCAGTTCCCTCAAGCCGGAGCGGTCGCGCAACGCCTCGCTCGGTTTCGTCTGGAATCGGGCACCGGTAGCGG
The DNA here is from genome assembly GCA_009841165.1 of Gemmatimonadota bacterium. Classification (GTDB taxonomy): domain Bacteria; phylum Gemmatimonadota; class Gemmatimonadetes; order Longimicrobiales; family Gaopeijiaceae; genus Bin94. The sequence continues at coordinate 34,100 of VXMI01000201.1, read as the reverse complement.
CCACCGTCGACTGCTTCAGCATCCGCGTCGAGGACCGGCTGGCCCTGTCGAGGGATATCGAACTCAACCGGCCCGACCTGGGCCCGGACCGGGTCCGCGACGAACTGATCGAGACACTCGAGTCCGAGGGCCTCACTTCTGCCCGCAGCTGGAACTACATCAATTACTTCAACAACGACTTCACCACCTCGACAACGGGTTGCGAGTTGGTGGGCAGCTACGTCCTCGAGGTGGGGCGCGGCGTCACGGTCCTCGACGCCGCTCTCAGCCGCACCGTGACAACCGTGGAGGAGTTCACGCCCGGCGGACCTCTGGCGGATGTGAAGGAGATCAGGGACTACGAGTTCGGTCTGCCTCGCAACCGCGCCATTGTTTCCGTCCGTCACACTGCGGGCCCTCTGGGCGCGGTGGTGCGCTTCAACTACTTTGGCGGCTGGTACGATTCCGAGGAGGATTTGGACTTCGGCGGCTACGGGATGGCGGACCTGTCGGTGAGCTACCGGTTTGGCGGCGGCGTCCGGTTGACCTTCGGCGCGGACAACGTCCTCAACGCTTTTCCGGAACTGAATCCGAACCGTTTCACGGGACTCGGCAACAAATACAGCCAGTATGCACCTGCCGGGTTCAACGGCCGGTTCATGTGGCTGCGGATCACGCTGGAGCGCCTCCGGGGTGGCTGAAGGGGCCCAGCTTCCACAGGAGACCCCTTGACCGACACCGACGAATCCGGGCGGGCAATCGCCAGTCTGCGGGAGCGCATGGCCCGGCTCAGTTCGGCGAGCCTGCGCATCAGCGAAAGTCTCGACCTGGAATCGGTGCTGCGCGAGGTGGTCGACAGCGCGCGCGTTCTGACCGGCGCGGAGAGCTCGGCCATCACGACCGTGGACCGGGTCGAGGGCATTCGAGACTTTGTCTCGTCCGGCCTGACGTCCGAGGAACGCCGGCAGCTCCGGGACGTGCCCCAGGGAGAGCGCCTCTGGGGATACCTGCTGCAGAGCGGGCGGCTGCGGGTCGACGACCTGGCGTCCCACCTTGAAGCGCTCGGCATCGACACCGCTCCGATTCTTCACCAGAGCTACCTGGGGGTGCCCATTCGCCACCGGGGCGTGCACATCGGCCACTTCTATCTCGCCAACAAGGAGGGCGGGGAGGGATTCACCGACGAGGACGAAGAGACTCTGGTGCTGTTCGCATCGCAGGCGGCCACGGCCATCGCCAACGCCCAGGCATATCGCGACGAGCGGAGGGCTCGCGCCGATCTGGAGGCCCTGGTCGACACCTCGCCGGTCGGCGTGGCGGTGTTCGATGCGAAGACCGGCGAACTCGTGCGGTTCAACCGCGAGGGGCGGCGGATCGTTGCGGGCCTGGACCCGTCGGGCCGCTCGCCGCAGGAGGTGCTGGAGACGATGACGGTTCGGGGCCCCGACGGCGACGAAATCTCGTTCGCGGAGCTGCCGCTTGCGAAGGCGCTGGGTGCCGCGGAGACCGTGCGTGCCGAAGAGTACGTGCTCTCGGTGCCGGGAGGCCGGAGCATGAGGACCCTGGTCAACGCCACGCCGATCCGCGCCAGGGACGGCGGGGTCGTGTCCCTGGTGGTCACCATTCAGGACCTGGAGCCGCTGGAGGAACTCGAACGGCAGCGGACCGAGTTCCTGAGCATGGTGAGCCACGAGTTGCGGGCGCCGCTGACCTCGATCAAGGGCTCGACGGCGACGCTGCTTTCGCCGGCGCGGGAGCTGGATCCTGCCGAGGAGCGTGAGTTCCACCGCATCATCGACGAGCAGGCCGAGCACATGCAGCGCCTGATCAGCGACCTCCTCGACGCGGGGCGGATCGACTCGGGCACACTGTCGGTCTCACCCCGGCCCTCCGAGGTTGCCGCCCTGGTAGACCGGGCGAGAAACACCTTCCTGAGCGGCGGCGGCCGGCACAGCATCGTCATCGATCTGCCGTCCGATCTGCCTCTGGTCATGGTGGATCAGAGACGCATCGTGCAGGTCCTCAACAACCTGTTCGCCAACGCCGCCAGACACTCGCCGGCGTCGTCGCCCATCCTGGTCGAGGCGGTTCGCGCCGACGATGTCCATGTCGCGGTCTCGATCACCGACCACGGCCGCGGGATACCGCCCGAGCGTCTGCCGCACCTGTTCCGCAAGCATGCGGCAGGCGACGGCAAGGCCGGGGGAGTGCGCCAGGGCCTGGGCCTCGCCATCTGCAAGGGACTGGTGGAGGCGCACGGCGGGCGCATCCGGGCCGAAAGCGGCGGGCCGGGCCAGGGCGCGCGGGTCACGTTCACGGTGCCGACCGTCCTGGGGGCCCCGGCGGCCTCCGTCGCCAGCCCGCCCACGTCAGGCCGGGACGATCGAGATCGAACGCGGATCCTCGTGGTCGACGACGACCCGCACACGCTCCGGTTCGTGCGCGACGCGCTGCGGACCGCGGGCTACGCCGCGCTCGTGACCGGGGACTCGGAGGAGTTGGCGTCTCTGATCCGAACCGAGAGGCCCGCCCTGGTGCTCCTCGACCTGGTGCTCCCCGGCAGGGACGGGATCGAACTGATGCAGCAGGTTCCCGAACTGGCCGACCTGCCGGTCATCTTCATCTCCGCCTATCGCCGGGACGAGACCATCGCCAGGGCGCTGGAGCTGGGCGCCGCCGACTATCTCGTCAAGCCGTTCTCGCCAACGGAACTGGTCGCGAGGGTCCGTGCAGCGCTGAGCCGGCGGGTCGAGACCGAGCCCTTCGAGTCGGGCGAGCTCCGGATCCGCTACGACCGGCGCGAGGTGACCGTGGCCGGGCGCCCGGTCGCGCTCACCGCCACCGAGTACGAGCTTCTGCGTGTTCTGTCGGTCAACGCGGGACGGGTCGTGACCAGGGACGTCCTGCTTCGCCGGATCTGGGGCATGGGCTCCGGGCGCAAGACCGAGGCCCTGCGGACCTGCGTCAAGAAGCTCCGCCGGAAACTTGGCGGCAGCGGGGCCAGTCCCAGCTACATCTTCAACGAACGCGGGGTCGGCTACCGCCTGGCCGTGCCGACCGACCGCTAGGGCATTTCACCAGCCCCCAATCGACTCCGCTCGGACGCGGTCGGTCGTGCTCTCCCTTTCTCTGGTGGCCACTCGCCGATGCACCGCCACGTTATCACCACAGCTATATCGCTATTCGCCACACTATAGCCACATAACAGCCATCATCTTTAATGCTGTCAAGTCCTGATACCGACCGACGGCGAACCGGACTCGGCGTCGTCCATTTCCGTTGCGGCACCGGGTGCGTCACTTCATGTATCCTGCGGAGCCATCACGGCGAAGCCCTGGCCTTGTGGCGACCGGCGACCGCTTCAGCATCGCCTGCCTCGCGTCGGTGGCGCTGGCGGGCGTTGCCTGGATTTCCGCGTGCGGCGACGGAGCCACGGAGCCGCCGCCCCCCGACCCGCCCCGTGCAACAGCGGTCATCGTCACTCCGGCTGCCGCCGAACTGTCGGGCGTGGGCGCGACCGTGCAGCTCTCGGCGCAGGTGCTGGACCAGAACGGGCGGGTGATGGCGAGTGCGGCGGTGACGTGGTCGAGCGGCAGCGCCGCCATCGCGACGGTGGACGCGTCCGGGCTGGTGACAGCACTCGGGCAGGGCACGGCCAACATCACGGCGATGGCCGGTGAAGCCTCGGGCACGTCCGAAGTCACGGTGACACCCATCGGCGAGTGGGGACCGGCGAACACATTCGGATTCTATACGTTTCCCGATTCGCTCTATCCGATGGCGCGCATCGAGTGGACCATGCTTCCGGTACAGGCGCCGGACGAGAGTCTGCATGAGAAGGGGCTGCTCCACTATTGGGCGATGCAGTTCCTCCATGACGAAGAAGGTCATCTGGCGGGTTATGCCGGTCTCCAGTCGCAAGGCGTGTTCAAGAGTGAGCCGCTCCCCCAACGCGTTGTGAACTTCGCCATATGGGACTCGGATGCCTCGAACACCGACGGCGGGATGGTGGATACGGAGAACACCGAGTGCCGCTGTCATCAGATCATGCTTCCGTTTGAGTGGGAGGAAGGGACGCCCTATCGATTCGTTGTGGATACCGGACCCTCCGGCGAAACGGACGAGTATCGGTGGTGGGGTCTGTGGGTGACGAACCTGATGACCGATTCCACCACGTTCGTCGGCGAGACCCGATCGTGGCGGCGACGTATTGAGGATCCCCCCGTCTCATGGGGTGAAGATCTGCACTGGTGGCACACGCTGGTCGGGAATGCAGCCTATGAGTGCGAGGACTTCGAGTCCTCTTCGCTGGCGGTCCTGGACGTGCTGGCCGATCGTGTCGCGCCCATCTCTGTTCACGCCCTTACCAGTGGCGGGGAAGACGCGACGGGTCCGAATGGACACCGGACCAAACTCTGTGATTCGGCGGTGGTCTACTCACACGGCACCGACATACAGCACAACCTTGGCTACTGGTCCGCCCCGCCGCGAAACGTACTCGGTGCGGATCACCGCAAATAGCGACAACACACCGGTCTCGAGCGACCTTCGCCTACATCCCGGGACCATTCCCCTCTCCCACAACCTCTCCCACACCCGCGAGCACCGCCCTCACCGGATACCCGGCGAACACCTCCTCCCCCGTCGTCCCCGACAGCACTGCCACGAACGGCACGCCTGCCGCCCGGGCCGCCATGGCGTCCACCTCTGAATCCCCGACGAAGACGCAGTCGCGGGTGGGAATTTCCAGCGAGCCGGCCGCCCGCAGGAGCCCGTCGGGGGCAGGTTTGGGCCGGGGCACGTCGTCCGCGCCGACGATCACGTCGACCAGCGCCCGGAAGCTGTCCCGCTCAAGGGCGTCCTCGACACGGTGCCGGTACTTGGTGGTCACGATCCCGACCCGGTAGCCGGCGTCGTGAAGTGTCCGGAGCACACATGCGGCGCCCGGCAGGAAGCACGTGCTGGCGACCATCACCTCGTCCGCCTTCCTGACGAAATGCTCGAGGAAGTCGTCCTCCCGCGACCGCCACTCCTCGCCGGCCAGAATCCCGAGCGCCGTGCGCAGGTCGAGCCCGATGGTCATGCGGATGGCGTCGGCCGGCGCCGGAGGGAGTCCCAGGCGGCCCAGCGCGTGGTTCATGCAGACCACGATGCCTTCGGAGGAATCCGCCAGCGTGAAGTCGAAGTCGAAAAGGACGGCGCGGGCGGGCGCGATGGCCTGGTGGATGTGGAGGCTGTCAGTCACCACGGGCCCATCGTCATCGCCTCCTCCGATTGCTGGGTGGAAATCCCCTACGAACGTAACATCCGGCCCCGCTAGCCGTGGTCGTGAACGTGAGCGTGCACGGGCGTCGTCACGAAGTCGGCGTGCCCCGATCCGACCGCACCGTGCATGAGCTTGAACGTCACGTCGGTTTCGCCTTCCATGTGGCCGTGCAGGTGGCCACCGAACTCACCGGGCGTGTCCTGTTCGAACTCGGCAATCGATGTGTCTTCGATGTCGACTTCCAGGTAGGTGTCGTCTCCCAACGGGATCGGATCGCCGTCGTGATCCACGAAGCGGACCGAGATGTGCGGAGTCTCCTCGCCCTCGTCGACTTCGAGTTCGCCGGTCCAGCTCTGTGTGTCGCCGTCGTACGACGCGATCACCTGGCCGCCCATCACGAGTTCCAGACCTTCGGGTTCGTAGTGCTCTTCCTCGGGCTCGGTCATCGAGTCACTACACGCCCCGAGGACCAGGGCGAGGGCGGCAAGTACCGCGAACGGCAGGTTTCTGTAGCTCCATGTCTTCATGTCGGTTCTCCTTGCGGTTTCGTAAGTGGCTGAGTCGTGCGCAGGCATGCTAGAACACGACCCGGTAGTTGACACCCAGGCCCCTTCCGGCCTCGGGCATGATCTCCTTCACGCGGGAAAGGTGGTTGCGGTATACGGTATCGCCGAGGTTTTCGAGGTGGAGCGTCACCACGTGCAGTCGCCCGGCGACGGTGAGCCGCACGCCGCCCGAGAGGCCAAGGACCGCGTATCCGTCAGTTGTCTGCTCGAACCGCCCGGTCCGTTCCTGGCTCCCGGCCATCCGGGCCTCGGCCTCCACGAACCAGTCCACCGGCGAATAGCCGATCGCGAGGCGACCCTGGAGCGGGGGCATGAACGGGAGAGGCTCGTCCGTGGCGCGGATCGTGCCGTGCACGTACGACGCGGCGGCCTCCAGCTTGAATCCGGCCGGCATCGACCACCCGAGCAGGCTCTCGAAACCGGTCAGCAGCGCGTCCTCGCCCACGTACTGATAGATGGGGAGCAGTATGCGGCTGAGCTTCCCCGTCGCCTGCGGAAAGATGTAGCCCGAGATCGTGTTTCGGAACCACGTCACCTCGGCGCTGAGGCGTTGCCTCGTGAAGCGGCCGAACACGTCGAGCCCGAGTCCCGTTTCCGTCTCGAGCGAGGGATTGCCGACGTCGAATGAATTGGCCGCGAGGTGCGGCCCCTCCGAGTAGAGTTCGTGTACATCCGGGGTGCGAAAGGCCCGGGCCGCGCTTGCTCCCAGGGTGAACTGACCTGTCACCCGCAGCAGTGCGCCCAGGGATCCGGAGACCGCGCTGAAGGAACGTGCGCGGATGTGCCCGATGTCGGACAGTTCCTCCCGGTCGGGTTCCAGGTCGACCCGATCGTAGCGGAGTCCGGCCTCGATCAGGACAAGATCGAGCTGGATCTCCTCGAGGACATACGCGGCCTGCGTCCTGCGCTCTGTATTCGGGGAATACAGCGCGCCCCCGAATCCGAATTGCTCCCACGAGACCCTTGCTCCGACCGCGCCCGATGCGAACGGCCCCCACGCAGCGTGCCGCGCCTTGGCCTCCCCGCTCGCGATCTGTCGCTCGAACAGCGTTCCCAGGATGCTCGGGGGTTCCCACTCGTGGTGCCGGTACCACGTGTAGCCGGCATCGAGTTCAATCGCCTCGAAGCCTTGCCCGGGCCGGATCACGCTGCGAAGTCGACCCGCGGCTCTCTCCTGCTCCGTGCGCACCGGGGTCGTGTGGCCGCCGAGGAAGCCTCCGGGGATCCCGTAGTCGTTCCGGTAGAAGCGGAATGAACCGCCCGCGTATCCCCAGTCATCCACCCACGACGTCCCGCCCGCCACGCTCCACGTGTCGGTCTCGGTGCCCGCAAGCGTCCCGATCGGCGTCCGCAGGTCCCCTCCCTGGTGTCTCGATACCTCGACGCGAAGAGGCATGTGCCCGGTGACTCCGACTGTCAACTGGCCGCTTCCCCCGGCGGCGCGAGTCACGGTCTGCGCCTGGAGCGTGGTGAATCCGGTCGGGCGGTAGGGCACCGCACGGGGCACTTCGTCCCTGACGACGTTGATCACGCCGCCGAGTGCGTTGCTGCCGTAGAGAATTGCGCTTGGTCCGCGAATCACCTCGATCCGCCGAGCCGAGGAAGGGGTCACCGCCGTGGCGTGGTCCGCGCCGCTGTTGACGACGTCACCCACGCGCTGGCCGTCTTCGAGCATGAGGATCCTGTCTCCGCCCAGACCGCGGATGACCGGCTGGGAAGTGCCCGGCCCCATGCTGGTCACGGCGACCCCCGGGACCGATGCAACCGTCTGGGCAAGGGTCCCCGCCAGGTGCCGCTGCAGCTTCTCCTGCGCGAAGACGGCGGAAGGCCGGATCGTCTCGTTCGCGGACGTGGGACTGAGGACCGCCGTGACGACCACGTCCGGAAGGGGGATGGCGGCCACCTCGAGATCGACAATGGCCGGCTCTCCCGGTTGGACATCGACGGCTACCGCTGCGTAGCCGAGGCGATCGATTCGGATCCGATGCCGCTCGGCATCCGGCACGGCGATGCGGAACGACCCGTCGCCGTGTGTCACTGCGTTGCCGCCGGTGCTCTCGACCACCACCATCGCGCCCGCGAGAGGCGTCCCGCTGTCTGCCGACCGGACGGTGCCCGCTACGTGGTCGAGGGTGTCTGCGGCCTGCCGGTAGACGGTTGTCGAGCCTGCGGAGGGTGCTGGAATGCCCGCGAGGATCGTCCCTAGGAGGAGAACGGGGACGGGGAAGTATCTGGATATCGCTATGGCAAAGCCGGGTGGCGGCATGATCGTCTCCTGCTGGGTGCGCCATCAGCGACGCAACCGTGGAAAGGCCTTTGGCTGACCCTGGGGGCCGACCTGGTGGACTTCTCGCTACAGAGAGACGGAGAGCGGGGGAGCGCGGCTCCGATGGGAAGACTGGTGGAGGGCCGTGGGAGTCGGCCCGTGTCCCGCGATTGCCGGGGTCCGAAAGAGGCTCGGGACCGCGAGTCCCGGCGTATGCGACCCGGTCTTGTGGCCGGGTGTGTTCCCCACGTGGCATACGGAACACTCCGCGGCCGACTCGGCCTCGCCTTCATGCGAGTGGGAGGCCTCCACGACGGAGACGACGAGCAGCGAGAGGGAGACGGCGATTGCGGTGAGCACGCGCACGCGCTCCCGGATTCGCACTGGATCAGCCCGATGGGCCATCGGCTCTCCCTTGCCGCTTCGTGGACCGGCGCGAGACCCCAAAGCGGGAACGAGCGCTACGCGGACCGGAAATCAGACGTAATGATAATCTCTTATCGATAATGGACAAGGGGGGTTTTGCCCACGGCCCTGGGCTGGCCGACAACCTCGGCGATTGGCCTGTCACGCACAAGCCGCACAGCGACCGAAGAGAATCAGCTCGTGGCTGTCGACCTCGAAGCCGTCGGGCGCCAGCGCCTCGACTTCGTCCGGGCACCGATGGACATCGAACGCCTGATCGCAGGAGCGGCAGAGGAAGTGGTGGTGATGCGGACGGTCAGCCAACTCGTACCGAATCCCGCCGCCAGGGAGCTCGACTTCCGACAGCCACCCTTCGCCCGTCAGGATCTTCAGGTTCCGGTACACGGTCGCCACCCCGAGTGACGGGACGATCGCCTGGCCGAACTCGAGGATCTCGTCACGCGTGAGAGGGCGCCCGGCGTTCAGGAACACGCGGCGGATCGCACGCCGTTGAGCGGTGTCTCGTTGCATGGAATCCAGGGGTGGAGGGTGGACAGTTTCCGTGACAAGACGATAACACCCGATCAAACACACTATCCTTAATGCATCCGACGTCGTACTCTGAACGCACGCAACCCCCACCGGTTCCTGCCATGACCTACGCCATACTCGATCGACCACAGGTCCGCTCCCCCTTCGTCGGGTGGACGATCCCATGTCTTCTGCTGTGCGTCGCATGCGGCGATTCATCCTCCGCGCGTCCTGCTCCACCCCTGGTCGAGGGCGAACGGTTGGGGACGCCCGGGGCCCACGAACACGGCATCGCTCGAATGGGCCTGGCCGTGGACGGCACCCGCCTCACCGTCGACCTGCAACTCCCAGCGGAATCCGTGTTCGGATTCGAGCGCGCCCCCCGCTCGGCGGAGGAGCGGGCCACCGCCGCGGAGGCGCTCGACAGACTCCGAACCGGAGGTGCTCGTCTCTTCGCCTTTCCGGAAGGGGTGACCTGTGCGCTGGACTCGGCGGAGGTGGAAGCGCCCGAAGGTTTCGAAGGTGACCATGCCGGCGAGGACCAGCAGCCTGGGGAGGACGAGGGCCACCAGCATCAGGAGGATGAGGGCCACCAGCACCAGGAGGATGAGGGCCAGGTACACGAAGAGGTGCACCTTCTCGCCTCCCTCACCTGTTCCAGTGAGCCCACCGGACCGGCGAGCCTGCGGTTCGCGGACCTCCTGCCCGACGTGGTGCAGGTGGACCTGACGGTCTTCACTGCGGCAGGGGAGGCGGCTGGTCGCGTCGCGCCCGATGCCTCGTTCCGGTTCTGAGCCGGCGAGCCGGGAGTGCCGTCTCGGCACCGCCACGGGAAGAGGCTGAGCCCATTCCGACGACGGGCCACCCCGCCAACCATCCGGCCAGGATGCCCGCCCTTACCCTCCACTACAACGCGGCGTGCCCCGACTGCGTCCGCCAGGCATCCCGCACTGCGCGCGTGGATTGGTTCGGCCGCGTAGCTTTCTCCACGGAGCCCTCGCCACTCGGTGACGTGCCCGTCGGCGAGATCGTGGTCGTTGACCGGCGTCGGAAGCAGCTCTTCACCGGCGTGTTCGCCACGCGGAGAGTCTGCATGGAGGTGCCACTGTTCGTTCCCCTGGGCCTGCTGCTGTACGTCCCCCCGATCCTCCGCCTGGTCGGCAGCCGGAATCCGGGTTGTAACGGAGATACGTGCGACGTTTGAGGCACGGGGCGGCGCTCCGACGGATGTGCACGTCGCGATCGTTCACGTCCACGGCGATGGGGCGGGTCAGCGGGACGGTCGGGGAACAATCTCGGCGGGCGCCAGCTCTCTCGATCTGAACGGGTCGACCACGCGGACCTCTCCGAACGCATGCCCATGCTGCAGATCCTCGGTCAACAGGATCGAGCAGCCCAGGGATTGGGCCGCCGCGACAATGACGGCATCCCACCACGACACGGAATGGCCGTCCTGGATATGCCAGGCTCGTTCCAGGATACCGAGGTCGATCGCTACGGGTTGCCACACTGCAAGGTCCTGAACGATTCCGCGCGCTTCTGTCGGGGCGACACCGATCCGCGCCTTGCCGGTCAGGGTCACGTAGAGCTCCTGCAGGACCTGGAAGCTCAGGCGTCCGGTGCGGGAGCGTGCAAGGTGGGCGATCCACTCGTCGGCCCGGGCCTGCTTGGCGGGATCGCCACGATCGTGACGGTAGACGAAGACGTTCGTGTCAACGAAGACGAGTTCGGACATACAGTTCGTCGCGGGATGGGCGACGCCCGCCAGGCCAGTCGATCTTGCGCGGCCTTCTGGCCAAATACCGTTTCATGGCGACCTCGTAGTCGTCCTCGCGGTCCCGCTTCCGCTCCAACAATTCGCGGATCCACCTGGAGACGCTACGATCGTCTTTGGCGGCCCTGACCCTCAGCCACCGGGCGACATCCTCGGGCAGGGTGATAGTGATATTCTTCACAGGTCCGTCGTTCCTTCCTCACACAAAACGATTGCAACACGAGTATCGTGAAACACGAAAACAGTGTCAAGGCTCCGGTTGCACCCGCGAGATGTCGGCGAGGGACGGAAGGACCGAACAACTACATTATTAGTAGTATCCGGCGGGAGAGTCACACGACCGCCAGACCCTCCAGCACCGCCACCGCCGCGCCCAGGCCGGGCCCCCTGTGGGCGGCGACCTCCAGCCCCGCCACCTCGCCCGCCAGCGCTGCGGCCGTCTCGCGTGCGATCGCGATCCCTTCGGCGGCGGCGTGGTCCGCGCTCCGGGACTCGGCCCGCCGCATCCGTTCCAGCACCCGGTCGGGCAGGACGACGCCCGGCACCTCGTTCTTGAGGAAGTCCGCGTGGCGGAGCGACCCGAGCGGCTGGATCGCGGCCACGACGGGGATCCCGGGCCCGCCACCGCCGTTGCCGACGCCTGCGAGGAACTCGACCAGGTGGTCGGCGTCGAAGACCGGTTGGGTCACGGCGAAGTGGGCACCCGCGTCGACCTTCCAGTGGAAGCGGCCCAGTTCGCGGGCGGGGTCGCGGGTTCCCTGGCGGAGCGCCACGCCCACCACGAAGCCGGGCGGCGGGCCGATGTCGTTGCCCGAAGGGTCGACGCCGCTGTTCATGGCGGTGACCACGTTGGTGAGGCCGATCGAGTCGACGTCGACGACGGACCTGAAGTCGGAGTAGGGCGCGGCGCCGGGCGGGTCGCCGGTGAGCAGGAGGACGTTGCGCACCCCGGAGGCCGCCGTGCCCAGGAGGTCGCTGATCATGCCGAAGAGGGTGCGGTCGCGGCAGGTGTAGTGGGCCAGAGGCTCGGCCGGACACGACCGCGCGATCAGGCCGGCCAGCGCCAGAACGCTCAGCCGCGCGGTGCGGCGGTCCTCGTGGATGCCGATGACGTCGGCTCCCGCCTGCGCCAGAGCGCCGCAATCGTCCAGCATCCGGGCGGTGTCCCACCCCCGGGGGGGTAATACCCGGGCCATGGTCACGAATTCGCCGGCCGCGAGGCGGCGTCCCAGCTCCGAGCGCGACGCCAGCGGGGGAGGGGTCTTGCGCGCGGAGGACTCGCCGACCGAGCGGATCACGCGGACCGAGGTGCTCTGCGGCTGGATGGTCGCCACCACTTCGGCGATGCCGCGGATATGTTCGGGGGTCGTGCCGCAGCATCCGCCCACGATCCGTGCTCCGGCGTCGATCGCGGGCCGCGCGTATTGCGCCATGTACTCGGGCTCGGTGACGTAGATCTTTCGGTCGCCGATGGCGCGGGGCAGGCCGGCGTTCGGCACGGCCGCCAGCGGCAGACGGGTGACCTGGGCCATAGCCTCCAGGCCCTCCAGGATGACCGCGGGGCCCACAGAGCAGTTGAGCCCCACCGCTTCCGCTCCCCACGCCTCGGCCGCGCGGGCTGCCTGCTCGACCGTCGTGCCGTACGCGGTGACGCCGTCCTCGCCGACGGTCACCTGCGCGATCACGGGGAAGTCGCAGCGGCTTCGCACCGCGCGGAACGCCTGTTCCAGTTCCACCAGGTCCGAGAAGGTCTCGAGTATGAAGCCGTCGACGCCCCCCGCGAGCAGGCCGTCCACCTGGCGGCCGAAGTAGTCGCGGGCCTCTTCCAGCGACGTTGGGCCCAGGGGCTCGAGCCGGATCCCCAGCGGCCCGACCGCGCCCGCCACCGCGGCGCGCCCCGAGGCGGCCCGCACGGCGATCGCGGCGGCCCGCTCATTGAGTTCCTCGGTGCGCGCGTCCAGCCCGTGCGAGGACAGCTTGACGGGGTTGGCGCCGAAGGTGTTGGTCTCGATGATGTCGGCGCCGGCGCGGATGTACTGCTCGTGGACGTCCTCGACCAGGTCGGGGTGGGTCGCGTTCAGTTCGTCGTAGCAGACGTTGAAGAACACGCCGCGCGCGTACAGCATGGTGCCCATCGCCCCGTCCATGACGTGGACGCGCCCGCCGGAGAGCATCTCACGCAGGTCAGCCATTTGGGGCCAGGTTGGGACTGAGCCAACGTGTAGCTTCGTCGATACTTATCCCCTTTCGCTTCGCGTAGCTCTTCAACTGGTCGCCGTCGATGCGGCCGACGCCGAAGTAGAAGCTGTCGGGGTGTCCGATGTAGATGCCGGAGACCGAGGCGGCGGGGATCATGGCGCAGCTTTCGGTCAGTGACACGCCGATCGCGGGGGCGTCGAGGAGGCGGAAGATCGTCTCCTTTTCGGAGTGGTCGGGCGAGGCGGGATAGCCGGGGGCGGGGCGGATGCCAGCGTATTCCTCGGCGATGAGCTGGCTGTTGGTGAGCGACTCGTCGGGCGCGTAGCCCCAGAACTCGCGGCGGACGCGTTCGTGCAAGTGCTCGGCGAAGGCCTCGGCGAGCCGGTCCGCCAGGGCCTTGGCGAGGATGCTCTGGTAGTCGTCGCCGTCGGCCTCGAATGCGGCACAGAGTTCGGCGACGCCTTCTCCCGCGGTCACCACGAACGCGCCCATGTGGTCTGCGACGCCGGAGCACTCGGGCGCCACGAAATCGGCCAGGCAGAGGTTGGGGCGGTTCCCCGGCTTGGCGAACTGCTGTCGGAGGCAATGGAGGACTGCGAGCGGGTTGTCGCGCGACTCGCTGTCCCAGATGACTATGTCGTCGCCCGCAGCGTTTGCGGGGTAGAGGCCGATGACTGCCTTCGCCGTCAGCAGACGCTCGCGCCCGATGCGCCGGAGCAGCGCGCGGGCGTCGTCGTAGAGACTCGTGGCCTGCGGACCCACGTCCGGATCGGACAGGATGTCGGGAAACCTGCCCTTGAGTTCCCAGGCCCGGAAGAAGGGGGTCCAGTCGATCCGGGCGACGAGCGCGTCGAGGTGCTGGGATGGGAACGTGCGGGTGCCCGTGAAGGTCGGGCGGACCGGGGCGTGGCGCTCCCAGTCGAGCGTCAGGCGGTTGGCGCGGGCGGCCTCCAGGTCGAGCAGCGGTGCGCGTTTCCCCGGCCCGGCACGACGGCGACGGATGCCCTCGTACTCCTCGCGGATCGCGGCCGTGTAGGCCGGGCGGCTCGCGCGGTCCAGCAACCTGCCCGCCACGGTGACGCAGCGCGACGCGTCGAGGACGTGGACGGTCGCGCCAGAGTAGCGCGGCTCGATCTTCACGGCGGTGTGGACGCGCGAGGTCGTGGCGCCGCCGATCAGGAGCGGCTGGGTCATGCCCGTGCGTTCCATCTCGCTGGCGACGTGCACCATCTGGTCGAGGCTCGGCGTGATCAGCCCGGAGAGCCCGATGAGGTCGGCGTCCACCTCGCGGGCCTTTGCCAGAATGTGTTCGGCGGGGGCCATCACGCCCAGGTCGAACACTTCGTAGTTGTTACACTGGAGCACGACGCCGACGATGTTCTTGCCGATGTCGTGCACGTCGCCCTTGACGGTCGCCATGACGATGCGGCCGGCGGATCGGCGGCCGGCCATTCGGTCGCGGCCCGCCCCCTCCGCTGTCTCCGCCTCGTCCAACCCCTTCTCGCGCTCCAGGAACGGCACGAGGTACGCTACCGCCCGTTTCATCACGCGGGCGCTCTTGACCACCTGAGGGAGGAACATCTTTCCGGAGCCGAAGAGGTCGCCGACGGTGTTCATTCCCGCCATCAACGGTCCCTCGATGACGTGGAGTGCCCGCTCGGACCCCGCGCGCGCTTCCTCTGTGTCCTCCTCGATGTAGTCCGTGATCCCGTGTACGAGCGCGTGTTGCAGGCGCTGTCCGGCGCGGGCGTCGCGCCAGGAGAGGTCTTCGGTGTCGCCCGCCGCGCTCCCCCGGTATCTCCCGGCGAGCTCGGTCAGGCGCTCGGTGGCGCCGGCGTCGCGGTTGAAGAGCACGTCCTCGACCGCGGTGAGCAGTTCGTCGGGGATCTCGTCGTAGACCGTGATCGCGCCGGCGTTGACGATCCCCATGTCCATCCCGGCTCGGCCCGCGTGGTACAGGAACGCGGAATGCATGGCCTCGCGCACGCCGTGGCTGCCCCGGAAGGAGAACGACACGTTGCTCACCCCGCCGCTGACCAGCGCGTGCGGCAGCGCCTCCTTGATCCGCGCCACGGCGTCGAAGTACGCCACCGCGTACTCGTCGTGCTCGGCGATCCCGGTGGCCACGGCGAAGATGTTGGGATCGAAGATGATGTCCTCGGGCGGGAAGCCCTCTTTGCGCACCAGGATGTCGTAGGCGCGACGCGAGATCTCCACCTTGCGGTCGGCGGTGTCGGCCTGGCCCTCCTCGTCGAAGGCCATGATGATCACGGCCGCGCCGTAGCGGCGAATCAGGCGCGCCTGCTCGCGGAAGGCCTCCTCGCCGTCCTTCAGGCTGATCGAGTTGACCACCGCCTTGCCCTGCACGCACTTGAGCCCGGCCTCGATCACCTCCCAGCGCGACGAGTCGATCATGAACGGGACGCGCGCGATCTCGGGTTCGGCCGCGAGCAGGTTCAGGAAGCGCACCATCGCCGCCTCCGAGTCCAGCATCCCCTCGTCCATGTTGACGTCGATGATCTGCGCGCCGTTGCGGACCTGCTGCAGCGCGACCTCGAGCGCGGCCTCGTAGTCGTCGTCCAGGATGAGGCGCGCGAAGCGCTGTGATCCCGTGACGTTCGTGCGCTCACCCACGTTCACGAAGAGCGACTCGGGTCCGATGGTGAGGGGCTCCAGGCCGGAGAGGCGGGTGCGGACGGGGGGCTCGGGCACGGGGCGTGGCTCGACGCCCTCGACGGCGGCGGCGATCGCCGCGATATGGTCCTGGGTGGTCCCGCAGCAGCCGCCCGCGAAGTTGAGGAAGCCGGAGCGCGCGAAGTCGCCCATGGTGGCGGCCATGTCCTCGGGCGTGAGGTCGTAGCCGCCGAACTCGTTGGGCAGCCCGGCGTTCGGGTGGCAGCTGAGCGGGTACGCGCTGACCGTGGACAGCTCCTGCAGGTACGGGCGCAGCTGGTCGGGGCCTAGCGCGCAGTTGAGGCCGAAGGCGAGCGGGGACGCGTGGCGGAGTGAGTTGTAGAAGGCCTCGGGGGTCTGGCCGGTGAGCGTGCGGCCGCTCTGGTCGGTGATGGTGCCGGAGATCATGAGCGGGAGGCGGGTGCCGACGGCGTCAAACGTTTCCAGGACGGCGAAAACGGCGGCCTTGGCGTTCAGGGTGTCGAAGATGGTCTCGACCATGAGGATGTCCACGCCGCCCTCGATCAGGGCGCGCGCCTGTTCGGCGTATGCCGTGCGGAGCTGCTCGAAGGTGACCTGGCGGGCTCCGGGATCGTTCACGTCGGACGAGATGGACGCCGTGCGGTTCATCGGGCCGAGGATCCCGGCCACGTAGCGGGGGCGGTCCGGGGTGCGCGCCGTGAATTCGTCGGCGGCCGCGCGCGCGATTCGGGCTGCTGCGAGGTTGATCTCGTCGACCGCGTCCTCGACGCCGTAGTCGGACATCGGCAGCCGGGTCGAAGAGAAGGTATTCGTCTCGATGATGTCAGCGCCGGCCTCGAGGTAGGCGCGGTGGATCCCGCCGATGATGTCGGGGCGGGTCAGGCTGAGAAGGTCGTTGTTGCCGAGCAGCGGCTGGGGGTGGGCGCGGAAGAGGTCGCCGCGAAAGTCGTCCTCGCCGAGGTCGTGGCGCTGGATCATGGTGCCCATCGCGCCGTCGAGCACCAGGATGCGGTCGGCGAGGAGCTGCTCGATGGGGGGTCTGGTCACCTGGTGTCCCGCACTTCCCGCCAGTCCGCCCGTTCGGAAGGGCTGGCCCCTAGTCCAGCGGGGCGCTGGTCCTCCCGGCGGGCGTGGCTTTTTAGCTGTTCGCTGGCCGCAATATGCCACAAATCGCCTTACGCTTCGGCCCATCGCCGGTAAACGGCAGAGGCCGTTGGAGTTGCAACGATAGCGGAAACGGCGGAGGGATTCCAGCCGGGGAACCGGCCGCTTGCACTGTTGTGAGGATCCCCTTCGCAACCTGTCGTGCTCTTGGTTCAGTTTAGATCGTAAACTGAACCAAGAGCCGCACGACGCAATAGACCACACTGCCACGCGGACTTGGCCAGTGTCTCCCGAAGCTCGTGTTTTTTTTGGCTCGCGCTTGGGCCTGCGGAGCTTGAAGAGGCCAGCGATCAGCAGGCGGAGGTGTCCGCCTACTCCCGATCCCGGCGGTATCGACTCTCCTGGTAGTCCTCCACCCAGGCCCGGGAGCTGCGCCAGCGACCGCTTGCGTTGCGGACTGCCCGAAGCCGACCTCGTCCGGCCGCGGCACGGAGGGCCGAAGCCTTTAGATCCGGGGTCGCCAGGGCACTTAGCGGAACCAGGCCCGTCGGGTCGGCAACTGCGGGAATGACGAAACGATAGAGGTTGTCGAGAATCGCGCGGGCCAGCATCTCGCCCAGCTGACCCGGCTCCCCCCGGTCCGCGTTTCGGAGGGCATCGAGATACCGTGAGCGCTCGCGCTTGTAGATGATCGCGGGCGGGTAACCGAGCCGGACGAGGACCAGGTTTAGAAGCAGGCGTCCCGTTCGTCCATTGCCGTCGAGGAACGGGTGTATCTGCTCGAATCGGCAATGGAGCTCGGCGAGGTGCTCGGGGAAGTCCAGCTGTGCAGGATGTAGTCTGTTGACCCTCTCGATCCAGGTCTCCATCTCCACGGACACGAGTGGCCACGAGATGGGGGTCATTCCGCCGGGAAACGGCCGGATGTCGTGTTCACGGAAGCTGCCGGGGGTCTCGCGGTCCGTGGCGGCCGGATGGGGAGCCACCTCCCAGACCGGAGACAGCGCCGTGTGGTGAACCTGCCGGAGCTCGGCGTGGCTCAGGACGGCCCGCGGGTGAGTGAGCCCGGAGCGGTTGACCGCCTGCCGGTACACCCACTCGGCTGCCGTGGCGTAGCCGCGAACCTCCAGATACTCCCGAAGTTGTCCGTCGCCGACGGCTCGTCCTTCCGCCAAAAGCTGCTCGACCTGCTCCAGGACCAGGGTGTTGCCCTCGATCGCCGTGGAATGATGAGCCTCCCGGTACCAGATGCCCCGCCAGATCCCGGCCGCGTTTTGCGGGACCGGCAGACCGCCCAGGTGCTCCCACAACTCGGTGACATCGGCTCGCAACCGACCGTATACTTCTCGGCGGGGCGGTCGGCCTCGCTTTTGCGGCCGCTTGACGTGGTGATCGGTCATGGCATTCGATTTGTTCGGTTATGGAAAATCGAATGTAACAGAATACTTTCTTTGGGACCGGTCCCGGTTAGTTTACTCCCATGGAGAATGAGATGTCGGACCTCCAGATGCCCGCCCCGGCCATGCTCGACCTGGCCGCCAGGGCCGCCGAGGCTCTCGTACGGCGCAGCGAGGAGCTGGGCCGGACGGAGGCATGGGATGGAGAGTTCCGTGACGAGCTTGTCGAGAAGCTCATGGAGGATCCGCCCGAGCGCGGGCGGCCCTCCGACGAAGTTCTGGAGCAGGCTCTGGCCGACATCCTTCCACCGGCACTTCGCCTCGACCATCCCCGCTGCTTCGGCTTCGTGCCGTCGTGTCCTACCTAGCCGGGAGTTATCGCGGACTTCCTCGCCGCGGGCCACAACATCAACTCCTGCAACTGGCTCATATCGAGCGGCGCCAGCCAGCTCGAGTGCGTGGTAGTGGAGTGGTTTCGCGAATGGCTCGGCTACCCGGACACGGCCGGTGGGCTGCTGACGAGCGGTGGCTCGGCCGCGAGCCTGGACGCGCTCGTGGCCGCGAGGGAAGCCGCCGGATACCCGGAGCGCGCCAGCGTCTACATGAGTGATCAGAGCCACAGTGCACACCTGAGGGCCGTGAAGATCGTCGGTGTCCGCGCGGAACACGCCCGGATCGTGCCGAGCGACGAGTGTTTTCGGATCGATATGGGCGCTCTGGCCTCGATGGTGGCGGCCGATCGCGCGGCCGGACTGAAGCCCATTGCCGTGTGCGCGAATGCAGGCGCTACCGCGACCGGGGCCGTCGACCCGCTGGAGGAACTGGCCGACTTGTGTGCGTCGGAGGGCATGTGGCTGCATGTCGACGCCGCGTACGGCGGGTTCGCCGTGGTGACCGAACGAGGCAAGCGGATCCTGCGCGGCATCGAGCGCGCCGACTCGATCGTGCTCGACGCGCACAAGTGGTTTTTCCAGCCCTACGAAGTGGGCTGTCTCATGGTCAGGGACATCTCGACGCTCGAGAAGCCGTTCGGGATCCGGCCCGACTTTCTGCAGGATGCACTGTGGGGCTCGGGTCATCCCAACTTCTGGGACCGCGGCTTGCAGATGAGCCGCTCCGCTCGGGCGCTCAAGATCTGGATGTCGGTGCAGACGTTCGGGATGGCGGCCTTCAGGCGGGCCATCTCCAGCGGGATGGATCTGGCCGCCCGCGCACAGGAATACATCGACGAAAGCCCCGTGCTGGCGTGCACGAGCCCGGCGTCTCTGAGCGTCGTGTGCTTCCGAGTCGATCCGGCCGATCAGGACATTGCGAACGACGACCTGGACGAAGTCAATCGTACCGTTCTGGCCCGCCTGTTCTGGGAGGACCCGGCGTTCATGTCCTCGGCCATGCCCCGCGGACTGTTTTCGCTGCGGCTCTGCATCGTCAACCACAATACCACGTGGGACGACGTGCGGGAGACGCTGGAGGCCGCCGAGCGTTTCGGGAAGGAGGCGCTCGCCGGCTAGGCTGGGCCAGGCGGGCTGGCGTCAATGCCCCTCGCGCCCCATCTGCAGCGTCGCGAGAGCCGGGACGATCACCATCAGCACACCGGTCGCGGCGATGATTCCGAAGCCGAGTGAGGCTGCCATGGGGATCAGGAACCGCGCCTGCAGGTCCTGCTCCAGAATGAGCGGCGCGACGCCCAGGAAGGTGGTCAGCGAGGTCAGGAAGATCGGACGGAAGCGCGCCTTGGCGCCGCCGATGATCGCGTCGCGGACGGGCATGCCCGCGCGCTGCCGCTCGCTGATGAAGTCGAGCATCACGATCGAGTCGTTGACGACCACGCCGCTGAGCCCCACGAAGCCGAAGATTGAGGTGGCGGCGATCTCGAACCCAAGCAGCAGGTGGCCCAGCACCGCGCCCACCAGACCGAACGGGATCGCGGCCATCACGATCAGCGGCCGGACGTACGAGCGGAACGGGATCGCCAGCAGCGCGTAGATCGCGAACAGCGAGAGGGCGAAGCCGATGCCGAGAGCCCCCATCGACTCGGCCACCTCTTGGCGCTCGCCGGCGAACGAGTGCTCGAGGCCGGGATCCCGGGCCGACATTTCCTCCAGGACCGTGTCCAGCCGCTGAATCGCCGCCGGTGTTGCGGGACCCTGCGCGTCGGCCGTGACGGTTGCGACGCGGCTGCCGTCCTGGCGCCGTATCACGATGGGCGAATTGCCGAACCTCGCCGCCGCGACCTGGCCGAGGTGGACCGCGCCTCCCGCGGGTGTGCGAACCCGGTAGGTCTCCAGATCGGCAATTGCGTCACGCTCGTGCTCGGCGAGGCGCGCATACACGCGGACCTCCTCCCGGCCCCGCTGCAGCCGGACGACCTCCTCGCCGAAGAACGCGGCACGGACCTGACGGGCGAGGTCGTCGAGACCGAGGCCCAGCGTACGGGCTTCCGGCTTCAGGTCGAGCTGGATCTCCCGGACGCCCTGGTCCTGGTCCGACCGGACATCGAAAACGCCCGGCAACCCGCGCAGGATCGTGGCGACGGTGTCAGCGGCTGCCGTCAGCCGACGGGGATCCGGATGCGCGAGTTCCACGTGCACGGGCAGGCCCAGATCGACGAGATTGGCGCTGAAGGACAGGCTGCGGTGGCGGGTGACCTGCGCGGCCTCCTCGCGCCAGGCCTGCTCAAGGGCTGAAGCGGTGATCGTCCGGAGTTGCGCATCGAGGAGCCTGAACTGCACCGTCGCGATGTGAGCGCGGGGCACCGATTCGGGAGCGCCGCCCGATGCTACGATGGCGGCTCCGAGCGTCTCCGGTGCTCCCCCCAGAGTGACTGCAACGCCGGTCACCAGCGCTTCCGCTCCCTCGGGCTGTCCGGTCGACAAGCGGTCGACCGCCCGGCGTCCGGCGTCCTCCAGTTGCTGGGCCACGTTGGCGGTGCGTGCCCGGGGCGTGCCTTCGGGCATCTCCAGCGTTGCGGTCACCAGGTTGCCCTCGACAGTGGGCGTGAACGCCACGCCGACGATCCCGGCGGGAACCAGGGCGAGGACGACGATGAGGGTGCCCGCTCCCGCCGCGACCACGGTCCCGGGCCGGGCTGTCGCAACGCGCAAGAGACGATCCAGCGGACCGTTCACGAACCGCTCCAGCGCGCGGTTGACGCTGGCCTGCGCGCGCGTGTGAAGGCGAGCGGTGGCAGGCCCGCGCGGAGCCGAAGAGCCGCCCGCAGGCAGCCTGGAGAGGTGGTGGGGCAGAACCAGCAGCGACTCCAGCAGCGAGAACGCCAGCACCGAAATCACGATTACGGGGATCGCCTCGGCCATCGCTCCGACCGAGCTGGGGACGAAAAACAGAGGGAGGAAGGCAGCCATGGTGGTGAGGACGCCGAAAGTCACCGGTGCCCTCACGCGCCGGGCGCCCCGGATGGCCGCCGCCGGCCCGCCGTGTCCGCGTTCGCGCTCCGCCGCGATGTTCTCGCCCACCACGACCGCGTCGTCCACGACGATCCCGACGGCCAGAATGAAGGCGAAGAGGGAGGTCAGGTTGATCGAGACGTCGAGCACCGCCATGACGGCCAGGGTCCCGACGAACGAGACCGCGATGCCCGCGGCAACCCAGAACGCAAGCCTGAGGTCCAGGAACAGCGTGAGCACGCCCAGCACCAGCAGGAGTCCCAGGAATCCGTTCTTGAGCATCAGGCCGAGGCGGGCCGCGAGGGGGTCCGCGTCGTTGCTCCAGATGTCCACCCCCACCCCCGGCGGCAGCCCCGGCGCCACACTCTCCCGCAGTTGCCGCTCGACGGCTTCGGCGATGTCCAGAACGCGCTCATCCGCGGTCCTGTAGACCTCGATGAAGGCGGCCGGTTGTCCGTTGTAGCGGCTGACCAGTCCTCCGTCCGCGAAGCCGTCGCGCACTTCGGCGATGTCCCCTAGCCGCACCGTGGTCCCGTCGCCCGTGGCCAGCACGATGATGTTCTCGAAGTCGTGCTGGTTGTAGCTGCGGCCGGCGGTCCGGATCCGGACCTGCTCGCCCGGCGTGTCGATGCTTCCCGCCGACAGCTCAAGCGTACCGCTCCGGACCGCGGCGGCCACGTCCGCCAGCGTGAGGCCCAGCGCGTTCAGACGGCTTGTCGGCACCTCGATCGAGATCTCGTAGTCGCGCACGCTGCTCGTCCGCACGTGCGAAACTGCCGCGAGCGACGAGAGTTCGTCCTCGACGCGGTGCGCCAGCTCCTTGAGTGTACGCTCCTGGACATCTCCGTAGAGGGCGATCCGCATGACGCTGCGGCGCGACGTCATTTCGGTCACTGCGGGCCGCTCGGCGCCCGCCGGGAATGTCGGGATTCCGTCGACGGCCGCCTTGATTTCCTCCAGCGCCCTGTCGGCGTCGGCGGCTCGGGCGAGTTCGGCGACAACCGACCCGAGTCCCTCCGAGGCCACCGATTGGACGCTCCTGATCCCCTCGATCGACCGAATCCGCTCCTCGATCCTTCGGACGATCGATTCGTCCACCTCTGCCGGGGACGCGCCCGGGTAGGGGACCGAGACCTGAATCCGGTCCAGCGAGTGTTCCGGCAGCACCTCCTGGTCGAGGCTCCCGAGAGAGAAGAGTCCGGCCGCCAGGATCCCGACCATCAGGAGGTTGGCCGCGACGCGGTTGCGGGCCATCCAGGCGATCGGGCCGCCCGCCGCCCTCAAGTCGTCCCTCGCGGATAGCGGCGCCCGTTCAGCTGTTTCCCGATGAACGTCGGTCGGACCAGGTAGTGGTAGGTCACAAGGATCAATCCGATCGCCATGACCGCGACGAGCGCAGATTTGACGACCCCGGGAAGCGGCACGCCCGCCAGCGGAATGGGCAACAGCATCACGAACGGCACATGCACGATGTAGATCCAGTACGAAGCGTCCGCCATGTACCGCCAGCGCGGGCTCGGCATGTCCAGGTAGCGCAGGAACAGTCCGATCAGGCCATACGTCATGAGCCACATCGAGAGCGCGAGGAAGACAACCGCCGGCAGGTGTCCCTCGGCAGCCTCCGGGCACGTTCTGTCAGGCCTGGGGGGGCAGCCGAGCTCGAAGAAGTGACGGTACACGAGAAAGCACAGCACTCCGGCGGCGAGCAGAGCCCATGTGGGGCGCTTGAAGCCCTCCAGCGTCTCGCGCTTGCGAAACAGCATCCACCCGAACCCGAAGAACAGGCCGTACAGCGCCAGCTGGCGCGGGGCGGGGAACGGGCCGGCGTAGTAGTCGATCGCCCACGACTCCATCCGGTACAGGATGAGGCCCGCGGCCAGAATCAGCACCGCGATGCCTCCTCGGTGCACCCCCCGCTCGAAGAGGTCCATCGCCCGGGCGCGCAGGGCTGCGGGTATCCGGGCGGCCAGCGGGCGGATTGCAGTGGTGGCCACGCACAGGATCAGCAGGTGGTAGAGGAACCACAGGTGCATGAACAGGTGGTCCAGGGCCCTGGAAGAGGTCAGCTCCGCGAGGCTGTAGGCGGCGTTCGGCGGGGTGGCGCTGAACTGGGCCGCGAACGGCACGATGAAGAACATCGTGACCCCAAGGAGGGGCCACGCTACCAGGAACGGCACCCCGATCCGGCTCCATCGGTGCCGCAGGAACTCTTGCGTGCCGCGTGTGTCGAGCAGGTAGGCTGCGAAGAAACCCGCAATTGCGAAGAATACGGGCAGGTTGAACACGCGGATGAAGATGACCACCCAGTAGGAGAGCATGTCGGCCTGGGGGTCCCGGTACGGCCATTCGAAGAAGACGACGGGCACGTAGCTGACCGCGGCGTGACGGGCCACCGCGAGCAGCATCATGGCTGCCCGCAGTCGGTCGAGGGAGTGGTAGCGCGGAATGCTGGCCTGTGGCCGGACGCCCGTCACTGGAGCTACGGGAGCTACGCCGTGGCGGCGACGCTGTGTGCCCGTCGGCGCAGGACGCGGATTCGAAAGTCCATCGGCTGCATGGTCGGGAACGACCTCACGCGCAGCGCGTAGCCGGGCGCGAGCGGCTCCAGTTCGAGTTCTCGCAGGATCGTGGCCATGGTAAGCGCGAGCTGGACCGGGACGAGACCGCTCCCGAGACACCGGTGATTCCCGGCCCCGAAGGGAGCGTAGGCGCCGCGCTGCCGGTGTTCGCCGCGGGCCGGCGTGTAGCGGTCGATGTCGAAGCGCTCCGGGTCGGGGAAGTACTCTTCGAGCGTGTGCCCGACGGCGGTTCCGATCATGACCTGCGTGCCCGCCCGAACCCGGTGACCCGCGAACTCGAACGAGTTGGCGGTCGTCCGCAGCACGGCGGGCGAAACAGGGTGAAGCCGCAGGGTCTCCATCGCCACGCGGCGCGCGACATCGAGGTTCTTAAGGCCCTCGGCGCTCACGCGGCCCCGATCGAACAGGGCGTCCGCCTCGGCGGTCATGCTCTCCATGATCTGCGGGTGTTTCACGACGTTGTAGATCATGAACGCGCACGTGCTCGCCGTGGTGTCCAGTCCCACCATGTAGGGCGCGAGCACCGTCAGGGGCAGGTTGGTCTCGGGAAGAAGCTGGGGATCGGCTTCGCGCAGCTCGAGCATCAGGTCGATGAAGTCGGGCGTAGTTCTGCGCGGACCCACCTTGCGCTTGTGTGCGAGGACCGCCTGGGCCAGCTCGCGGGCCCGTTCGCGCGCACGGCGGAATCGCCCGAGTCTCATGACGTGTGGAACCGTCGCGGCGCTGAGGAGCAGTCCGCCCAGCAGCGTGGACAGATCTCGCGTGTAGCCCTCCGGCGAATAGCCCGCCATCATGTGGCCCATCTGCTCGCCGATCACGTCCTGGAACGCCGGCAACGCCTCGAACGGCTCTCCCACCGACCACTTGCCGATCTCGTCGCGCGTGATGTCGACGACCTCCTGCGCCCGGTTCCGCATGATCCGGACCGCGTATCCCTTGGCCTGGGCCTTCCGCGTGGTGACGTGATCGATCCCGTCCATGGTCACGATCGAACGCGACGAGTCCATCTGGTTGTGCATACTCGCCATGGGCTCGAGCGACCGGAAGACGGTCTTGCCGTGCGAGGTGAGGAAGTTGGCCGCCTCCGGCCCCGCGATGCACACGAACCGGCGCCCCGGAGCGCGTATCCGGAAGATCGGGCCCAGTTCGCGGTACTGGCGGGCAAGAAAGGCCACCAGTCCCCTCCGCATGGCCAGGCCGTTGCCCAGCAGCGGCAGGCCCGGCACCACCGGGATCTCTTTCGGTCGGCGAGGCTCCGGCGCCGGTTCATCGGGCGCGTCCAGACCCTCGATCGCCAGGCTCATGGTCCGGCCGATCAGGTCGAGGTTTTTCAGCAGATCGATGCGGTCCCGTACCTGCTCCCGCTCCTCGGACGAAAGAATGGTGCGGAATACGCCGCAGGCGTTCGCGAGGGCGATGATCGCGATGTCGCGCGGGTCGGGAACGTCGTCGCTGAACAGGATCCGCATGATCCGCAGCCGGGCTTCTTCGACCGGTTGCCCGTCCGAGACGGGGTAGCGTCGGGACCGGGACACCGAGGGGGTCAGCGACAGGACCCCGTGCGCTTCGGACCTGAGTACGCCGCGTTCGGTCAGGCGCGCCAGGGCGGCCTTGCGGATCCGGCGTCCCCGCCGTGCCGTCCACTCCAGCCAGTAGCCGGTGTCATGCGTTTCGCCGGCGCTGGCGATCTCGGAGAGCGTCGGGTCCAGGATGTCGTCGCCGAGGGGTGTGGAGTCGACGAGAATCAGCCGCTCGGGATCCGTGTCGATGCGATCCTCGAGTGCGAGATCCATCAGCACGGCACCGGCGAGTGCCAGGTCGAACGAGCGCGCTGGCAGGGCGGGGGCCAGCTCGCCGCGCGCCTCGTCCAGAACGAGAACGAGGATCTCTTCGGCGAACCTCAGCATGGCGGTTTGTGCAGGATGGCACCATCGCCGCAGGAGAGGACCGGCACGGCGATCGCGGCGATTGCCGTGGCTGGAATCGCGAAACGGGCGTTTGCCTGTCCCGTCCCTGCGCTGCCCGATCTCACCCGTTCTAGCCGAAGCCATCTGCGTCCGCGCAGGATCATCTTCGGGAGCCTACCCGATGACAGTTCCACTGCTCCTCCCATTGTCGGATCTGGGCGTTTCACGGCCCGGTTAGGCGGCAAGCAACCCAAGGCGGTCGTGATGTCGTGCTCATCGCCTCCACGCCTCGCGTCCGGGAATGCCTCGGCTGAAGAGCACTTCCATCGCCTGCCCGACGGCACCTTCCATTGCGTCCGCCGCGACCTGGGTCCCCGCGAGAGCCGGATCCTGCAGGAATCCGCGTACCTGGCCGGTCCGGGGGTCGCGGAAGATGGCTATGGGTTCATTGGTGGTTTCGTCCAGCACGGCCAAACCTCCGGGGCCGGACAGCGTGATGCTCGCCAGGCTGTCCTCCCAGCCCGATTGGACAGGCAGGGCGAATACGAAGCTGGACTCTTCACCCTCGGCGTCCGCGATGACGGGCATATCGAAGGCAAGCGAGAAGACGGGAGTGCCATCAACGGTCGCGCCGTCGATGGTGTAGTCCCCTCCAGCGACTGGCAGAGAGGGCGCGGCGTCAACGACGAAAGCGGGATCCAGGTACGGAAGGCCATCCTCGTCCCGTCCGCCCCACAACAGGAGCGTGCGCTCGGGATTCGCCTCGTCGGCCATCGCGGCCGCCGTGGCGCCGTCCTCGGCAAGACGGTGGTTGAGCGCCTTGTTGAAGAAGAAGTCGCTGATCCAGTCCGGTGGTCCACAGTAGGACATCAAGTCCGGCGTGTCCGGGCCCACCAGCGCCTTCTCCGCGAAGTCGTATCCCCACGCGCCCGTGTTTCCGATGGGATATGGAAACCAGGGATCGACGCCCCGCGGCCCGCCACAGGGGGCGTGTAACAGCGACAGGTTGTGTCCCAGATCGTGGGCGATGACCGAAGCCTCGCGGATCGACACGCTGGCTTGCCCGCCCGCGTACGCTACTCCGATTGGCAACAGATAGTACCAGTCTGAGCCTCCGGTCCTCGGCGGTGGCTGGATTATGCCCATCCAGTATCCCGAACCTCCCTCCATCAGACGCATCGCTTCAGTTTCGCGAATCAGCCGGAATGGATCCCTGAAGGATGTCGCGACAGGTTCGTGTGCCGTGACGGTGAACTCGGTTATCGGAAGCAGCGTCCGAACGTCGTCCAGCAACTCGTGGCCATCGGGATCCTCCGCCATCGCCAGGACGGATGCGACGATGGACGAGTCCGGATCGGACTCGGGGAGAAGCGGAACGAGTGTCAAGTGTAGAGGGGGCACGGCCCGCACGTCCACGGCGATTCGGCCCTCCTCGGGAATTCGCTTCGTCACGCCCAGGGCCGGGTCGAGAGTCTGATCCGGGTCGACCTCGATCACCATCTCCAGGCCGGGCACGATGAGCCAGTCCGGCACCTCGGCATTGACGGAAACCTCAAGATCCCCTTCCCTGACTTCCGAGGGGATGGGCTGCATCCGGGCGGCGATAAGGATGGTGTGCCTTTCGGTGCCGTTGACATGGAAGGTGGCCCGTACTTCCGGCATCGTCACGGCGGCTTCCGGTGGTGCCGTGACGAAGACGCGAAGCAGCGCCGGTTTGCCCGCCAGCAGCGGCACCGGATCGTCCCACGACTGCACGGCCTGGGTCAGGTAGACCGCGGCTCCTCCTGCACAGCGCAACAGACGGCGTTCGGGTATGCCGGCGAACCACGCGTCGAAGCCGGAATCCGCCGGCCGGCACAAACCCGTACCTCCCGCCATGAACCGCTCGAGTTGCTCGAGCGCCTTGATGCCCTGAGGGAGCGGCCCGGCCAGATCCGGGTTGTCCGCCAGAATCAGGAACTTCAGCAGCGTGAGGTCAGCGAGTTCGGACGGCACCGGACCGGACAGCGCGTTGGACCGCAGATCGAGATTCTCCAGTTTGGTGGCGCGTCCCAGATCGGCGAGCAGCCGCCCGGTCAACCGGTTGTCGCCCAGGTTCAGTTCGACCAGGTTCGTGAGGTCGCCAAGGGCCGACGGGATCGGTCCCGAGAGTTGGTTGTCGGCCAGGTCAAGCCGAACCAGCTTCGCGAGGCGACCGATCTCCTCGGGAATCTCTCCGCTGAGCTGGTTCGACTGGAGGAGGAAGCCCTCCAGGTGGCTCAAGGCGCCCAGTTCCGCCGGCACCGGACCCGACAGATCGTTGTCGGCCAGGTCGAGCCGAACCAGGTTCGCGAGGCGACCGATCTCCTCGGGAATCGCTCCGTTGAGCCGATTGCGACCGAGCCGGATTTCCACAAGCTCGCTCAGAGTGCCCAATTCCGACGGGATAGAGCCCGATAGCACGTTGTCTCCAAGATCCAGGCGCCTGAGCGACGATAGTCGTGCAAGCTCGCCGGGGATCTCGCCACTGAGCTGATTCCAACCGAGGCTCAACCGCTCCAGACGGCTCAAGTCACCCACCTCGGACGGGATCGGCCCGGAGAGGTTGTTCGCGCCCAGTTCCAGCCTGCGCAACTCGGACAGCCGGCCTATCTCTACCGGGATTGCATCCGAAAGTCGGTTACCCCCGAGGTTCAGCGTGGTCAGCTTCGACAGCCCACCGATCTCCGGCGGAATCGGTCCCGCCAACGCGTTATCGATCAGGTCCAGAACACGCAACTCGGATAGTCGGCCGATCTCATCAGGAATCCGGCCTTCGAGGCGGTTTGAGCCCAGGTCAACGTGAGTGACGGCCGGGAGCTCGGCGATCTCCGGCGGAATCGGTCCCGACAAGCCGTTCCCCCGGAGCGAAAGCGCGACGACCTGCCCGGAGGCGTTGGTCTGCACGCCGTGCCAGTTCTCCAACGGGACGTCGGACAGCCAGCCGGTGCTCTCGTTCCAACCCGATCCGTCCGTTCGCCGGAACAACCATTCGAGGGCCTCGCGTTGGGAGAGTGGCGGACACAGAGCGGCAGTTCCCACGTGGCGCGGGATGCCGTTCAACCATTGGCGGAAGCCGGCATCGTCCGCGACGCACAGCGACGTTTCGGAGTAGTCGAACTCCTGGAGCGGCAGGTCCGCGAGCGACAAGGGCATCCGGCCGCTCAGCGCATTGTCCCCGACCTTCAGTTCGGTCAGGTTCGCGAGCAGTCCCATCGCGTCCGGAAGGTGGCCCGACAGCCCGTTGCCGCTCAGATCGAGGCCGGTAACCCGCCCGTCCGAATCGGTCCGCACGCCGCGCCACCGGCCCAGGTCCTCGTTTTCAAGCCAACCGTCGGAGCCCGTCCAGCGGTCGCCGTTCGTGGCCTGGTAGAGGCGCCGCAGCGCGTAAGCATCGATTTCGTCGCACCACGGGATATCAATCGCATTCTGGATGCCTCCGCGGGCTTCCACCTGACGGGCCCAGTCCCGGAATGCCACCGTCGCCGGCAAGCAGACGCCCTCGGTCCTGCGGCAGCCCAGAGTGACCAGATTGTTCAGTTCGACGAAGGTCTCCGGAATCGAACCGGTCAGCAGATTGCCGCTCAGCGTAAGGGAGACCAACCTGCGGAGGTGCCCCAGTTCCGGCGGGACCGAGCCCGTCAATCGATTGGAACCCAGGCTGAGCCGTTCCAGTTGGTGCAGGTTTCCGAGTTCCGGTGGGATCGGTCCCGTGAGTTGGTTGCCAGCCAGATACAGGCTGGTCAATTGGGTAAGGCTGCCCAACCCTGGAGGAATCGGTCCCGTGAGCGCGTTCCCGCCGAGGCGCAGCTGAGCAAGTGACTTACGGTCGACCACCCAAGGCGGAATCCGTCCCGTCAGGTCGTTATTGGCCAAGGCCAGGCCGAACAACTTGGTAAGGCTGCCCAACTCGGACGGAATCGGTCCTGTTAGTTCATTGTTGTCGAGATTCAGCCCCACAAGGTTCGCGAGGTTGCCCAGTTCCGGTGGGATCGGCCCGGTCAGGTTGTTCCAGCCGAGATTCATCCCGGAGAGCTTGGTCAGGCCGCCCAGTTGCGATGGGATCTGACCCTCCAGCTCGTTTTGATCCAGCCTGAGCCTTGTCAACTCGGTGAGGTTTCCCAGTTCCGGCGGAATCGTGCCCTCCAATCGGTTGACGTTGAGGTTCAAGGATTTCAGCTTGGCCAGGTCGCCTAGTTCCCGCGGGATGGTGCGCGTCAGCAGGTTCCCGCCCAGAGACAACCGCAGGAGTTCCCGTAGCGACCCCAGTTCCGGCGGGATGTGTCCCGACAGGCGGTTTTCGAGCAGGTACAAGTGCCGCAGATTGCCCAACTGCCCCAGTTCCGGTGGGATCGGGCCGGTCAGGTTGTTCCAGCTGAGGTTCAGCTCCT
>VXMI01000201.1:0-3559 GCA_009841165.1 Gemmatimonadota bacterium | reverse complement strand
CCCAGTTCCGGTGGGATCGGGCCGGTCAGGTTGTTCCAGCTGAGGTTCAGCTCCTGCAGGTTGTCGAGGTTGCCGAGTTCGGGCGGAATCTGGCCGGTCAGGCCGTGCGGGATCTCTGCCAGCGTTTCGTCGTCCCAGCCTCCCGAAAGATCCAAGCCGACGACGCGTCCGGTAACGTCCGTTTCCACCCCGTACCATTCCCCCAGCGGCGCATCGGTCAGCCAGTTTTCGTTGGCGACCCAGTTCGGGCCGTCGGTGGCTTCGTAAAGGGCGACCAACGCCGCCCGGTCCGGGTGCTCGACGGTGATCTCGGCCACGCCCGAGGCATCGCCCGCCGTCGCTCTGACCCTCGCCGTGCCTTCGGCAACCGCTTCGACCAGACCCGATTCGTCCACCCTTGCAACGCCGGCATCGCTAGACGACCAGGAGAAGACCGCCCCGTCCACCGCATGCCCGTTCTCATCGAACGCTTCAGCCGCAAGCCGCAGCGTGTCGCCCACCCCGATCGTGCCTTCTCTCGGCGACACCACCACCGAGCCCGCCGACTGCATCACGCTCACCACCACGTCGCCCGACACCTCGCCCGCCGCCGCCGTAACCGTCGTCGTTCCTCCACCCACCGCCGTCACCAGTCCCGCCGAGTCCACCACCGCAATCAGCGTATCGCCGCTAGACCAGGAGACCATGACCTCGGCCATCGCGCGTCCGGCCTGTTCACGCACCTCGGCCACCAGCTGCGTGGTCTGCCCGAGCGCCGTGAACCACACCGTATCCGGGCTTACCGCAACGGTAGTCGGCAGCGGGGGCACCACCGTCAGCTCAGCTACGCCCGTCACCTCCGATGCAGTAGCCGTTACAACCGCCTCGCCCTCAGCGAGCGACTCAACCAGCCCCGAGTCGTCCACCCGGGCCACGAGCGTGTCGCTCGACGACCACTCGAACTCCGTCGCCGCCGCCACGGCGTGACCGTTCGCGTCGGTTGCCTCCGCCACCAGACGCACGGTGTCTCCGAACGCCACCAGCGTGTCCGAGGCGGGCGACACGGCCACCGCGTTCAGCACCTGGGCCACGGTCACCGCCGCGGTCCCCGAGACGGAGCCCGATGTCGCCGTGATCGTCGCACTCCCGTTCGCCGTCGCCGTGGCTACCCCGGCAGCGTCCACGGTTGCCACCGAGGCGTCGCTGCTCGCCCACGCGACCGACGCGCCCGCCATGACCTGCCCGTTCTGGTCCCGCACCTCGGCGGTGAACCGGGTGGTCTCTTCGAGGGCCGTCAGCGTGGCGGAAGCGGGGCTAACCGTGACGGTGGTGGCCACGGGGGCCGGAGGGGGAGGCGGCGGCGCGACAGCACCATCGCCGCAGGAGAGGGCCAGTAGGGCGATCCCGCCAAAAGCCACCGCCGGGATATCGAGGCCCTCGATCAGCCTTCTCAGTACTGTCGTCGTGCGTCCGGCGCCTGCGCGCCCGCACACAGCCGTCTTCCCGGATCCCTCCGACTTCAATGTGCGCTTCTCCTCGCACTGCAAGGTTGGCGATTTCGGATCCAGTTTCGCATCCGATTGGCGCTCAATCCGTCATATTTCCTTTGTATATGCGATCATATCGCGATTTAGTGGCCAGACATCATGACGATAAGGTGATCTGCGAGCGTCCCGCAAGAAACGTCCCGGGTGCGGGCACGGCGGGACGCAGAGGGAGGGCCATCCGTCTGGTTGATCGGCCTAGAGGTTCCTTGTGCCACGGGCTGGCGGGACGGATCCACTGGTGCGCGGGAAGGAGCCTTCCATCAGGGCAGATTGCAATAAAGTGCAGTATCATGTACACTGTAAATGTTTAGATATGTATTACTGAACCGTAAAAGAAAGACACATGCCTTCCTACGTCCGCGGAACCCTGCCGCTTCCGGTCCGGCGCATCCTCAAGAAGCTCGGCAGCGACATCCGAGACGCCCGGCTACGCCGACGCATCCGCGCCTCGACGATGGCCGAGCGAGCGCTGATCAGCCGCACGACGCTGCACAAGATCGAACGGGGTGACGCGGGCGTCTCGATGGGGATGTACGCCACGGTCCTGTTCGTCCTGGGTATGCACGACGGCATTGCAGAGCTGGCCGACCGCAGCCGGGACGGGATCGGGCTCGATCTGCTGGAAGAGCGCCTGCCTCAGCGAGTGCGCCTGACCTCGGCCGCGCGCCGGGGCGGCGACATGGGTCGGGGGGGCGACACGCGTTTGAAAGGCGACACGCGTGCCCCAGGCGCAGACCGCTAGCGCGCCGGGATCATGGACACCCCCGTCGTTGTTCATGTCGATCTGCTGGGTGTACCCACGCGAGTGGGCCGCCTATGGATTCGCGTGCGGGGCGGCCGGGAGAGCGCGTCTTTCGAGTACGACGCGGCGTGGACGGATCACCCCCTGCGCTTCGCCCTCGAACCAGCGCTGACTGTTGGGCCGGGCCCCTACCACACTCGCGGGAGACTCTTCGGATCCATCGGCGATTCGGTGCCGGACCGCTGGGGCCGGGTTCTCCTCCGCCGCGCGGAAGTCAGGCGGGCGAGGCTGGAAGGGCGCGCGCCCCGGACTCTGTTCGAGTCCGATTTCCTCCTTCGCGTGGACGACGAAATCCGCATCGGCGCGCTCAGATTCTCGATGCAGCGGGAAGGGCCGTTTCTCGGCCAGGCGGGTGCGGTGCGCGTTCCTCCGCTGGTCGATCTGCGGCGGCTTGTGGCGGCTTCGAGGAGGGTGCTCCGCCGGCGGGAGAGGGACGACGATCTTCGCCTGCTGGTCGGTCCCGGATCCTCTCTAGGCGGTGCACGGCCCAAGGCCGCGGTCAGGGACGCCGGCGGCGAGCTGGCGGTGGCCAAGTTCGCGGGCACGGAGGACGACCGGGACATCGTGCTCTGGGAGGGAGTCGCTCTTGCGCTGGCCGGCCGCGCGGGGATTCAGGTCCCCACGTGGCGACTGGAAGACGTCGCCGGAAGGCGAATCCTGATTCTCCGGCGGTTCGACCGCGAGGGAAACCATCGGGTGCCGTTTCTCTCGGCGATGAGCATGCTGGACGCCCGTGACAACGAGCGCCGGTCGTATCTCGAGCTGGCCGACGCGCTGCGCAGACATGGAGCGGCGGCACGATCCGATCTCGCCGAACTGTGGAGACGCGTCGTCTTCAGCGTCCTCATCTCGAACACCGACGATCATCTGCGGAACCACGGATTCCTCTACGAGATCGGGCGGGGCTGGAGACTCTCACCGGCCTACGATCTGAATCCCGTGCCCACGGACGTGAGCCCCCGGGTTCTGACGACGTACATCGACGAATTCGATGGCACCGCCTCGCTGGACCAGGCGCTGGCCACCGCGGAGTACTACGGCCTGAGCCCGAAGGAGGCGGGACGGATTGGGGATGCAGTGGGGAAGGCGGTGTCCGGGTGGCGAGAGGTGGCCGCGCGACTCGGCGGGGGCCGACGGGAAATCGATCGCATGGAGTCGGCATTCGAGCACGAGGATCTCGCGCGGGCTCGCCGGCTCGAGTGATGGAGGCCCCCCGGCCTCAGTCCCCCTC
>VXMI01000027.1 GCA_009841165.1 Gemmatimonadota bacterium | reverse complement strand
CTCGTAGTCCCCGGTCTCGCGCAGCGCGGTGACCCACCCGGACAGCGCGGCGGCGTCACCGTCGAGAGCCGGCCCCCGCAGCGCCCGCACGGCTTCGTCGTAGTTCCCCGCGCGGAGGGCGGCAAAGCCGTCGGCGTCCTGAGCGAGCACGACGGTGCCCGACAAGGCGCCCAACAGGATCGCCAGCGCGGGGATCACAACCGAAACGAGACGTTGGTCACGACCACGGAACGGCTCGCGGTCGCGGGACGGACCGATCTGGATTCCAGACATGGGGATAAGGTGTGACGGGAGGGGCGTGGTCGCTACCACCTGAGGCTTCGTACCGTTGACTCGCCCAGGACCTCGCGGGGATGCTTGTCTTGCATTATGGCCATCGTTCGCACATTCGTCTTGCGATTGTTGTATCGATAACCGATCCGTCTTGCATTCGACAGTTCACCTGCATATCGTGCTGCAGCAGTCTGCCCGCATCCGTGACCGATTCCCGCCCGGAGACCTCATGTCCGTCGTAACCATTTCTTCCCGCTACCAGGTCGTGATCCCGCGCGACGTGCGCGAACAGCTCGACCTCCGCCCGGGCCAAAAGGTGCAGGCGCTCCCTTTCAAGGGCCGCGTCGAGCTGATTCCCCTCGAGCCGATCGAGGCCGCGCGCGGGTTCGTTCGGGGCATCGACACCACGGTTCCACGCGAGGGAGACCGGGTGTGAACGTCGTCGACTCGTCCGCCTGGCTGGAGTACTTCGCCGATGGGCCCAACGCGGGCGAGTTCGCCGAAGTCGTCTTCGAAACCGAGCGCCTGATCGTGCCGAGCGTCACGCTCTTCGAGGTCTTCAAGAGGATCCGGGGCCAGCGAGACCTCGACTCGGCCCTGTACGCCGTGGCACAAATGCAGCGTGGAACGGTGATCGATCTCGAGGCCAACCTGGCGATCGCCGCAGCGGAGTTGAGCGCCGAATCCGGCCTGCCGATGGCGGACAGCATCATCCTGGCCACCGCACGCGCCCACGACGCGACGCTCTGGACACAGGACTCCGACTTCGAGGGGTTGGAGAGGGTGGAGTATCGGAGCGTCCGGGGCTAGCCGGACCCGCCGCTCCCGCCCGCCGCCCGGATCTCCCTGTTCTTGAGCGCCAGCTCGATCAGCAGCTCCTCCAGCTCGTTCTCGTAGCGCTCGAGCGGCAGCTGCGCCTTTACCCGCCGCAAGTCCGCGATCCGACCCTCGATCTCGGCCTTCTCGTCGTAGAGCGCCCGCAGCTCCGGCGACAGGGCCCCTCCACCCGCCGCGCCCCCGACCGACCCCAGGAAGACGCTTCGCGCCAGCGCGCCGTCGCCCGCCAGGTCGTCCAGCTCGCGGCTCCCCTCGCCGTCACCGTTGTCGTCCAGCACCGCGTGCTCGGTCAGCAGCAGATTGTCGCCCTCGTACTCGCGCTCCACCTCGCGCACCGCATAGCCGAAGGCTTCCAGCATCGA
Organism: Gemmatimonadota bacterium; assembly: GCA_009841165.1. Taxonomy (GTDB): domain Bacteria; phylum Gemmatimonadota; class Gemmatimonadetes; order Longimicrobiales; family Gaopeijiaceae; genus Bin94. The sequence goes on along the minus strand of VXMI01000027.1, from coordinate 2,578 downwards.
GACGCGCGCATCCTTGTCCACATCGGCGCCCTCGTCGGCGAACGCGTCCACGAAGTACAGCCCGAAGCGGGTCATGTTGCGCTCGCGCCCGCTTCGGGTGGCGGTGATGATCGCCCGGTTGGGTGCCGACAGCGCGGGCACGAAGGGCCCCGACGCCGTCGCGGTGTTTACGAAGGTGATGCGGCGCTGGCCCAGCCCGTCCAGGAGCCCGTCGATGTCCGCGGGCGACAGATCCGGACCCGGGATGTTGAACCTGGCTTCGTTGTTGCGGAACGTCCCGTGCCCGGCCAGCAGCACGACCAGTTCGTCGGCGGGCGCCATCGCCGAGCCGATCTCGACGAAGGCCGCGCGGATGTTGTCGGCGGTCGACCGCGCGCGAATCCGCGTCGGGTCCAGCTCGGTCCTCTCGCCCAGATACGTGATCCGCTCGGCCGGGACGCCGTACTTCTCGGTCGCCGCATCGGCAAACCGGCTGAGCCACCCGTGAAAGGCTTCGGTGTATTCGGGATCGCCCCCGAGCCCCGAGATCAGCAGGATGTGCGTGTTCTGCGCCGAGATGGTGGGCGGGAGAATGGCGACGACGACCAGAGCGGCCACTGCGGCCACCGCAGCCCGACCCGGCGGCGTTCCCACCCGACCCTTCAAGCCAGCCCTCTCTTCCGCCGGTACACCCACTCGCCCCCCATCAGACCGGCCAGCAGCAGGAACAGGATCGGCATGTCCCAGAGGTCGCGCTCCTCCGTCACGGTCACGCCGCCGCCGGTGAACTGCAGGTCCTCGGGCAGGTTGGCCGCGGTCTCGGGCGTGTAGTAGCGACCGCCCGTCTCCTCGGCGATGCGCTCCATCAGGCTCACGCGCTGGCGGGGATCCCGGAACTCCTCGGTGCCCGGCGCCACCCGCACGCTCGTCTCGGCGTTGCCGAAGGTGACGGTGTCGCGGCCCGCATTGACCGAGACCTCGAAGATTCCGTCCATGTCGGGGGTGAAGTCGGCGGTGTAGCGGCCGTCTTCCGAGACCGACCACTCCATGGGAACGTTGCGCGTCTCGCCGGTGGGCAGCGTGACGCGGGCATTGACCGCGGCGCCGTTGACCTCCACGAATCCGGCGTCCAGCACCGTCGCCTCGAGGGTGACGGGCTCGCCGGCCTCGACCGTGACCTGCGCGGGAGCGGCCTCCACCGGGTCGGGCGTCTCCGCGACGAGCCAGCGCATCAGCTGCCGCCAGAAGTTCTCGTGGCTCAGGTCTTCGAGCGGCACCGTCGAGTCCATCTGCCAGAGCCAGGTGTCCTGGACGGCCAGCACCATCGACCGGCCCCTGCCGTAGCGCTGGAACGCCATGACCACGCGGTCGCCGGCGTCGCCCGTGCTCTCCAGACCCGCAGCATCCTCGGCCGCGCCCACCGCACCCGGAGCGGCCCCGGGGCTCTCCACCACGACGCCCTGCAGCAGCTCGGTCGCGCCCGGCTTCAGCTCGGTGATCAGGTTGGTTGTGGAAACCGGGGGCAGCGAGTCCCAGCGGGCGGCCGACTCCTCGACGGTGCTCTCGATCCGCGTGATCGGGTGGTTCGCGCCACCGGGGGTCGGTGACACCTTCACGAAGGCGAGCCGCTCGGTGGGCGTCGACCCCGTGGGTTCGTCCAGCACGACGGGCAGGACATCCTCCAGGGGCGTGCCCTTGTAGCCGCCTTCGGCCAGCGCGCGCCGGCCCCCCAGCATGAGGAGCGTGCCCCCGCGCTCGCTCACGAAGTCGGCCATCATGTCGAGCTGGTCGTGCGTGAAGAAGCTGGCCTCGATCGAGCCCAGGACGAGCGCACGGTACCGGTAGAGGTCCTCGCGGGTCGTGGGAAAGCCCTCGACCAGTTCGAGCGGGTCGTCGAGGTTGCGCCGGAAGAACTTGTTCTCGGCCGTGCGCTGCAGCAGCACCACCTGCAGGTTCTCGTCCGCGCGCACGGCCCGCAGCATGAAGGCGACCTCGTGGCGCGGCTCCCCCTCGAAGTAGAGGATCTTCTCGGTGCGGTCGCGCACCTGCACCACCGAGTGCAGCACGTTGTTCTCCAGCACCCTCTCACCCGACTGTCCCGGGATGCGGAAGGCGAGTTCGCGCGCCCCCGGCGTCTCGAGCGTGATCGCCACCGGGGCCACCAGCGGCTGCCCGTCGGCCGGCAGCTCCACCATTTCGGTCGTGACGATCCGCCCCATGTCCTCGACCACGATCGGCACCGTCCTGCCGGCGTAGCCGCGCGAGTCGACCATCACGTTGACCACCATCGAGGTGCCGGTCAGCGCCGTCTCGGGCACGTCGACCCGGCTGGCCTGCACGTCGGCCTCCATCTCCTCGTCGCCCACCCCGACGGTGAAGACCGGAACCGAAGCCGCCCGCAAGGGAAGCAGCGCGTCTCCGATCGCCTCATCGGTGTTGTCGCCCCCGTCCGACACGACCACGATCCCGGAGAGCGGCACCCCCTGCAGCTCGTCGCGCGCATGGGCGAGCGCGCCGCCGATCCGGGTGCGGCTCCCGTCGAAACCGAGCCCGCCCACCCCCTAGACACGGTCACATAATCCCATCTGCCGCACCCCAC
>VXMI01000075.1 GCA_009841165.1 Gemmatimonadota bacterium | reverse complement strand
GCGCCCGCTACCGCACCACGATCCTGGGGCGCAGCAGCTACGACGACCGCCACCCCGACTACCTGGCCTTTCTCGAACTGCGGCTTCGGGAGGCGCACAGGGTGCTCGCGCCCGCGGGGTCGCTCTTCCTCCACATCGACTACCGCGAAGCGCACTACTGCAAGATTCTGCTCGACGAGATCTTCGGGCGCGCCTCGTTCATGAACGAGATCATCTGGGCGTACGATTACGGCGCGCGTTCGAAGCGCAAGTGGCCCGCCAAACACGACACGATCTTCTGGTACGCGAGGGATCCGGCCGCGTACACGTTCAACTACGACCAGATGGACCGGATTCCGTACATGGCTCCGGGGCTGGTCGGCAAGGAGAAGGCCGCGCGCGGCAAGACGCCCACCGACGTCTGGTGGCACACGATCGTGAGTCCCACCGGCGGCGAGAAGACGGGGTACCCCACGCAGAAGCCGCTGGGGGTGCTGGAGCGTATCGTGAAGGTGCACTCCAATGTGGGGGACACCGTGCTCGACTTCTTCGCGGGCAGCGGCACGACGGGCGAGGCTGCTGCTCGCCACGGAAGGCAGTACATACTGGTGGACTCGAATCCGGAGGCGGCGCGGGTGATGGCGAAGCGGCTGGAGGGGTTCGGGGTCGAGTGCGTGGGGTTCGGCGCGACTGGGAGACGAAATCATGAATGAGCAACAGTCATACTTCGATGACCCGACCGGGGTGACCCGTTGGACGACGTACTTCCTCTATGCATCCATGCTCGTTTCGCTCCTCTCGGGATGGAACTTCTTCAGCGAGTTGCCCGGCTATGGGGGCGAGGATTCCCCGGCAACATTTTCGGCACTCGGAATCGCCTGGGCATTCGGTCGAATCGCGATCATGCTCATCACCGCGATCCTCGTACTCACCTGGATTCACCGCGCCAACTACAATGCCAGACAGCTCGGTGGGGTCGACATGAGATTCACGCCGGGGTGGGCCGTGGGCTGGTACTTCATCCCCGTCGCGTGGTTCTGGAAACCGTACCAGGCCATGAAGGAGATCTGGCTGGCGAGCGCCAACCCGTCAGATTGGCGGGGAAGACTGGCATCGCCCTTGTTGCTCTGGTGGTGGATCTTCTGGATCGTGCCGTTCTGGGGGGTATCCCTGGTGGATTGGTGGGCAGGACGCCGCCTCGACGAGAGGGGTGCCGAGATCGTCCAGGCGAGTACAGGGATCGCGAGTTCCCTGATGGACACTGCGCTGGCCCTGATTCTCATTGCGATCATCCGCCGCGTGCACCACAATCAGATGGTACACTACGGGAGGCAGGTTGCCGATGGTACCTGACCCACAAGTCGAGCCCTTGAAGTCCCCGACGCCGCGATCCGTGTTTCAGGATCCGACGAGCCTGGCGAATCAGGCCAGGGGATTCCTGTGTGTCAGCGTGTTCGCCGCACTCATGGGGATCCAGCACCATGCTCGCGCCTATCGGTCGTTTTCTGAAACGGGCGAGTCCCTGGCGTCGCCGGAAGTCTGGGGCTTCCGCATCTTTCTGGGGCTGGCCGCGCTGATCACCGCCGTTGTCGTTTCCAGGTGGATCTACAGGGCCAACAGCAACGCCCGCGCGCTCGGTGCTGCGGAGATGGCGTTCACTCCGGGGGGTGCCGTCGGGTGGTACTTCGTCCCGATTGCGAACTTCTGGAAGCCCTACCAGGCCATGAGAGAGATCTGGAAGGCGAATGCGAGTCCGTCCGGCTGGCAGCGACAGCGGGTATCGGCGCTGCTGCCTTGCTGGTGGCTGCTCACGATCGCGGCACCGTCAACGGCGGGCGGGGTGACCTGGGCGGTGCGGAAAGGCATCGACGGGATCGACGAAGGCGCCGCCGAACACCTGGGCGAGGCGGTATCGCAAGGCGTCCTGATTCCGGCGAGCCTGCTCCTGTTCGTGATCATCAGCCGGGTCCATCACATGCAGATGATGCACTACAGGCGGCGGCGCTCGGCAGGAACCTTGCCATCGGCGGAGTCCGCGGCGGAGAAGGTGCGCGACGGGGGCTGAACGGAACTCTCCGCCCGGGCCAGGCGCCGTTGATCAGACCTGGTCGGCCCGGCGCAGCTCCACCGCGGTGCCGTAGCACATCATTTCGGCGCCACCCCGGCTCACCTCGGCCGACTGGAAGCGCACGCACAGGATGCCGTTGGCGCCGAGAGCCTCGGCGTCGGCGATCATTCGGTCCACCGACTGCTCTCTGACCTCGGCGAGCAGCTTGGTGTACTCGAACACCTCGCCGCCGGCGATGTTTCGAAGACTGGCGATCAGATCCTGGCCCAGGTGGCGGACTCGCACGGAGCTTCCCCTGACCAGTCCAAGGGTGCGGGTCACCCTGTATCCCGCAACGGTTTCGGTCGTGGCGACGATCATCGCTGCACGTTCCGGTACGGGTCCGTGCCGTAGGTCCTGTAGCGGTCCCAGATCACATTGGCCAGCAGCACGAGGATGCCGATCGCGACGCCCCCGGTCGCGAGCTTGACCACGATGCCCGAAGGGGACCGGACGAAGGACCATGCGCCGTAGGCGAGCCAGGCGACGGTGCCGGCAATGGTGAGAATCCACCCCACCGGCTGGGTGATCCGGGACCTGATGCGGTCCCATACGGAATCGGCACGGTAGTTGGCGAACGACAGATCCTGAAACTCTTCCTTCATCGAACGGAACAGGGCCACCTCGCGACGGAGTTCGCTCGACGTCTCCAGGAATCGCTCCACTTCCGCTCTCTTCTCCGGGGACACTTCTCCGTCGAGAAAGCGCATCAGGTCTTCCTGGTTGACCTTTGCAGGAATGTTCTTGCTCATGGATCCGTCCCGCGATTCTCCGGCCGGTCTCCGGTGTCGGGCTGGTCGCTCTTCAGCGCGGCGGTGCCGGAGCCTCCACGCAACACGTTCGCCAACGCCCGTCGCGCATGGAAGAGGCGGCTCGCCACCGTCCCTTCGGGGATGTTCAGTATGCCAGCGATCTCGCCGTAGCGGAATCCTTCGATTTCCTTCAGCACGAGCACCTCTCGGTGATCTTCACTCAGTTGTTCCAGCGCCTTCCAAAGCCGTTCCCGTGCCTCCCTCCGTTCGCGGATCCGGTCCGGACGCATCTCCGGGTCGGAGGGCCGCATCTCCAGTCGTTCGTCCAGGGCTTCGAGCCGGAAGCGTACGTTGCGGCTGCGAAGCGCGTCCCTGCACTGGTTGCGGAGAATCTGAAAGAACCATGGTCCAAATGGCCGTTTGAGGTCGAATCGTCCCAGGGAACGCCAGGTTTTCACGAAGGCGTCCTGCAGCGCATCCATGGCGTCGTCCTGATTCCCCATCATGCCCAGGGCCACCCGCAAGCCCGGTCGTTCGTAGGCTCTGACAATCGGTTCGAAGAAGCGGGCATCGCCCGCCTGACACTTTCGCAGGAGTTCCCTCTCCAGGTCAGGGAGCAAGCTTCCTCCAGGTTGGATTCGAAGGCATGAATCGGGTACGAACGGCGCACCGGAATCATTCTAACGGATCGGGGGACTGGCGGGCTGCCCCACCGATACACACTTTGCGTCCGAGTTTGCACCGTTCCCACACTCGATCGAACAGGAAGAACATGGAACCCGCATGTACCCGGCGCTGGCGCGCCATCTTCGTGATCCTGACCGTCCAGCTGGTTGGTGCCATCGCCGCTGGCCCCTCCGCCACGCAGGAGGTGGAGTACCCGGCGGGTTTCGACGAGGAGGCCACCTACTACCCCGAGGCCCTCGGTCCCCTGACCCGTCCAATCACGACGAAATCGTTCCGTGCACAGCAGTTCTTCGACCAGGGCGTCCAGATGATGTACGCCTTTACACCCCTTCGGGCGGCCCGGTCGTTCCGCCAGGCCCAGAAGGAAGACCCCGAATGCGCGATGTGCTTCTGGGGCGAAGCGTGGGCATGGGGCCCCTATCTGAACGGCGGCATGGGCCCCGACGATGCCCCTCGGGCGTATGAGAACATCGTCAAGGCCCGGGAACTCGCGCCGCGGCACGCCAACGAGGTGGAGCAGGCGCTTATCGATGCGACGGCAGTGCGGTACGTGCCCGAACACGACGATGTAGTGCGCAAGCAGCTGGACTCGGCCTACGCCCGGGCGATGGGGGAGGTATACGAGCGGTTTCCCCACGATCTGGACGTGGGCACGCTCTACGGTGAGTCGCTGATGCTGCTGGAGCCGCGCCGGGGCCGCTGGGACATCGAAAGGCCGGCTGTGAAGAAGATCCACGGTATTCTCGAGGCCGTTCTGGCGATGGACATCACGCATCCGGGGGCCTGCCACCTGTACGTCCACGCCACCGAGCCCACCGTCCAGCCCGAAAGGGCCGAGGCGTGCGCGGACCATCTCGGTCCCTCGATACCCGGGGCAAGCCACATCCAACACATGCCGTCCCACACGTACAACCGCGTCGGGCGCTGGGGTGACGCGGTCCGGGCCAACCTCGCCGCGTGGCACTCGGATCTGCGCGCCGAAGAGGACATCGCGTGGGCCATCTACCCCTCGCACAACCTTCACATGCTCCTCTTCGCGGCCTCGATGGACGGCCAGGGCGCGGTCGCCGTCCAGGCGGCGAGGGACTACGGCAAGATCGTTCCCAGCGGCAACTTCTATGAGAGCATGACGCTGCTCCGGTTCGGCCGCTTCGACGAGATTCTCGAGCTGGACGATCCACCCGAAAGCGGCATCCAGAGGGGGTTCTGGGACTTCGCGCGGGGCTACGCGTATCTGCGACATGACGAGCCGGGGCGCGCGTCGGTCTACCTGGAGCGGGTGCGGCAGGCAGCCGAGGATACGCCCGCAAGCGGGAGCTTCCGGGGCCACTCCGCTGCCGATCTACTGGGGGTCGTTGCGGGGATCCTCGAGGGCGAGATCCTTCGCTACGAAGGCGACGCCGAGGGAGCGATCGGAGTGCTGGAGACCGCAGTGACGATCGAGGACGGACTGCGCTACGATGAGCCCGAACCGCTGAACTTCTCGGCGCGGCACTGGTTGGGCGATCTGTTCCTGAAACTCGAACGCTTCGAGGACGCGGAACGCGTCTTCGAGGCTGCGCTCGAGGACCATCCCCGGAACGGGTGGTCGCTGTTCGGTCTCGAAGCCGCCCTGCGCGCTCAGGATCGCTCGGACGAAGCTGACGCGGTGCACAAGCGCTTCGAGGACTCCTGGGCCAGATCGGACACGTGGATCAGGGGGGCGATCTTCTAGTCCCAACGCACATAAGTGTTTGTTCAGCAATGTGTTAAGTGTTGCTGAACCGCTGGCGCGCTGCCGCTTGATCCGACTTGACGCGAGGGGGCCTCTCGGGTAGCTTTGGTGTCCCTAACAATAATGATTCTTATTATCGAATACTCGGAGCTTGCTGGATGAACGACAAGGCAATCCTCTCGGTGACCGGCCTCCGCGCCAGGGTGGCCGAAGAGGATCTCGATATTCTGAGGGGCGTGGACCTGAACATCCGTCCCGGCGAGACCCACGCAATCATGGGTCCCAACGGGTCCGGCAAGAGCACGCTGGCGAAGGTCGTCGCGGGTCATCCGGCCTACCAGGTCACGGCCGGTTCGGTTGCGTTCCAGGGCGAGGACCTTCTCGAGATGGAGCCGGACGAGCGATCCCAGGCCGGTATCTTCATGGCGTTCCAGTACCCGATCGCGATTCCCGGCGTTTCGATCGCCAACTTCCTGCGCACCGCGCTGCAGGCGAGGCTGGGGGACGACGAGGAACTGGACCTGTTCGACTTCCAGGAACTCCTCATGGAGCGGATGGAGTTGCTGGACATGGACCCCTCATTCGCCCAGCGACCGATCAACGACGGGTTCAGCGGCGGAGAGAAGAAGCGCAACGAGATCCTGCAGATGTCCGTGCTGAAGCCCGCCCTGGCCTTGATGGACGAGACCGATTCGGGGCTGGACATCGACGCCCTCAAGATCGTCGCCCACGGGGTGAACACGCTTCGTGAAGAGAACCCCGACATGTCGGTCCTCCTCATCACCCACTATCAGCGGATCCTGAACCACGTCATCCCCGACGTGGTCCACGTGATGTACAGGGGCCGGATCGTGGAATCGGGTGGCCCTGAGGTAGCCATGGAGCTCGAGGCGCGCGGGTACGAGGAATACAGAATAGCACATGCAGTCTGACCGCAGCGTCGGTTGACACGCAGCGGCCGTCTGGCGGTAGCAAGGAGAAGCTGATGCCCAGCAACGAAGTCATACAGGGACTGGGGCTTGATGACTACAAGTTCGGTTTTGTTACCGATTCCGAGCCTGTGTTTCGCACGAGACCCGGTCTGGACGCCGACATCGTTCGACAGATTTCGGGGCGCAAGGACGAGCCGGCCTGGATGCTCGCACGACGCCTCAAGGCACTGAAGATCTACGAATCGAAGCCCATGCCCGAGTGGGGCGGCGACCTGTCCGAACTGCAGGAGACGCTCGACCAGACCTACTTCTACGTCAAGCCGCAGGAACAGATGGAGCGGTCCTGGGACGACGTCCCCGAGAACATCAAGCTGACCTTCGAGAGGCTGGGCATTCCCGAGGCCGAGCGGAAGATCCTGGCCGGCGTCGGGGCCCAGTACGACTCCGAGATGGTCTACCACTCGCTGAAGGAGGAGTGGGAGGCGAAGGGCGTGATCTTCGATTCGATCGAGGATGGGCTGAAAAACCACCCTGAGCTGTTCCGCAAGTACTTCGGAACCGTGATTCCCGCGGCGGACAACAAGTTTGCGGCGCTCAATTCGGCGGTCTGGTCGGGGGGATCCTTCGTCTACATCCCGCCGGGGGTTCAACTCGAGACGCCGCTCCAGGCCTACTTCCGCGTCAACCAGGAGCGTCTGGGGCAGTTCGAGCGCACGCTCATCATCGCCGACGAGGGCTCGCGTGCGCACTACATCGAGGGGTGCACGGCGCCGATCTACTCCACCGATTCCTTCCACTCCGGGGTGATCGAAATCGTCGTCAAGAAGGACGCCTACTTCCGTTACACGACGATCCAGAACTGGTCGAACAACATGTACAACCTGGTGACCCAGCGCGCGCTGGTGCACCGGGGTGCCCACATGGAATGGCTCGACGGCAATCTCGGCTCCAAGCTCACCATGAAGTACCCGTCCTGCTACCTGATGGAAGAAGGCGCACACGGCGACATTCTGTCGATCGCTTACGCCGGTGACGGACAGCACCAGGACACGGGCGGTAAGGTGATCCATGTCGCGCCCAACACCTCCTCGAGCATCGTGTCCAAATCGATCTCCAAGGGCACGGGCCGTTCTTCATACCGGGGCCTGTGCAAGGTCTACGACGGGGCCACCAACGCGAAGTCGAACGTCGAGTGCGACGCGCTTCTCATCAACGAGACCTCGCGCACCGATACGTTCCCCTACATCGAGATCGACGAACGTAGCGCCTCGGTGGGTCATGAGGCGACCGTTTCGAAGGTGGGCGACGAACAGCTCTTCTACCTCATGAGCCGGGGCATGGACGAGGCCGAGGCCATGGCGCTCATCGTGCGTGGGTTCATCGAGCCGATCGCGAAGGAGCTGCCGCTCGAGTACGCGGTCGAGCTCAACCGGCTGATCGAGCTTGAAATGGAAGGAAGCGTCGGTTGAACCGCCTGGCAGCCGCGCGGAGACGCGCACGGGAAGCCGGCGCCGAGGAGCAGGGACAGATCGAAGGAGCCTCCCCGGAGCGCGCAACAAAAAACGTTGCGCGATCTTCCGAGAGCACGAGAGTGCCGGAACCGGACTGGCTCAAGAGCCGTCGCGACGCCGCGTTGGAGCTGTATCGCTCCATGCCGCTGCCCTCCACCCGCTCGGAGGAGTGGCGCTACACCGACCTCGCCCGAATGCTGCGGCTCGACGATCTGGTGCCCTCCGCCGGGGCGCAGCCCGGTCCCGCAAGCTCGAATGGCGACGGGACCGTCCCGGAACCGCTGCGGCGGGCCATGGCCCAGGATCGGGACAGTGCCGGTCGTGTCATCGACATCGACGGCTCCGCAGTCTCGGTCGAGTTGCAGGATTCACTCGCCGCCCAGGGCGTAGTGCTGTCGTCGCTCCGCGAGGCCGTCCGCGGTGGCGACCCGCTGTTGGAATCGCTGCTCGCGACCATGGCGGTTCCGGCCTCGGACGGGAAGTTCGCGGCCATGAACGCCGCACTCTGGACAGACGGAGTCTTTCTGAAGATCCCCCGCAACGTCCAGCTCGAGCGCCCCATACGTCTCAGCCGGTGGGTGTCGCACCCGGGCACTGCCACGTTCACACGCATTCTCATCGTCGCCGAGGACCACAGCCGGGTCTCGTTCGTCGACGAGATCCTTTCGCCCGACTTCGAAGCGGTCACGCTCGTGAACACTGCCGTCGAGTTGTTCTCCCATGCGGGTGCACAGATCCAGTACGTGTCCCTCCAGCGCATGGGGAAGGGCGGCTTCTACCTCGCCAACCAGCGCACCCTCGCCAAGCGCGATTCCACCCTCGACACTCTGAACGTCGCCCTGGGGGGATCGGTCGGCCGCGTCGATCTCAACGCCCGTCTCCTGGGCCCGGGTGCCAACAGCGACATGCTGGGGCTCTACTTCGGCGATCACGACCAGCATTTCGACTTCAACACCAGCCAGGACCACGTCGCGCCCAACGCGCACAGCGACCTGTTGTACAAGGGCGCGCTCGACGACTCGGCGCGGGGTGTCTTCCGGGGTGTCATCCGCGTGCACGAGGGCGCCCAGCGCACCGACGCGTACCAGACCAACCGCAACCTGCTCCTCTCGGAGCGTGCCGCCGCCACCTCACTGCCCAACCTCGAGATCGAGGCCGATGACGTGCGCTGCTCGCACGGGGCCACGGTGGGCCAACTCGACGCCGAATCCCTGTTCTACCTCATGAGCCGTGGCCTCGACCGGGAACAGGCCGAGCGCCTCGTGGTGCTGGGTTTCCTGGGCGAGGTTCTCGACAAACTGCCCATGGGAGGTGTGGTCGAAAAGGTGACGAAGGCCATCGAGGTGAAGCTGGGTCATGTGAGGTAGGGCGACGACATGTTCACAAGGAAGACGGCCAAGCCAAAGGCAGGGTGGATCAGGGTAGCGGCAGCGGATGAAGTGCCACCCGACGGGCTCAGGGCGGTGCAAACCGATGGTGGTCCGATCGTTCTGGTGAACGTCGACGGTCACATCTACGCGCTCGAAGATCGTTGCTCGCACCAGGACTATCCCCTTTCGGCGGGCGAGGTCGAGGACGGACAGATCGAGTGCTCCTTCCACGGAGCAAGGTTCGACGTCTGCACGGGCAGGGCTACGCAACTTCCTGCAATCACACCCGTTCGTACCTTCGAAACCGAGGTGCGGGATGATTCCGTCTACGTTCTGCTGGACTGACCGTCCGCCCGGTTCCACAGGCTGAGAGGGAACCCCGAATGCAGGTCGCCAGCGCCCTCGATGTGAACGCCATCAGGCGGGACTTCCCGATCCTCGACCAGATCGTGGACGGCAAGCCGCTGGTATACCTGGACAACGCCGCATCGTCCCACAAGCCGCGGCAGGTCATCGAGGCGATCTCGCGCTACTACCTGCGGGACCACGCCAACGTTCACCGTGGTGTTCACGAACTCGCGCGCCGGGCGACCGAGGCCTACGAGAACAGCCGGACCCGTGTCGCCCGGTGGGTGAACGCCGGGGACGCGCATGAGATCGTCTGGACCCGCGGCACGAGCGAAGCACTCAACCTGGTCGCCTTTTCGATCGGACAGGCTCGGGTCGGCCCCGGAGACGAGATCGTCCTCTCGGAAATGGAGCACCATTCCAACCTGGTTCCGTGGCAGCTCCTCGCGGCCCGCTCCGGCGCCCGGCTCCGATACGTCGGGCTTACCGACGACGGTCACCTGGATCTCGACCAGCTCGAGGGGCTTCTCGGGTCGCGCACCAGGGTCGTTTCCCTCCCGCACGTCTCCAACGCCCTTGGCACGATAAACCCGGTTCGTGAAATCGGTGCCATGATCAGGAGCCGGAGCGACGCGGTGTACATACTGGACGGTGCCCAGGGCGCCCCGCATCTGGCCGTCGACGTCCGGGCGGTGGGGTGTGACTTCTACGCCTTCTCCGCTCACAAGATGTGCGGCCCGACGGGGATCGGGGCCCTGTGGGGAAGGAGGGCGCTGCTGGAGGAGATGCCGCCCTATCAGGGGGGCGGCGAAATGATCGAAAAGGTGTCTCGGCAGTCGAGCACCTGGGCGGAGGTGCCTCACAAGTTCGAGGCGGGAACGCCCAACATCGCGGGCGCGGTAGGGATGGCCGCGGCGGCGGACTACCTGGAGGGCATCGGCCTGGACGCGATCCACGAACACGAGATGGCGCTGACCGGCACCGCAATGGGCCTGCTCGCCGAAGTGGACGGGCTCCGCATTCTCGGACCGGCCAGCCCGGAAGAGCGGGCGGGGGTCATACCCCTCGTCATCGACGGCACCTCCGCCCAGGACCTGGCAACCATCCTCGATGCGCAGGGTATCGCGGTGAGGGCCGGTCATCACTGCGCGCAGCTCGTTGTAGACCGTTACGGCCTGTCTGCGACGACCCGGGCATCCTTCTACCTTTACAACAGCAACGAAGAGGTGCACCGGCTGGCCGAAGGGGTGCGGACCGCGCGGGAATTCCTGCTTTCCTGAATCACGGCACCCCCGAAGCTCCCACACCTGAACTTGAGAGAGAAGGGGAATCTCTTGTCCGCACCGACAGACCACACTCGTCCCGGGCTATCGCCCGTCGGCCCGTACCCGTCCGGCATTCGCCGCGGCGCTTGTGCGCTCGCACTCCTCGTCCTGGGCACTGCTTGCGGCGGAGACGGGGCAGAGGAAGCACCGCCCGAGCCCGATCCCTTCGTATCTACGGAGAGCCCTCGCGAATCGATGACGGAAGTGGACTACGGCGAGTTCGATCCGTCCGAGGTTGCGCTCAGCATGCCGTGGACCCGCAACACGATCTCCCGCGATCCGGACCCGGAGGACGCCCCTGCGCGCCTGACCGATGTGAGCACCTCCCGCTCCCGCGGCTACGACCGGGTCGTCTTCTCGTTCTCTCCGGAGCTGCCTGGATACCGGTTCACGCAAACGGCCGAATCCGGCGGCGGCTGTGATGGAACGGAACCGCTTTCCGATGCGCCGGGACATGTCGTAGTCGAGTTCACGCGCGCGGTTTCCAATGAAGGCGGCTCGCCACTGGTCGGAGACCGAAACCGCTCAACCGACTTCCCTGCTCTGGCCGACGCCGTTCAGGCCTGTGACCAGGACGACACCGTCAGGTGGATCCTTGGCACGAGCGGGGTGGTGGACTACCGTATCTTGGAGATCATGGGTGAGCCGCGGCTGGTGGTGGATCTGCGTCACCCGTAGCAGCCATTTGCGGGACTGGAGCAAGACGCTGTGAGCCGGTTGCCGTCGAAGCAGGTGTGGCGTCTCAGCGCACTGTTGGGACTGTTTGCCCTCGCATCCTGCGGGGACGCGGCAACGACACTGCCCCCGGATCCGATCCCGCCTGAACCGCTCGTCCTGGCGGAATGCCGAAGCGGAATGGCCAACCAGTACCCGTGCAACGGCGTGGACCTGGTCTCGAAGCTCGAAATGCACCAGATCGGCGCCGAATCGACGGTCAGCGACCTCTGGGGATGGACCGATCCGGTAACCGGAACGGAGTGGACACTGGTCGGGCATTCCAGCGGCACGTCCTTCGTGGGGCTCCTGGATCCCCGGAAGCCCTTCTACGCCGGCGTGCTGCCCATGACCGATGGCGCCGTTGCCAGCGTCTGGCGCGACATCAAGGTGTACAATGACTACGCGTTCATCGTGTCGGACGGGGCCGGACCCCACGGCATGCAGGTATTCGACCTCACGCAACTGCGCAGTGTCAGCAACGCGCCGGCGACTTTCACGGCGTCCGCGCACTACGACAACGTCGCCAGTGCCCACAACATCGTCATCAACGAGGAGACGGGGTTCGCCTATGTCGTGGGCAGCAACAGCGGCGGAGAGACCTGTGGTGGCGGCCTGCACATGATCGATGTGCGCGCCCCCGGCAACCCGGTGTTTGCCGGCTGCTTCTCCGACCCGAATACCGGGTTCTCGCAGACCGGGTACACGCACGACGCCATGTGCGTGGTCTACAACGGACCCGACGCCGAATACCGGGCCCGGGAGGTCTGCTTCGGAGCCAACGAGACCGCGCTGAGCATCGCCGACGTTTCCGACAAGGAGTCGCCGACCGCGATCTCCGCCACTCGCTATCCGCTCTCGGGGTACACCCATCAGGTCTGGCTCGATGCCGCCCACGAATACCTGTACATGAACGACGAATTCGACGAATTCGACGCCTTCTCGCAGACCAGAACCCTGGTCTGGGACGTCAAGGAGCTCGGTGATCCCATCCTGGCCACCGAATTTCTCGGGGCGACCCCCGCAACCGACCACAACCTGTACATCCGCGGAGACCTCCTGTACCAGTCGAACTACCGCGCCGGACTGCGGATCCTCAACATCGAGGACCGGGAGAATCCTCGTGAGGTGGCCTACTTCGACGTGGTGCCGGCCGACGACCTGCCCGGCTTCGAGGGTACGTGGAGCAACTACCCGTTCTTCGCGAGCAGAATCATCCCTGTGACCTCCATGGGCGGGGGCGTACTATTCCTCAGACTCTCCGGAAACTGACGCCCGCGCGGGAGACTGACCAACTTTGGTGGGTTTCC
Organism: Gemmatimonadota bacterium; assembly: GCA_009841165.1. Taxonomy (GTDB): domain Bacteria; phylum Gemmatimonadota; class Gemmatimonadetes; order Longimicrobiales; family Gaopeijiaceae; genus Bin94. The sequence goes on along the minus strand of VXMI01000075.1, from coordinate 27,955 downwards.
CTGGTCGTTATTGCGGCCGGGTGTGGCGGCAACGACGGCAGCGCCAACCTGCTTCTCGCCGGGGGCTCGGTCCTGGACGGCACCGGGGGCGAACCCGTGGTCGCCGACGTCGCGGTTGCCGGGGACCGCATTGTGTTCGTGGGCGACGCGGCCTCGGCCGGGATGACCGCCGCCGATACCGTCGACGTGACCGGTCTGGTGGTCACGCCCGGTTTCATCGACATGCACTCGCACGCCGAACTGGGGGCCGAACACGGACGCGACGCGCGCGCCTTCCTCTTTCAGGGGATCACCAGTGTGGCGCTCGGTCTGGACGGGGGTGGCAGCGCGGAGGTCGGCGCGCAGCTGGCAGCCTGGGAGGAGGACGGAATCGGCGTGAACGCGTTCCTCTTCGTGGGGCACAACTCGGTGCGGGCGTGGGTTATGGGGATGGCGGACCGCGCACCCACTTCCACGGAGCTCGACGAGATGAGGGGCCTGGTGCGCCAGGGCATGGAGGAAGGCGCGTACGGCCTGTCGTCGGGGCTGTTCTACCTGCCTGGCAACTACGCCGAGACGGAGGAAGTCATCGAGCTGAACCGTGTCGCCGCAGAGTACCCTGGAGCCATCTACGACACCCACGACCGCGATCTTGGGGCGGCCTATCCGCCCTTCGGGTACCTCGAGTCCATCGCCGAGGGCATCAGGATCGGCGAAGAGGCGGGGACCAAGGTCATCTTCAGCCACTTCAACCCCCAGGGGGCCCACAACTACGGGCGCGCACCCGAGGGGGCCGCGCTGATCGAGGCCGCGCGCGCTCGGGGTGTCGAAGTCGCGGGCGCGCATCATTCGTACACGGCCACGCAGTCGAACCTGCGCTCGTACACGATCCCGGGGTGGGCCGCCGCCGGGGGCGACTCGGCGATGGTGCGCCGCTTCGACCACCCCGACACGGTGCGGGTCATCGATGCGCAGACGCGGGAGATGCTCGCGATTCGGGGAGGCGCCGACCGCATTCTCTTCGCAGACCGGCGCCCCGACCTGAACGGCAAGACGCTGCAGCAGTTGGCGGACGAGTGGAGGATGGACGCTCCCGCGGCGGCGCGGCGCATTCTGCGCGACGGGAATGCCGCGGTGATGAATCTGGGACTCTACGACGGCGAGAACCTCCGCTATCTGGCGCAGCTGGACTGGATGATGACCTGTACCGACGGCCGTGATCCGGGCCCGACGCGGCCCGTCACGCACCCCCGCGCGTTCGGGTCGTTTACCAGGAAAATCCGCGACCTGGTGCTGGACGAACAGTTGATAACGCTGCCGTTCACGGTGCGCTCCATGACCGGCCTCGCGGCCGACTTCCTCGAATGGGACGATCGCGGGTATCTTCGCGAGGGTTACGCCGCCGACATCACCGTTCTGGACCTGGAGGCCGTGGACGACATGGCGACCTACGAGAACCCCCACCAGTACTCGCGCGGGACGGTGCACGTGCTCGTAAACGGGGCATTCGCGGTGCGCGATGGCGAGGCCACGATGGCCCTCGCGGGGCGTCCGCTCCTTCGCGGCGGCGTGGTGTACGGCAGCGAGGTCTCCGATGGCGGGCAGTGAGGTCCTTGCGTCGCGGGACGGCGCGCTGCTGATCCTTACGCTGAACCGGCCCCACCGCCTGAACGCGGTCAACGTCGGGCTGTACGAGGGCCTGGTGCGCGAGTTGGAAGGTGCCGAGGCGGACGGCGGCGTCCGCTGCGTGGTGCTGACCGGTGCCGGGCGCGCTTTCTGTGCGGGCGCCGATCTCAAGGAGCACCGCGACAGGGACCCCACGATGGACGAGCGGCGCTACTACGCCGGCATCGCCCAGCGCGCCAACCACCTCATTCAGACGATCGGCACGCCGGTGGTGGCGGCGGTGAACGGGCACGCGATCGGCGCGGGGCTGGAACTCGCGCTATCGGCGGACCTCGCCATCGTGGCCGAGGAGGCGAAGCTGCGCCTGCCCGAGGTCGCGCTGGGGACCTTTGTGGGCGGCGGAGCCGTGTACACCCTGTCCGACCGGGTAGGCGTGCCCAGGGCGCGCGAGATCATCTACCTGGGCGATTTCTTTTCGGGAATCGACGCGGCCGCCTGGGGTGTCCTCAACCGCGCGGTGCCGGCTGACGAGGTTCTGCCCGAGGCGATGCGGCTGGCACGCCGTCTCGCCCGGCGCGCGCCCATCCCGCTGGCTGCCGTGAAACGCCTGATCGGCCCCGCGGCAACCATGTCCCGGGAAGAGGCGCTCGAGCGTGAGCAAGTCGTCCTGGAGGAGATCTTCGGCACCTCCGACTGGCGCGAGGGTCTCACGGCGTTTCACGAGAAGCGACGTCCCGACTACAAGGGGAGATGACGCTCGAACGCGTTTTCGAGCCTCGCTCGATCGCGGTCGTGGGGGCCAGCGCCAACCCCACGAAGCGAGGCCACCAGATCCTCCGCGCCCTGGGAGAGTCCGGGTACGCGGGACGCGTCTACGCGGTGAACCAGGGCGGTGGGAGCATCCTCGGGCAGCCGGTCTACAGGGCGGTGGCGGAGTTGCCGGAGGCGGCAGACCTGGCCGTGATCTGCACGCCGGCGGTCACCGCGCCCGATCTGGTACGCGCGTGCGGCGAGCGCGGCATCGCGGGCGCGGTGGTGCTGGCGGTCGGGTTCGGCGAGTCCGGTGCAGCTGGGGCGCGGCTGGAGGCCCGGCTCCGAAACGCGGCCAGGGAGTGCGGGGTGCGTGTCGTCGGGCCGAACACTTCCGGTCTGCTCAACCTTCCCAGGGGCGTCAACCTGATCGGCGCGCGGGGGGTGCGGCCCGGGAGAATCGCGCTCCTGGTGCAGTCGGGCAATATCGCGCTCGATCTCATGACACAGACAACCGAGCAATCGCGCATGGGCATCTCGATCTGCGCCGGTCTCGGCAACGAGGTGGACGTGGGGTTCGGCGAAGTGCTCGAGTACCTGGGCGGCCACGACGACACGCAGGTCGTCATCGCGCACATCGAGGGCTGCAGGGACTCGCGCGCGCTCCTGGCTGCGGCATCGGTGGTCACACGGCGGAAGCCCGTGGTCGTCATCAAGTCCGGCCGGACAGTCGCCGGTGCCCACGCGGCACTCTCGCACACGGGCGCGGTTGCGGGCCCTTACGATCGCCTGCGGGCCGGGTTTGCCCAGGCAGGCGTGGTCGAGGTCGGGCGCACCGACGAACTGCTTCACGTGGCGGCGACTCTTGGATCGCAACCTCCCGGGCCGCCCGGAACCGGGGTCACCGTCCTGTCGGACGGCGGGGGCCAGAGTACGCTGGTGGTGGACACGCTGCAGGAGATGGGTGTGCCCCTCGCCAGCCTCGCGCCGGCGACATCCGCGGAGTTGCGCAACCGTCTCGGACCGGCCGCCGCCGTGCACACTCCGGTCGATGTCGCGGGAGCCGCGGATGCGGATCCGGGGGTCTTCGCGCGCGCCCTGGAGGTGCTTGCCGCCGATCCGGCCGTGGGAGTGGTGCTCCTGGTCGGCCTGTTCGGGGGCTACGGGATCCGCTTTTCGGAGACGCTCGCGGAGGTCGAGGCCGATGCGGCGAGGTCGATCGCGGCCGGCATGCGCGCACTGGGCAAGGGACTCGTCGTTCATTCCCAGTACGCGTTGCATTCCAGCGCGGCGCTGGATGCCCTTCGCGAGGCGCGCGTTCCCGTGATCGGGTCGCTGGAGGTCGCGTGCCGGGCAGCGGCTGAACTGCAGCGGCGCGGTGAGAGGCTCAACGCGCCGCAGCAATCCTGGCGCCCCGACCGGGTGGCGATCGCATCACCGCATCAAGTCATCGTGACATCGCGGCGTGAGGGGCGCGTCACCCTCACGGAAGTCGAGTCGCGCGAGCTCCTCGAGGAGGCAGGGCTGGTGTTTGCATCGATGGACGCGGCAAGGTCAGCCGGGGAAGCCGCCGACGCAGCCTCGCGCGCTGGCGGCCCGGTCGCGGTCAAGCTTCTTTCGCGCCACATCACCCACAAGTCGGACGTCGGCGGCGTGATGTTGAACGTGGCCGGCGAAGACGAGGCCCGCATCGCTTTCGAGCGCGTCACCGCAAACGCCCGCACGTACGCACGCTCCCGGGGGCTCCCGCCCGAGGACTACGCCGCGATCGTGTCACCGATGTTGCCAACACCGGTCGCCGAACTGCTGGTGGGCGCCTGCCGCGACCCCCAACTGGGACCCGTGCTGACGTTGGGAGCCGGAGGCGTGTGGGTCGAGGTACTGCGCGACGTGGCGCACCGTGTGCTGCCGGTCGACGAGGCCGAACTGGAAGCCGCGATCGGAGAGCTGAGAATCAGCGCGCTGCTGGCCGGCGCGCGCGGTGGCACCGCCGTGCAGTTCGGCCCGATCGTCCGGGCGGCTGCGGCGGTTGCCGAGTGCGCCATGCGCTGGCCGGACGTGGCCGAGGTCGAGGTCAACCCGCTTTTCGTCTACTCGGACCGCGCCGTGCCGGTGGATGCGAGGGTGGTGCTGGGGAGCGAGAGTCAACGTCGGCGGCCCTGACCGCCGCCACCCGCGTCAGGGCTGCAGCGCCACCTTGACCGCGCCGCTGCGGCGGTGGTCGTACGCGGAGCGCAGCGCATCGCGGTACTGCTCCAGCGGATAGACGTGGGTGACCAGATCGCCCAGCGCGCGGGGGTCGTCCCGCATCCTGGCCAGGGCGACTTCGAACGTGTGCACCCGGCGCCCCTCCCACTCTTCGGCGCCGTAGCCCACGTATCCCTGCAGCCGCAGCTCCTTCGCCCACAGAAAGGTCAGGTCCAGCTTGCGGATCTGTCCCGCGCACCCCAGCACCACGATCCGCCCCCGGGCCGAAGCGAAGCCGAGCGACTGCGCCAGACTGGGCTGGTTGCCCACGCAGTCGAAGACCAGGTCGAATCCGCCGCCGGCGTAGACCTCGGGCCCGACCACGGGCATGTACGCCTGCGCACCCGTGTCGATCAGCGCCTGCCTCGCCTCGTCGCCCGGCGTGATCGTCTCGTCGGCCCCCAGCGCCGCCGCCAGCTCGACCTCGTGCGGACGCTTGGCCTGCGCCACCAGCCGACCCTCGTAGCCCAGCGTGCGCAGCGCCCAGATCGTGCCGAATGCGATCGCCCCGCTCCCGATCACCAGAATCGGCCCCGGCGATCGTAGCGCCCCGCTCTGCAGCACGCCGTGCACACCGATCGACAGCGGTTCCGTCAGCACGGCCACACGGTCGGGCACGGCATCGGGGACCGTGAAGACCTGCCGCCTGTGGGCGATCATCTCCTCGCCCCAGCCGCCCGCGAGGTCGCGGTGGTAGCCGATCGTCAGGCCGGGTGCCAGCGGCCGGCCAACGTCCCGTGCAACACCCGGGCCCCGCTCCGCAGCCAGGTGCCCGCCAGCGTCCCGCGTGGGATGGGCGTCTCCCGCAGGCGCACCCTCCTCGCCCGACAGCTCGCAGGTCGAGTGGAGACCGGCCACGCACGAAGGACACCAGGCTTTCTCCTCCCAACCACGGACTTCGCAGTGCAGCATCGGATCGATCACGACGCGATCGCCTGCCGTGACATGCGCCACGCCGGGCCCGACCTCCGCCACGCGCCCCAGGATCTCGTGCCCCAGAACGGCCGGGAACGACCCGAAGGGCTCCATCGCGGGACTCGACTTGTACGAGATGTTGCCAAGGTCGCTGCCGCAGATCCCGCAGAGGAGCACCTCGACACGCACCCAGTCGTCTCCAGGAAGCTCCGGCCGCGGCCGCTCGACCAGCCCCAGCCGCGACGCCCGCCCGTACACGAACGCATCGCTGAATCGCCCCAGCGTCTTCGCCAGGATGAACCCGGGGATGGTTACGTTAAACTCGACGGCTTTCACTGGGGCTCCCGTTCCCTTGCTCCGGCGTTGCCTTTGGGGGTGTGAGGATCGTGGATCGCGGCGCGTCCACCGGGCCGGACTCAACCTGGTAAGGTGGCGTGCGGGCGCGCCTGCGGGAAGGTGGAGGCCGTTTCACCTCGGCCATCGGGGCACAGCATGAACACAGCGATCATCGCGGGCTGCCGGACGCCGTTCGTCCGATCCGGCACTCATTTCCGCAACCTCACGGCCATCGATCTCGGGCGGCACGCGGTGACGGAACTCGTCGCGCGGACCGGGATATCGCCCGAGACGGTCGAACACCTCGTCTACGGCACCGTGCTGCACGATCCGCAGGCGCCTAACATCGCGCGTGAGGTGGGGCTTCCCACGCTGCCGAAGGATGTGCCTGCCGTGACCGTCTCGCGCGCCTGCGCTTCCGCCAACCAGGCCATCGCCGACGGGGCAAACCTCATCGAGGCCGGGTGCGCCGACGTCGTGGTCGCGGGCGGGGCCGAGTGTCTGTCGCGCATCCCGATCCTGGCCTCCGACCGGCTGTCGAAGACGCTTGTCTCGGCCTCCCGCGCGAAGACGCTGGGCGCGCGCCTGAGGGCTTTCGCGCGGCTGCGCCCCCGGGACCTGCTCCCCGTGGCGCCAGCGATCGCCGAGTACTCGACCGGGGAGTCGATGGGCCAGGCCGCCGAGCGCATGGCCAGGGAGAACGGGATCTCCCGGGAGGACCAGGACCTGTGGGCGCTGCGGTCGCACCGCAAGGCCCATGCGGGCACCGGCGACGGCCGTCTCACCGACGAGATCGCGCCCTTCCATGTCCCGCCGCGCTACGATGTCACGGTGGACCGCGACAACGGGATCCGCGCCGACACCTCGATCGAGGCGCTGTCCGCCCTGCGGCCCGTCTTCGACCGCGAGTACGGCTCGGTCACGGCGGGGAACGCGTCGCCACTCACCGACGGCGCCTCGGCGGTGCTGCTCGCGTCCCCGCGGCGCGCCTCCGAACTCGGCCTCGAACCGCTCGGCTACCTCCGCAGCTACGCCATCACCGCGCTCGACCCGGCCGGGCAGCTCCTGCAGGGCCCCGCCTATGCCGCGCCCATCGCGCTGGATCGCGCCGGTCTCACGATGGCCGACATCGACCTGCTGGAAATGCACGAGGCGTTCGCCGCACAGGTGCTCTCGAATCTCCAGGCCTGGGACTCGGACGACTTCTGCCGGAAGGAGCTGGGCCGCCCGGGCAAGGTGGGGCACCCCGATCCCGACGTGATCAACGTCATGGGGGGCTCGATCGCCATCGGCCACCCGTTCGGCGCGACCGGCGGCCGGCTCACCACCACCCTGCTCAACGAGTTGCGGCGGCGCGACGGCCAGTTCGGCCTGGTGACGGTCTGCGCCGCGGGCGGGATGGGGTTCGCGATGGTGTTGGAGCGGGGGTAGCGGGACCGTCCCTGCCCTACCCTCGAAAGTTCAGAGCGGACGCTATTGTGGCCTGGTTGCGGTCGAGCGTAACGAAAGAGATTGCGGACGGTTCGGGAGCCGCGTAGAGAGCGGTCGCCAGGTGCCAGAGATCGGCACCCCGCAGGTATCCCGATTCGAGGACCATACCGATTTCCCGGGAGAGAGGCCGGTCGGTCAGTATCCACTCGAGGCACGCAAGAAGATCAGCCGGAGCGGGGCGTCCCTCGCGCAGGCACGCGGCTCGCAGTTCGGCTTCGAGCAAGTTCGAGGACACAAGACGCGAGAAGCCGTCGAGACGGCGCGCCAACGCCACCGAGCCCGCCTCGGCAAAGGCGATGGCGACCACCGCCGACGTGTCGACGTAAGCGATGCTCAATCGCCGCGGTCCGCCAGGAAGCGGGCAAGCGCACCCGGCTTCGGGGCTCCTACCTGCAGGGGCTTCCGCGTTGCCCGGGCGGGGACGAGAATCCCGCGCTTCTCGAGTCGTGCGAAGTGCTCTTCGACAGTTCCAGCTGCCTTTTCGATCGGGCGGATCTCCGCGACGGGATCGCCCCGGTAGGACACAGTGACGGTCGTGCCCTCGCGCACCAGGCGGAGAACTTCCGAGAACCGCGCCTTGGCTTCGTAGGTGGAGTAGACGACGTTCATGTGACCATTATAACTAGTCAGACTGGTTACGGCGATCCTCGCCTGCGGTCGGCGCGCCCGTCATCAGGCCCGCGGGAGCAGCGCTATCCTCGCGTCGCGCTCATCGCCGTGCGGATCCGCTCTTCGAGCCGCTGCGGGAAGCGCGACCCCACGTAGACTTGCTTGCCGCTCTGCAGCGTCACCTTGACCGCCTGGTTGCCGCGGATGGTCCACGCCGTGCGCGACCCGCGCGGGCGAATTCCCCAGCCCCCGAACTCGCGCAGCGGCCGGTAGGTCAGCCCGCGCACGGAATCGATGTCGGTAAAGCGGATCCGCTTGCGAATCAGGTGTATGGGGCCGAACGCGATAAACAGCTGATCCGACTGAACTTCCACGTCGAGGCGCGTAAAGAGCAGCGTGATCAGGGTCGGGAACAGGAGCACGCCACCCAGCACCAAGGGAGCCTTCAGGAGAACGGACCCGTCTCCAGGCATACCGGCCGACTGCAGGAACTGCTCGTATGCGACCGCGGCCGCACCGGCAAGGCACGCCGTCCACAGAATCGCAAAGACCCACAGCGGCGCCCAGGTTTTTTCGCGGTACATGATGCGCTCCCCTTCCATGTTCCAATTGCGCCCTGGTGTCACGGCCCGGCTGCGGAACCGTTGCCCGCCGACGGTGCCCTGCCGGCCAACTCCGCCAGTGCCCGCCGTACATGCACGCGCACCATCGCCCGCCGCCATTCGGCATCCACGATGATGTTCTCCAGCGGCCGGCACTGCGCGTAGGCGCGATCCGCCAGGGCGTCGATCACGCGCCCGCCGAGCCGCCCACCCACCGCAATCTCGTCCCAGCCGGCCACCACGCGGGGCCGTGCGCCCAGTGCCGATACAACGCCGCCAATACGTTCCACGACCCCGTTTTCTTCAAAATCGCCCGTCACCGCGACCGACAGCAGCGGAAAGTCGATCGAGTGCCGCTGCCGCAGCTTCCGGTAGGCGCTGCGCCGACCGGGTCCGCCGACGGGGATCCTGATCTCGGTGAGGATCTCGTCCCGCGCCCGCCGCGTGTTCCAGATCCCGTCGGTGAGGAAGAACTCGGCAGCAGGGATCTCGCGCGCACCGCCGGGACCCGCCAGCGCCAAAGTCGCGCCGAGGGCGATCAGATTCGGCGGCGTGTCCGCAGAGTGCGCCGCGACGCACTTCTTCCCCACCTTTGTGACGTGGCACACCGTGCCGTCCTTCTTCAGGCAGTAGCCGAGCGCTCCCCGCCAGAACTCGGTCTGGTTGTAGTAGGTGCAACGCGTGTCGAGACAGACGTTGCCGCCGATCGTCCCCATGTTGCGGAGCTGCGGACCCGCCACGAGCCCCGCCGCGTCGGCGAGCCCGGGGAAGTACCGCCGCACGAGCGGGTTGGCCGACACGTCGGCGAGCGTCTCGAGCGCACCGATCCGGAGGTGTTGGCCCGAGGGGCCGAGGGCGACGCCCCTCATCGCGGCGATGCGGTTCAGCGAGACCACGTGAGCCGGCGTGAACAGCCTGTGTTTCATGTTCGGCATCAGGTCCGTGCCACCGGCCATCGGCATGGCCTCCTCCCCGAACCCGGCCAGGAGCGCCACGGCCTCGTCGACCGTCTCCGGGCGGTGATAGCGGAACGGGTGCAGCCTGAGCATCGCTGCTACCGCGGCGGCAGCGGGCGCGCGACCATGATCCCGTCCTGCCCCTCGATCCGCCCGATCCGCTCGGCCAGTGTCTCGTCGCTGATCTGGACGTGCGAACCCACCAGGGGCGCGTGCATGAGGCGCAGCGCGCCGTCCCGCCACACGGCGATCCCGGTGTGGGCGATGTCGAGGCCGGGCACCGTGCTGGTCGCGGCGATGATGTCGCCTTCGCGTATGCCGCGCGCCGCGTCCTCGATCCCGTCTTCGGGCAGGTAGTGACGCGGTACGGAGGCGAGCCCCGCCTCGGTGCCGGCAATTGCTGCCAGCACGCCTGGATCGGCCAGCTGACGGTACGCGTCCGGGTGCGTCGACATGAAGTGGAGGGGGGACTCGTCCACCACCCCGCCCAAAGCCTGCGAGATCCCGTCCACCAGCCCCTTCGCCTCGTTGTTCCCGATCCACTCGCTGAAGTAGTGAAGGCGGCTGGGGTACCCGTCGAGGACCCCGTCGCGGTACCGGATCGCGGTGAGTTCGCGGCGGTAGGCGGCCTCGAAGCGGTGCGGATCCTCGACGAGCGCGGCCTCGGCGGTCCAGGCGAGGCGGGCCATGACGAGGACGTTCTCGACGAAGGTGACGCAGTCCAGCGACTCGAGGTTGACGACCAGGCGCTCGGGGCCGGCGAGTTCCAGGGTGTGCGGCTCGTAGCGTGTTCCGACCAGGCGTTCGCCGATGGCGCCGAGAAGTTCACCGAACCCGGGGCCCACAGCACGGCGGTGCGTCATGGCCCACGCGACCTGTTCGTGGGCGATCTGCCAGTCGCGCGCCGTCCCTTCGGCGGGCCGCTCCTGGGCCCGCGCGCCGGGGGCAGCCAACCCGGCGAAGACCACGGCCCCGAGGGCGAGAACGGCGCGTGCCCTCAACCCCGCCCCCCGTCTCCGGCGGCCTGGATCGCGCGCCACACCCGCGGCGGCGAGAACGGCAGCGAGTTCATCCTCACCCCGACCGCGTCGTGGATGGCGTTGGCGATCGCGGGGATCGACGGGTGGAGCGGGCCCTCTCCGGCCTCCTTGGCTCCATACGGCCCCTCCGGGTCGATCGACTCGACAATGAGGGACTCGAGCGCGGGCGTGTCGAGGCTCGTCGGAATCCGGTAGTCGAGGAGCGATGGCGCGTTGTGGAGCCCGGCGCGTCCCTGGTCGGCGCTCTTGAAGATCTGCTCCTCCATGAGCGCCTCGGCGAAGCCCATGTAGGCGGACCCCTCCATCTGCCCCTCGACCAGCACCGGGTTGAGCGCGCGGCCGCAGTCGTGGGCGATCCAGATCTTCTCGACCGTCACGAATCCGGTTTCGGGGTCGACCTCGACCTCGGCGACGTGCGCCGTGAAGGAGTAGGCCGGCGAGGCGCCGATCGTGGCGCCGCGGTAGCTACCGTGCACGTCCCTGGGCGTATTGTAGGAACCCGTGGCGCCCAGGGTGCCGAACTTCGCCTCGGCCAGGTTGAAGGCTTCGCGCAGCGGCATGCCGGTGCCCGTGTCACCCGCCATGACCGCGAGTCCGCCGGCGAGCAGGACCTCGCGTGGTTTCGTGCCCCACGCCTCGGCCACCGCTTCCTGCACCATCGCCTTGATGCGCCGCGCGGCGTCGATGCAGGCGTTGCCGAGCATGAACGTCACCCGCGACGAGTAGGCGCCCAGGTCCACCGGGGTGAAGTCGGTGTCGCCCGCCAGCACGCGGATGTGCTCCAGCGGGACCCCCAGTTCCTCGGCGACGATGTACGTCACCATGGAGTCGACCCCCTGGCCGATCTCGGAGGCGCCGGAGAAGATCGCGACGCGCCCGGAACGGTCGACCTGCAGCTGGATGCCGGACTGGGGCATGTCGTTGGGGTAGACGGGGTAGTTGGTGCCGGTGATGTAGGTCGAGCCCGCCACGCCCACGCCGCGCCCGTAGGGGAGGCGGCGGAACTTGTGTTGCCAGTCGCTGGCCCGCTCCACCGCGTCCAGGCACTCCAGGAAGCCGTTCGAGGTGACGCGCAGGTCGTTCACGGTGCGGGTGTCGGAGCCGATGAAGTTGCGTCGGCGCAACTCGATCGGGTCGATGTCGAGGGCCTCCGCGATGCGGTCGAGTTGCACCTCGAAGGCGAAGCGCGGCTGGACCGAGCCGTGCCCGCGCTTGGGCCCGCACGCCGGCTTGTTGGTGTAGGCCCGCGTGGAGTGGAAGCGGTAGGCGGGCATCCGGTAGGGCGCCGTGAGGAGCTGACCGGAGTAGTAGGTCGTCACCAGCCCGAAGGACGCGTACGCGCCGCCGTCCATGACGATCCTGGAGTCCACGGCGGTGAGTATGCCGTCGCGGGTGGCACCCGTGCGGTAGCGCATGTGGAAGGGGTGGCGTCCGCGGTGGGAGTAGAAGACCTCTTCGCGGGTGTAGAGGATCTTGACCGGACGGCCGGTGATGATGGACAGCTTCGCGACGCAGAACTCGAGGTCGAATGGCTCGGACTTGCCGCCGAACGCGCCGCCGACGGGGGGCTGCACGACGCGGACGCGGGCGGGGTCGAGTTCCAGGACGCGCGCCAGTTCGCGGTGCAGGTAGTGGGGGACCTGCGTGGCCGACCACACCGTGAGTTTGCCGTCGGGTTCCGCAAGTCCGATGGCACAGTGCGGCTCGATGGGCGTGTGGGTGGTTCCCTCGAAGAAGTAGTCGCCCTCGACTACAAGATCCGACCCCTCGAATCCGCGATCCACGTCGCCGAATGCGAGTTCCACCGTTTTGGTGATGTTGCCGTTCCAGCCCTTCTTGCGGGGCTCGTGGATGAACGGGCCGTCGGCGGCGATCGCCTCGTGCGGATCGAGGTAGGCGGGCAGCTCCTCGTATTTGACGTCGATCAGTGCGAGTGCCGCGTTGGCGGTATCCTCGTCGACCGCCGCGACCGCGGCCACTCCGTCGCCCACGTAGCGGACCTTGTCGACGCAGAGCGGGTACTCGTCCGGCGTCCAGGGGATGATGCCGTAGGTGGTTGGCATGTCCCTGCCCGTCACCACTCCGTGCACGCCTTCGAGCGCCTCGGCCCGGGAGGTATCGACCGCGAGGATACGGGCGTGGGGGTGCGGGCTGCGCAGAATCTTGCCGTGCAGCATGCCGGGGAGGCGAATGTCGTCGGTGTAGCGCGCCCGACCGGTGCCCTTCGCGCGCCCGTCGATCTTGCGCATCGGACGGCCGATCGTGGCGAGTGCCTCGGAAATCTCGGCCTCCCGTCCCGATCCGTTCGGCGACGCCGCCTGCGCGCCCTGCCCTGGCTCACGCACCCGCGCCGGCGGCGCGACGGTGCCCGTACCGCGCCCGCTCACCGGTCGCCCAGCCTTTCGGCCGCGGCCTCGACCGCGTCGTAGATCTTCTCGTATCCGGTGCAGCGGCACAGGTTGCCGGCAAGTGCGGCCCGGATCTCGCCGCGCGTGGGCGAAGGGTTGCGGTCGAGGAGCGCCACCGAGCTGCACAGGATGCCCGGCGTACAGAAACCGCACTGCGCCGCGCCGTTGAGGTCGAACTCGTCCTGCACCGGATGAAGCCCGGCCGCCGTCGCGAGCCCCTCGACTGTACGCACTTCCCTTCCCTCGGCCTCCCAGACCGGCGTGATGCACGACAGCACCGCCCTGCCGTCGACGATCACGGTGCAGGCGCCGCAGTCACCCTTGTCGCATCCCTGCTTCGATCCGGTCAGGCCGAGTCCGTAGCGCAACGTTTCCAGGAGCGTGTAGTGGGTTGGAACCCCACACACGCGCTCGTCGCCGTTGACTCGCAGGCGGACTACTTCCATCGCGGCCATTCCTCCTTGTCTATAACAATATTGCGATGCGCGCTCTCCCGCCCGGCATCTGGTATCCGGCCGCATTCCCCGGTAGACTTCGTGTCCCGTGACAAGCGAACCCCACCGAAGGACACGATCGATATGCCGTACCCGGAGATGATGGTCGCCCCCATGCGGGCCGACATGGTGCGAATGGGCTTTCAGGAGCTGCGCGACGCCGAGCAGGTCGAGCAGGCGATGGACGCGATGGAAGGGACCGTCCTCGTCGCGGTGAACTCGATCTGCGGGTGCGCGGCGGGGATCTTCAGACCCGCGGTGGCCATGGCGCTGCAGGGCGACACGCAGCCCGACCACATGGTCACGGTCTTCGCGGGACAGGACATGGACGCCACCGCTTCAGCGCGGCGGCACCTGATCGGCTATCCGCCCTCGTCGCCCTCCATCGCCCTTCTGAAGAACGGCGACGTGGTGTTCATGCTCGAGCGCTTCCAGATCGAGGGGCGGTCAGCCCCGGCCATAGCCCAGGACCTGCAGTCAGCGTTCGCGGAGCACTGCTGAGGCCTACTCCTCCGCCTTCCGGGAGGCCAGCCGCCCGTCGATCGAGTACTTGCCCGGTCCGTGCGTGAAGAAGAACAGCCAGGTGAAGCAGTAGAAGGCGGCGAGTTCGCCCCTGTTGAGGATCGGCCAGAAGCCCTGTGGCGCATGCGCCATGAAATAGGCGACCGCCATCTGGCCACATGCCACAAACGCCACCGGCCGGGTGAACAGGCCGGCCGCGATCAGCAGCCCGCCGAAGAACTCGATGACCCCGGCCAGGCCCATGAGGCTCATCAGTTCGGCCTGGTTGCCCTCGAGGACTCCGAAGAGCTTCTGGGCTCCGTGCTGGGCGTAGAGCAGACCCGCCACGACGCGCAGGGCGTTGTAGGCGAGCACCTTGAGTCCGGGGTGTTCCTTGTTGAACATGTGCGGATAGTCTCCTGGGGTTGGACGAGCTTTTCTGCTGTGAGCGGTCGCGAGGTCCCCTCCGGCTGTCCGGCGCCGGAAATGTGCACTTCGGTCCGCTGGAACACGGGGAGACTACGGCTTCGGCACCGCGGGCGCAAAACCGGGCGGATCAGCGGCGCTTGCGTAGCCGCTTCAGCTCCTTCTTCTCGCGCCGTCTCCGCCGCTTGGCCTCGCGCCTCGTCTCTCCCACCAGGCGCTGCTCGACCTCGACGCCTCCGAAGACGGCGAACCCGGATACCTGCACCACGGGCGCACCGGGGGCGACAGGCGAGGACATGTATTCCTTCCGCTGCTCGAAACCGCCGAAGATGGCCGAGCCGGAACACTCCACGTGGACTCCCGGCGGCACGATGACCTCGACTCCGCCCATGAAGGCGAAGGCCGACACCACCGTCCGATGCGGGTCGAGGTACGCCTCCCGCAGATCGATCACCGCCGAGCCCATGGCCGCCACGACCGTGTTGCTGCGGGCCGGAGTCCACGCGCCCTCCCGCTTGGTCTCGCCGAATATGGCGATGGCACGGTCGTAGTCCCGGGCCGAAGGGGCGTGAGCAAGGTTGGGCGCGGTGGCGGGGCCGGGCCTCGGGCGCCGCAATGGGCCCGCCGTCGCTCCACCCGTCCGCACCGGCAGCCCGCCCGTCCGGATCCCTTCGATCGCCGTGCCCAGCTCGGCCATGGAGCGGGCACCATGCACCAGCTCCGCTCGCCGCTCGAAGTCCTCGACCGTCAACAGGTCCCGCGCGAAGCACTCGCTCAGTACCGTGATGGTCTCTTCCCGGGCTGCGGACAGCGCATCTTCATCCTCCAACCCCTCCTCCCGCAGGAGCCGCTCGGGAGTTTCGCGAGATTTGCCTTCGCTCATTCTTCAGCCTTCCGGCGCAATCGCGATAACCGTCCCCCCGCACTTCTTGCAGAAGCGGGCATCGCTGTCGTGTCCCCCTGTTCGGCACGCCGTGCACACGTTGTCCCTCGTCCCGGGCGCCCCGCCCGTCTGCCCCGCGGCGTGTGCGGCGTAGGCGAGTTCGACGCTGACGATGCCCGTGGGTACGGCGATCATCCCATACCCCATGAGCATGATCACCGAGGCCAGGAACTGCCCGACCGCGGTGTTGGGGGTGATGTCGCCGAATCCGACCGTGGTCAGAGTCACCACCGCCCAGTACACCGCTGCGGGAATCGAGGTGAAGCCGGCGTCCTCGCCCTCGATCAGGTACATGAACGAGCCCAGCACCACCACCATGGTCACCACCGTAATGAGGAAGACGATGATCCGGTAGCGGCTGGCCGCCATTGCTCGCGCCAGAATCCTGGCTTCGCCCAGATAGCGCACGAGCTTCAGCACGCGGAATACGCGCAACACCCTGAGCACCCGGATGATCGCCAGGTACTCCGAGCCCGGCAACAGCAGGCTGAGGTAGGTGGGGATGATCGCCAGGAGGTCGATGATGCCGAAGAAGCTCAGCGCGTAGCGGCGTTTCGACTGCACCGACGCCAGTCGGGCGGCGTATTCGATCGTGAACAGCACGGTGAATATCCACTCGAGAACGTACAGCAGCTGATGGTGCGAGGCCGCGATCGTTTCCACTGAATCGAGCATCACAACGATGACACTTGCCAGGATGATGACGATCAGCACGAGGTCGAACGCCCTGGCACCACGATGGGTGTCGGTTTCGAAGATGATGTCGAAGAGCCGGCCTCTCCACTCCGGACCGTTCTGCGCGCGATTCGAGGCCGGTGTCATTTGAGGGCGGTTCCTGCCATGGCTCCTCGGATGGGGCTAGTCCACGGGTTCGGCGACGCCGCTGGGACAGGACACGCCGGTGCCGCCCAGTCCGCAGTATCCTCCCGGATTCTTGGCCAGATACTGCTGGTGGTACTCCTCGGCGTAGTAGAACGGCGGTGCGTCCTCGATCTCGGTCGTGATGCTCCCGTAGCCGGCCTGCGCCAGTTCCCCCTGGTAGCGGTCGAGCGACTCGACCGCCAGGCGGCGCTGCGGATCCCCGACGGTGTAGATCGCCGAGCGGTACTGGGTGCCGATGTCGGCGCCCTGCCGCATGCCCTGCGTGGGGTCGTGGCCCTCCCAGAACGCGGCGAGCAGCGTCGCATACGAGATCCGGTCGGGATCGAAGACGGCCAGCACCACCTCGGCGTGCCCCGTGCGGCCGCTGCAGACCTCCTGGTAGGTGGGGTTGGGAGTCAGCCCTCCCTGGTAGCCCACGGCCGTTGAATACACGCCGGGCAGCTCCCAGAAGATCCGTTCCGCGCCCCAGAAGCAGCCCATTGCGAAGTACGCCTGCTGGAACCCCGCCGGGAAGGGAGGCTTGATCCGATTGCCGTTTACGTGGTGCGCGACGGGTACACGAAGCGGCTCGGTCCGACCAGCCAGCGCTTCGCCGGGATCCGGACGCCGGAGCTTCAACACGCCACCAAACATTTGACGTAGATCCATAGCCCAAGGAAGGTAATAGACTTGCCCGGTTTTTTCCTGCCGGACTGCCCGCCCGCCGCAACCCGGAGCCCCCGCTTGCCCTGGACCATCAACCCCAACGCCGCCCCACCGGGTCCCTACCCGCGCCGGCCGGCTGCCGTCATCGATCTCGACGCCCACCGATCCGCCCGCACCGAGATCTCTTCGTGGCCCGACTACCGGCCGACCCCGCTGAGATCCGCGCACCATCTGGCGTCGCGGTTGGGGCTGGCGTCGGTTCATGTGAAGGATGAGAGCGGCCGTTTCGGTCTCGGCAGCTTCAAGGCGCTCGGCGGTGCCTATGGAGTGCTGCGGGTGATGATGGGGGGAGATACGGCCGCGGCGCCGACGGGCTTCACCTGGCGGCCGGGAGCGTCCGGCGGCGATGGGCACGGGCCGCGGCGTACTCCGTCGGCGGCGCCCACCGTCACCTGCGCGTCCGACGGCAACCACGGCCGCTCGGTCGCATGGGGCGCCCGCATGTTCGGCCTCAACGCCGTGATCTACCTGCCCACGCACGTCACGGAGGTTCGCGCCGCCGCGATCCGGTCGTTCGGCGCCCGCGTGGTGCGCGTGGACGGCGAGTACGACGACGCGGTCACGCAGGCCGCCCGCGACGCGCGCGACAACGGCTGGACGGTGATCTCGGACACGTCCTACCCGGGCTATATGGAGATCCCGCGCCTGGTGATGGTGGGATACACCGTCATGGTCGAGGAGGCCCTGGAAGCCCTGAGGGCATCGTCAGCCACCCACCAGGGGCCATCGCCCACCCACGTCTTCATCCAGGGCGGCGTCGGCGGCCTGGCCGCGGCGGTCATCGGCCACCTGTGGGAGCGGCTGGGGCCCGAACGCCCCGTCGCGGTCATCGTCGAGCCCGAGGAGGCCGATGGGCTGTACCGGAGCGGCTGCGCGGGGGCGCCCCGTGTGGCCCGGGGCGACCTGCACACGATCATGGCGGGGCTGAGCTGCCGGGAGATCTCGCCGCTGGCCTGGGAGGTCGTGGGCGCCGGCGCGCACGCCTTCATGACCGTGCGGGACGGGGGCATCAGGGCTCTCATGCGAGCGGCCGCCGGCGGCGCACTGGGCGAGCCGTTCGAGGGCGGCGAATCGGGTGTGGCGGGACTGCTGGGGCTGATCGAGGCGGCGGGCGACGCCGACCTGTGCCGTGCCATCGGGCTTGGGCGGGAGTCGCGCGTCCTGGTCTTCAACACCGAGGGAGCCACCGACCCGGAGCTGTACGCACGGATTGTGGGTTCCGGCGGCGGTGGCGCCGATGTACCTTCGGCGTGACGCCGCACCCACCGACACTCCGTCACCGACAAAGAGTCCGCCCCATGAGCAGCCCATTCTACACCGCCCACGCCACCGTCACCAAGGTCGACGGGATCCACCGCCGCGCCACCCTCGCCGACGGCACCGAGGTCGACTTCGGCGTCCACGGTCCGATCAAGGCCCACTACCGGCTGCACGACGAACCCGACCGCCCGCTCCCCGTCGACTACCTGGTCGCGGCCGCGGCCGGCTGACTGCTCGGGACCCTCAACGGCGCACTGGAGGTGCGCGGGATC
The DNA here is from genome assembly GCA_009841165.1 of Gemmatimonadota bacterium. GTDB lineage: Bacteria > Gemmatimonadota > Gemmatimonadetes > Longimicrobiales > Gaopeijiaceae > Bin94. Next base: position 9,513 of record VXMI01000075.1, on the reverse strand, counting down.
CCGATGGCCAACGACGCGATCAGCGTCACCGCGGAAGGCACCAACGAGGTCGTGGACCGGATCGTGGTACTGACCCGCATCCACGCCCACTACACGATCCGGCTGCCGGAGGGCGCGCCGCGCGACAAGGTGGACCGCGCACTGGCCACGCACGTCGGCAAGTGCCCGACGGCGTGCAGCCTGAAGGACGCGGTCGAGATCACCTGGTCGGCGGACGTGACGGAGGCGTAGCGGCGCCTCAGGGTGTCCGCGTGAAGCGCACCCGTGCCACACGCTGCACACCGAGGGAGTCGGCGGTCACTCCGTACAGGACGGATTCCGCGGCCCAGGGGACCGGGAACTCCCAGATGCGGCGCGGCCATCGGTACCGGGCTGTGAGGGTCGTTCCTTCGTAGACGTCCGCCTCGCGCATTTCGGCTCCGTCCGGTGCGGATTTCTCGACCCAGAGACGGCTGTGCCGGTCGAAGAACATGCGGGCGAGCGGAGGCTTGCGGTCGGGGATCCCAAACGGATGGCGGGCCAGGTCGGTCCGTTCCAGATCACGGTCAATCTGGACTTGTGCCCGCTCTCGTTCAGCGGGGCTCAGTGCCGGTCCCGGAAGCGAGGGGCCCTCGATCAAGGCGACTGTGTCGTCCGGACTGTGGTAGTTGATCGAGTAGTCCGAGGTGACCGCCTCAGCCCAGACGCCCCCGTTTGAATGAGCATGAATCCACCTCGGGCCGAACGGCTGATTGATGTACGCGACGCCTCTGAAAGGCCCCCGTTCAAACGGCACCGTCTCCTGGCTCACGGATTGGCGCTCCCTGTCCGCCATGACCAGGGTGTCCACGGTTCCATCGGGGAGCAGACGATATCGTGTGTCCAGGCTCACGCCGTCGTCGTCATACACGTGCCCGACGGACACCAGCCGGCCCAGGTCGTCGAAGGTGAAAGGAGCCATGACACCGGTCACGCCCATTTGCGGACTTCTCAGTCCCGTTTGGTATTCCGCGCCCGTCTCACCCAGCCTGAACACACTGAAACGTTCGCTCTCGCGCACCCACAGGTCACCGTCGGGCCCGAACTCCATGCAACAGATGTCCGTCAGTTCACCGGGGCCCTCGCCGTAGCCTCCGAAGTGGAATGCGAACACTCCGTCCGGCTCGAACACGCGGATCTCGTTAGATTGCCGGTCGGCCACAATAATCCGTCCGCGCTCTTCGGCCGCGACGGCCTCGATTCTCGAGAAAAGATAGGGATCGTCCCCGTCCATTGCGCCGACTTCGAGGTCGATGGTGCCCTCGTAGGTGGGGACTTCGGGCGTAGCGCCAGGGTCTTCGCCCCCGTCTCCTCCGTCGCACCCTGCCGTCACCAGGACGGCTATTGCAATCGCGGTCCGAGCCCGACAACACCCCATTTGGTGACCCTTTGGTTTGCGACTTGGGAGTTGCCCGTCAGCCGACATCCCGCGCCATGCCCAGCGAGATTGTGAAACGAATCACAATCTCCGGCGCGGAACGCGCGGACGATCACCCGTTCCTCGGCAACGTATCCCGCGGGGTTCTGCGCAGCAATTCCAGCAGGAACTCGACCGCCTCGGGGGAACCGGTTCTGCCCAGCCAGTATACGGCGCGTTCACGTACCTCCGGATCGGTTTCCATCCGGGCGAGTTCGATCATCCTCACCACCGCGTCCGACTTGATGGCCTCGTCGCCGGCCTGATCAACCCTGCGGTAAAGGGCGTAGAAGATCCTTTCTCTCAACCTGGATTCACTGCGCTGTCCGTGCCGTCCGTAGGCCTCGGTGAAGACGGACAACGGCAGTGACGGGCTCCTTGACCAGGCGTCAAGGGCCTCCGAGCGAATGTCGACCGATTCGCTCACATCGAAGGTCAGATCGAAGAGCCAGTTCTGCGCCTGCTCGTTACCCTCCTCCGCGATTCGCCGCAGTCTTCCTATGAGGGCTGACTTCAACTCCTCGGTATCGAGTACAGGATAGAGCCGGATCAGGACACCGGCGTCGATATCGGTTCGTCTGCCCAGCGCCACTATGGCGTCCTCACGGAGATCCTCCGGCCTGGACGCGTCGGCGGCATAGGTCTCGAGAGCCGTGAGGGCGCCCGCGTTTTCGGTCCGCTGGAGCCCCTGGATTGCCGCGTCCTGGATCTCCGCGTCGTCCGATTGCGTGAGTACGACCGCGAGGGCGTCCACGGCTGCCTGGGTATCGAACCGCCGCAGGCCCTGCACGGCCGACCGTCTGGTCTCGAGGTCCGGATGGCTGGTGGTCAGAGCGATCAGTTCCTGCTGTGCTTCCTCGGTCTCTTCGCGCGCGAGTCGCTCGACCGCGTATGCGCGCAGATTGACGGAGCACTCGTCGCTCCGTTGGATCACACTGCGCAGGATCTCGACGCGGTCCGTTTCCAGGCGCATCAGTGCGGTGAGCGCCTCCTGCTGAACCGACGCTTCGTCACAGTGTTCGGGCAGCTGGCGACGGTGCGTGAGTCTGAGCCCGTCCGAAAAGAACTCCCACATGTCGCCGAGTGACGTGAATGTGACGTTGTTCGCCCGGAGAAGCACATCACCGTCAGTGTCGGACAGCACCTCCCAGTTCGCTCGGTTCGCCTCCTCGACCGTGTCGGCGAGCAGCGCCATCGCCGTCGCAAGGGAATCCAGGGTCGGTGCAATCGCTTCCGCCCGCGCGCGCGCCCGTTCGGCCTCGGTCGCGAGCGAATCCAGAGTCGGCGTGATCTCGATCGGAAGAGAATCCGGTGCGGGCCCAATGGCCAAATCCGACTGGCGCAGCACCTCTTGCGCCGCACGGGGATCGCCCTGCTCCGCCATCTCTCCGAGGATCCGAAGACGGAGCTGACGCGCGTCGTTCACGCGATGGTAGTCCGCTCCATCGGTTGAAATGGTATCCGGAACCTGCTCCAGCATGTGGTCCAGCAGCAGGACAGCCTGTTCCCTTTGGCCCAATCGATGACGGGCGAAGGCCTCCCAATAGAACGAATCGCTGACGTGGTATCCTCCGGGGAAGCGCTCGCGGAGTTGTCGGAATCTGTTGGCGGCGTCCTGCCAGTTCGTCTGGTTGATTAGCGACCTCGCCGCCAGGAACAGCCTTTCCTCTACAACACTCTGCGCGGCGAGATGGCCGCTCCCCCACAAGGATGGGGAACCCGAACCGGCGGTCCTCGTCGTTGCGTCGGCCACCGGGAAGAGGGCCAGGGCCATTCCGGCGACCGTTACCATCTTCCTGCCCCTTGTCGTCTCACTTCGGCTCTTCATCTCTCTGCCTCCTTCGTCGCGCCGCGTTTCGCAGCTGCGATTCGATCTCCCGTTGTCAGGTTTCGGCTTCCGCGCTCACGGCGCGCAGTCGCGTCAATGTGGCGCGCCGCTCCATGCTCTCACGCGCCAGGGCCCATTCGAAATCCGGCGCGCCGGGGCCCAGGCCGGCAATCTGGATCAGGACGAGTTCCAGGTCCTCAAGCAGAGCCTGCTCGATTGGCGAACTGAAGTCGGACAATCCCAGGAACATGCGGGTGTCCAGGAGCAGCTCGCGCGCCCATTGCGCCAAGTCCTGCTCGGATGCGGGGGTGCGCCGATCCGTCCGAAAGGCGGTGAGCAGGATGGCGGCCCGTTCCAGGTGCCGGGCGGTGACGTAGTCGTGCTCGGGCTCGAATCGGTTGCCTCGAACCGGTGCGAGCTCCGGCGCGTCGACCGGCCCCACGTTGCGGTTCGCTGCTTCCCCACGTTCGCGGGTTTCTGCAGCTTCGATGACAGTCGCCAATTCAGCGCCCGCCACGTCGATGGCCGATGAGGAGGAGGCGTCCGGTTGCCGCGGTTCGTGCTCTGCCACGGTGGCGCGCGGAGCCACGGTTTCGGCGGTCGCGGCGACGGCGGGCGGAGCAGCGGTCGTCGCCTCACCGGGTGATACGGTCCGCGTCGTGCGCCCGAGCGCAATTCCCAGAACCAGCGACGCCGCCGCCGCGAGCGCCACGGCCCAACCACGCGTCCCGCGCCGGCCAACCCACGCCGGACGCCGGCGCGGTGCAGCGCGAGTGCCATCCGAGGCCGAATCGGCAGCCTCGCGCAGCGCCCAGGACGCCTCGATCCGGTCCCACATTTCGTCGCGGGGAGGTGGGGGCGGTGCACGGTAGCCACGCGCGATGATTGGGGCGTCGTCGGCCGGGGCGGCACCCGCAGGCGCGCCCGCATCGCCGAGGCCGCCGGTGGGGCTCCGAGAGGAAGCTGCGTTGTCCCCGACACCCTCCTCCACCCCCCTCCAGATCGCTTCCGCGGGGACTTCGGGCGGCTCGTTGTAGTTCGCTGCCGCGCGCCGGAGGAATGCCGTGAATCGATCGAGGTCGCTCATGACTTCCACTCCGACGCGTGGACCGCGAGGGCCTTGCGCAACCGTGCCCGGGCGCGGGAGAGCTGCGACTTGGACGTCCCCGGATGGATGCCGAGGATCGTGCCGATTTCCTCGTGGGTGTAGCCCTCCACGTCGTGCAAGACGAATACGGCGCGGCTGCGCTCCGGGAGTCGGTCGATGGCGCGGTAGAGGTCCTCCTTGACGTCCGGTTCGATGGTCGAAGACGGGCTGCGGCCCCGGAGTTCGTCGTTGAGGGGAGTCTCGCGGTTGCGGAAACGCTTGATCCGCCGCAGCTCGTTCAGCGAGACCGTCGTCGCGATCGCCGCGATCCAGGTGCCGAATGCCGCCTCGCCGCGGAACATGCCGATCTTGGTGAATGCGCGCACGAACGTTTCCTGCGTGAAGTCCTGCGCGAGGTCGTACTCCCCCGCAAACCGGTAGCAAAGCCGGAAGATCCGGTCGACGTGCGAATCGTACAGCGTGCGTGCGACCGACTGATCTCCGTCCTTCAACCGCTGTATGAGTTGCGCTTCCGTCACCGAGCCGAGTCTCCGGTCCCGCGCCGGGTCTTTTGTTGTCGAACCGCTGACACCGAGGGGGCGGTGATTGGTTGCACTGCGGGGATCGGCGGCACGGCTGTCGCGTGCGCCGGGTGGGGCCATGGTGCCGGGCACCAGGGGCCCGAGCTTCGGGGCGGCGGCGGAGTGCGACGACGACATCGTTACCGCCGGATCCTCAGCCGGGTGACGTAGGGGGTGCCGGCGTCATCCGCAGCAGCGAAGAGCAGGTAGTCCGGGGTCGCGTGCGCAGCCCACTCGTAGGTCAGCGTGACGGTTTCCGGGACCGGCATCCGGCCCACGAACGTTCCGTCTTCACCGAACACGTCGATGGCGGTGCCCGGTTCCGCTCGCTCTGTCTCAGGGATCACGTACACGTGGCCCGCCCCGTCCACGAACATCGATTCGATGATCGGCTTCTTCTCCGGGAGGGCGCGCAGCTGGTCCGCCAACACGTCCGGACGGCCATCGAACACGCGCCGGATCTCGTCCCGGTCGGCCTCGTTGACATCGGCGGGCCTGGCGTCCACCAGCGAAGTGATCACGGTGGTGTCTCCTTCAAGAGTGCGCTTGTAGAGACGGTACTCGCCGCTTTGCGCAAACCACAGACTGCCGCTGCAGCCGAAGGCTCGTCGAAGGGCCGGGGCGATCCAGACCGGTCTGCGCATCCCCATGGACGGCATGTCCGCCATCTCCGGCGTGAACACCAGTCGCGGCAGGGTGTCCTGGCCTCCGTCGCGGATCGAGACCCGCACGGGATGAAAGTGCAGCAGATCGATGTCGGACAGATCTCCCGTCCTCTCCTCGTTCGGAAAGCGCGTGGCCCACTCCAGGTAGCTGCCGTCCACCGTCAGGCTGCACCGCTGTCCGCTTGCCTCCCCGTTGATCCCGCGGGTCAGCCCCCTCGCAAACCCGCCATTCGGACCGAACACGGAATAGCGTCTCGTCATCGGATCCGTGACCCACAGGCTGTCGCCCGGCCCGATGGCCAGCGCGGTCGCCATCCGGAACTCGCCCGGGCCTTCGCCCTTCCCGCCGACCGTCCGGAGGTGGGCGCCGTCGGGGGCGAAGACGTGGATCTGCTGGGCCATGCCATCGAGCACGAAGATGTTGTCGCGGGAGTCCGTGGTGAGCGCGCCGACGATGCCGAAATAGCCTCCGGGGGGGCCGGACAGCCGCAGATCCTCCTCCAGCGTCCATTCGCCGGTGGACTGCCAGCTCGACGCCAGTGTGCTCTCGACGATGCGTGTCCCGCCTTCGTCTTCCGCGAGCGCGCAGGCACCCATGGCCGCCGTCAGGACCGCACCTGCCAACATGCGTCCTTGCCTGACCGGAACTGGCGTCATTTATGTCGACCTCGCGAACTCGGATCTCTCCATGGGACGTTACCGTGTGGACACCACGAATGTCCGATTGGTTGCAGGGCTGCTAAAGCCCTTCCTCCGGCCCCGCCAGGTGCCCCGCCTCGACGAACGCCATGATCCCGAAGAGTCCGCCCCAGGAGTGGAAGGGATCGCTCGACAATCGCTCGTCGTCGCCCGCACCGGTGATCGACGAATAGTTCTCGCTCACGTACCCCTTGCGGTTCCACTCGGCCACAAACATGTCCAGCGAGCGCCGCGACAGCTCGGACGCCACATCGTGGGCCCCCGCCCGACGCAGTCCGAGGTAGGTGAGGAAGTTCAAGGGCGGCCATATCGCTCCCTTCCAGTATCTCTGGCGAGGGAAGGAGGGATCGTCGCGCGTCGTGGAGGGGAGGACGTAGTCGCCCCAGAATTCGGCCGGATTGAGCAGATGCTCCCTGATCATGCGCTCTGCGCGCGGCGCGGCGGGCACTCCGGCAAGGAGCGGGTAGAACAGCGTTGGGGAGCGGCGGGTCGAGGGCCGGTCGAGATCCGTGCGGTAGTTCAGGTAGTAGCCGCGCTCCTCGACCCACAGGCCGTCCAGCGCTTCCGAGAACCGGCGAGCACGGTTGGTCAGCTCCTCGGCCTCGGCGTCCCGCCCCAGCACGGTTGCGAGCTCGGCCAGGGCCAGGCAATCGGCGATGTAGAGGCTCGTCAGGCCCACGTCCTGAAGCTCGAGCGTGTTCTTCTCGCGATTGAAGGGGACATCCTCGTACATGGGCGAGTCGTCCATGCCGGACTCGTAGCCGGCGGTGATCTTCGTGCGCACGGCCGGCTCGTCGAACGGGTTCCGTGCCTCGTGGGAGCCGTAGCTGAGGAGCCCTTCGTTGAGCCGCTTCGTGGGCCACCAGCGGTTCCAGGCCAGGAGCGGATCGAAGGCGGCTTCCAGGAACCACGGCTCGGGGTATCGGCGGTAGACCTCCCGCACCATGATGCCGCCGACGGGCGGCTGGGAGCGGTCCCACGACTTGCTGCCGTTGCCCCGGTTGTCGTTGGGGAGGAATCCCTCGGCCGTGGCGCCCCGCAGGTGCTCGATGACGTTGGCGAGGGCGAGGTCGCGGCTGTCGAGCGCGGTCATGTAGGCCAGGAAAAAGTTGTCCCAGCCGAAGAGGGCCACGCCGCCGTACTCCCTGTTCCACAGGCGGCCCACGGTTGAGACCACGCGCTCGTGGCGCGGCTCGTAGATGGTGTTCCAGGCGATGCCGGAGGTGACGGCGAGGTAGGCGTCGGCGAGGTCGCCGTAGCGGTCGGCGCGGGTGTGTACCGCGTGCTCGGCGGCATCGAGCGCCGTGCGGATCTGCTGCGCGCTACGGCGCTGGCCGCTCGATATGCCCACCGCGCCATCGAGCCGCACAACCCTGTGCGGGAGGAGCGTCCCGGTGTACGGATCGTGCTCCGCGATCCCGGCGACGTGGATGGTCTGCGTGCCGGTGGGGAGCTGCGCCACCAGGCCGTCTGCAGATGTTTCGACCGCGCCGGGACGGTTCCAGGCCAGTCCCGCGGCGACCACCAGTTCGTAGTAGGTTGAGTCCTCTGTCTGGGGGGTGATCAGGACGACCAGGTCGTCTCCCGCGTGGCCCGCCTCGACCGTAGCCGAGAGGCCCTGCCACTCGATGTCGAGCCGCATGTAGGAGCCGTCTAGAGCGTGGACGCCGGGGCGGATCACCTCGACATCGTCGCCCCGCCGCCCGATCAGCGCTTCGCCCAGATAGCCCTCCTCGAGCCATGCGTGCCGCTTGATCGCCAGGTCGACGGCAAGGCCCTCGGGCAGGAGCACGTAGCGCAGCACGTCGCGGCTGTCCCAGGTGTTCCAGCCCTGCGCAAGTCTCGTTTGGATGGCCCGGTACTCCGGGACGTCGCCCACATGCCCGTGGTACTCGGCGAGGCGGTCGGGCCACATGTCCCGGGCCGTGGCCGGGATGGCGCTTTCCGGGTGCGTCCCGCGCTCGTCGGCGGAAGATCCACCGGGCGGCTCGGGCCCTGAACAGGCCGCGATCCACGCCACGACAGCGACGCCCGCAAGGCCCCGGACCGTCTGGATGCGCATTCGAAGTCTCCCCGTTAGGTTGGCTCCTGCTCGAAACCTGGAGCCGGGAACATGTCCTTTCAACCGCTCGACATCGCGGCTTTCGTCGGCTTTCTCCTCGTGGTCGTGGGGATCTCGCTCTACGCCTCACGCGGGAAGCACGACGCCGCAGACTACTTCCTGGCCGGGCGCAACCTGCCCTGGTGGCTGATCGGGTTCTCGCTGATCGCGTCCAACATCTCGACCGAGCACTTCGTGGGGATGGCGGGGCGGGGCTACGAGCTGGGCCTGGCGATCGCCAGCTACGAGTGGATGGCGGCGGTCACGCTTGTGCTGGTGGGGCTATTCTTCCTGCCGCGCTTCCTGCAGGCGGGCATCTACACGATCCCCGAATACCTCGAGTTCCGGTACGACGTCCGCACCCGGACGCTGATGGCCGCCTTCATCATGGCCGCGTACGTGTTCGTCGCGCTGGCGACGGTGCTGTATTCCGGCGCCCTGGCGCTCGAATCGATCTTCGGTATCGACACGAACCTGGGCATCTGGCTGATCGGCATCCTGGCCGGGGGCTACACGATCTACGGGGGGCTCAAGGCGGTCGTATGGTCCGACCTGCTGCAGGGGGTGGCGCTGCTCCTCGGTGGAGTGGTGGTGACCGTGCTGGGCTTCCGCGCGATGGGGGGGATCGCGCCGTTTCTCGAAGCCGCCGACGGCAAGCTGCACACCGTCCTCCCGTGGAATCACCCGGAGATGCCGTGGCTCGCGGTCTTCGTGGGCGGGCTCTGGATCCCGAACCTCTTCTACTGGGGATTGAATCAGTTCATCACTCAGCGGACGCTGGCGGCCCGGAGTCTGGCGGACGGTCAGCGCGGCATCTTCCTGGCCGGGTTCATCAAGCTGGCGATCCCGTTCATCATCGTGTTCCCGGGGATCATGGCCGCCGAGCTGTTCGCCGATCAGGTGACCAACCCCGACCAGGCCTACCCGGTGATGATGCGCGAACTGCTGCCCGCGGGGCTGACCGGCGCGATGTTCGCCGCGCTTTTCGGGGCGGTGATGAGCTCCCTCGATTCGATGCTGAACTCCGCCGCGACGATCTTCAGCGTGGACCTGTACAAGCGCCATCTGCGGCCCGAGGCGTCGTCGCGCAGACTGATGGTTGTCGGACGGGTGACCA